>NZ_JACCLP010000002.1:0-334714 GCF_050937395.1 Treponema sp. OMZ 805 | reverse complement strand
TACCTCTTATGAAGCACTAAGTATATTCGGTATTACCTGCTATTTCTAACAGCTATCCCCATCTTAAGGGTAGATTACCCACGTGTTCCTCACCAGTCCGCCACTCTAGGAGAGAAGCAAGCTTCTCTCTTGCCGTTCGACTTGCATGCTTAAGACGCGCCGCCAGCGTTCGTTCTGAGCCAGGATCAAACTCTCCATTATTTTATTTCAAACACCCCGAAGGGCGTCTGATCTCAATAATTTTAAGCCGGTCCCGTTTCTTATTTTTAGGAACGTTGACCTTCGAGAGAAAAAAAATAACACCATAAAACAACTATTACGCTGTTTTATGTTCCTTCTTTTCTCCCTATTCTTTGTTCTACGCTTATTTTTCCTTACCAAAGATTTTGCTCTTTGGCTTTTTCTTCTTTCCCTTCCCTTTTATTTCAAAGACCAGTTGCTACGGCGCACTGCTCCAGTGCATCGCAAGCGAAAAAGAATGTATCATAAAACCATTCATTTTGTCAAGCGCATTTTGCTTTTTTCTTTTGTTTTTTTTAATTTTCTTTCATTATCAAAAACACACAGAAAAAAAACAAAAGACATCAGCAATACTTACCACCTTCGCACCGCGGCATAATATAAACACATTATATTTTATAGAAGAAATTGATAAGCTTAACAGCTTTTTTTTCATTCTGCTGCACTATTTTCAGCTACTCGGCAGTGATAAGATGCAGCGTCGGCAATATTACTACATATCACCTCACTCTGTCAACCTTCTTTCATCGCTTTTCATCGCTTATCACGGAAACAAATAGAAACCTCAGCTCTAGGGGTGAGGTGAACTCACCGGTTTTCCCCTTAGATTTGCATGCGTAAAGTCACGTTCCACTCCGATCGTAGTCGGCGGACCATGCCCGGGCAAAAGGATGAGCGCATCATCATAAATAAACAGTTTTTTCTCAAGCTGCTCAGCAAGCGTTTTTGCGGCAAAACTATGCAGCGTACTGCCGACGATCCCTGCGGTAAGACTGTCGCCGGTAAAAATACAGTTATTTATTTTAAATAGATAGGAATCGGGTGAATGTCCGGGCACCGAAAAACATTCGACGGAAAAACCGGCAATTGAAAGCGCGCAATCACCCCGCAGCATCTTTCCATGTTTACCGACGAGCACTTGATCCGCTGCATATATGCGTGGATTATAAATTTTTAACAACGTCGGAAGCCCGTACCCATAGTGACGGATGTGATTATGTGTAATACAGACAGCGCTAAGCCTATAACCGTTCTTTTCAATATGACCGATTACTTCTCCGGTTATCTTTCCCGGATCGATAATCAGCGCTTCTTTGCGTATCTCATTGCCGACAAGGTAGCTATTGACAAAACCTTCATTCGAATAGTGAGGATATATTTTCATTTTATAAATTCCTCAGTATCAAAATGAGCGACACGTGTATTGGAGTATTTAAATGATACATCGGCATAGGTGTTTTTTAGAAAAGACACTTTTTTTATATTGCAATTTTCGAACGGTGTCTTATGCAGCGAGCAGTGAATAAAACGGGAACCGTATAAATCCGAATCCTTAAAGCTACATTCACGTGTCGTAACCCCAGTAAAATTATTGATGAGTAATTCCGAATCGGTAAAAACGGTATTTTCAAAAGTGCTTCCCGCAAAGCATGAAAACTGAATATCAGCTTTATCAAAAGTGCAATGTACAAAACAGGCAAAGTCAAAAAAAGAGAGCCGTATCCGTATACCCGTAAAGGAACAGTCCGTAAAACAGCTATGCGCAAACGAGCAACCGGTAAATCTTTTCCCTGAAAAATTAATGCCGGTAAGCGTAAGACCGGCAAAATTCATACTGCTAAGGTCGGAACCCGAGTCAAGTGCCGTGGAGAGATCCGCATAGGACAATTGTTTCGTTATGTCGAACATTACCGGTAAGCTCCAGTTTATTTTAAAGGAGAAAGCCGCGTCGGACAAATTTACGCCGCGGATACGATAAAGTTTTAAGCAGTTCTCCTTTATGATATTCGTAAAGAAGCGGTAACACCTCATAGGTAACCTTTTGTTCCAATTCTGCTTTATTTTTTAATACTATATCTGTACCAATATGCCGATTATCACAAAATTTTTCAATAGCTGACTTCTTGGATTTTAATGTAATAAACGCAAAACGGCGGCGGACTGCGTAATCAATAGTTCCTACGCTGCGGTCAGTTGTATTAAACCTGTTCGGGAACTTCCGTTTCCGAACAGGTTTATTCTTTTTTGATAATAAGTTCCTCAGTCATTCCGGCGTACTGCGCTCCGTCAAACCCAAGTTTTACAATATACGGCATATAGTCAATTATTCTCATAAAACTATCGCAGCAAAATGCCGGATTATAATAATTGAGAATGGTACTTAAAGCGGTACCGTGGGTTCCTATTACGATATTTTTATCCCGATAGATTTCCATTATTTCCTTAAGCGCTTCGATATTTCTTTTTTGCACGGAATAAAGCGATTCCCCATCCTCTTCCGCGTAATTTTTATCCGCCCATCGCTTTTTGAACAGTTCAAAAGTATTCCCGTTTTTGCCTGATTTTCGTTCCCTCAATCTTTCATCGGTTTTTATTTGTAGATGATAATATTCGGCAGCTTTTGCGATCGTGTCATAGCTTCGTTTATATGGACTTGAGATAAACACATCAATTTTTTTATCTTTAAGATAATGCAACACTGCGTGGGAGTCCTCAAGACCTTCTTTCGTCAAAGGCCGAAGCCGCTCATCGCCGCTTTTCGTATGATCCGATTGACAATGCCTTACAAAATGAATACATGTCATTTTTTAGCTCCTCTTTTACGCAAACCGTATAACCTGTTCATCCGCATCAACTGTCGCCTCAACGCCGAGCGGAATAATATCATATCGATAGATAGATTGGGAAGTATTCAGGGCATACCGTTGACAAGACCCTATTTTATAGGGTATCGTGTAAAAGATAAGATGAGAAGAGAATTTATAGAAACGCCATCGTTCACAAAAAGGTGGTTTGCACTTGGATTTAATGATGATGATTTGGCTGAATTGCAACAATTCTTTATCAAAAATCCGGAGGCAGGCGATGTGATGATTGGAACTGCAAGGAATTGGAGGAAAGAACATGAGTGATTTTTTTGATAGTCTAATGACCGGCTTAAATGAAGCGGTTGCTATTGAACGAGGTGAATTAAAAGGCCGTAAAACCGTGTATGAAATTCAACCTATAAAAAAATATAATAACATTGAAATAAAACACATAAGAAATTCCGTTGGGATGACGCAGGTTTTGTTTGCAAATTACATGGGTGTTTCACTTAAGACAGTAGAAGCATGGGAAAAAGGAACAAATCGTCCAACCGGTACGGCTTGCCGTTTAATCAGTATGCTGGAAAATCACACATTTGAAGCATTGCCTTTTGTAAAATGTTTATCTTAGGACTTTCATGCAAACCGTATAACCTGTTTATCCGCATCAACTGTCGCCTCAATGCCGAGCGGAATAATACACCGCGGTGTTGCGTGTCCGATATTAACGTTGTACACAATCGGCAAATCCGGTTTATTGATTTCGCTGATTAAAAGACGTTTGTAGTCTTCGTAATATACTTCGTCCATAGGCTTGCCGACAAGGATACCGTTTATAACTTCAAAAATGCCGGTAGTGTTTAAGGCTTGCAGCATCTTTTGATAGAGCTCCGGTTTTGTATGTTCTTCGCTCGATTCCAAAAGCAGTATTTTACCATGCCAATCATCAATGCTCGGAAAAAGATTATAGCGGCGGCACAAAGCAGGGCTATCCTTATGGCGGGTGTTGTCAAACATATCATACATCGTTTCAATGCAGCCTCCGAGAATAGCGCCGGAGAATACGGAATTCCCTTGCAACAATTCAAATCCATTGTTCCGGTGCCGCACTCTTTTTACACCGATCTGTGATTCATCAAATGCCGTACGCTCACTATACCACATATCGCTCGGGCGGATTTCTTTTATTGTGCCGGTTGTAATCAATTCTTCAAAATATTTTTTTGAATACGGCAGCATTTCATCTTCAAGTTCACAGATATCCGCCACAAACGACTGACCGTAAAAAGTGTTTACGCCTACATTATGCAGCATAAAATGATTCATAGTTGTATCGGAGAATCCGAGAAAAATCTTTTTGCTATGCTGTACCGCCTTCCGTAATTCATCATGTTCAAATAAATACGGCAGCAGCTTGTATGTGTCGTCCCCGCCGATTGCACACAGAATCATATCGATAGACGGATCGGAGAAAGCATCCAATAAATCCTGCGCACGGGCTTCGGGATGACTTTGAAGAAAATCAATTCCTTTACAGGCATTCGCAGTAGTAACAACTTCTATCCCATACGCACGTAAACGCTTAAAGCCCAATTCTTCCTCGTGTTTAATAAACGACTCACCGAGCAAGCCCCGCGAAAGACTGATAATCGCTATCTTTTTTACCGTCATAGTTTTTACTCCTGATATCATTTTTTTTCGGTATGCAAAGCTTTCTTCTCTTTTATTCGTATGATGGGAAATTTTCCCTATTTCTTAAAAAGCTCTGAATGTGAGCCAAGTCTATAAAGCATAAGTACGAGTACATCATTTCTAATTTCATACACCAACAGCCAATCCGGTTCTATGTGACACTCTCTGGTTCCTTTATAGCTGCCTGATAAATCGTGATCTCTATACTTAGCTTCAAGTTTTTCGCCATTTGAAAGTAAATTAATAACTTCTAACAGCTTATCTAAGTTTTTGTTCTGTTTTTTTGCAAGTTTAAGGTCTTTTTTAAATTGAGTTGTAAATTTTACTTCGTATTTCATATTTCCAATGCTTTTCTTAAATCGTCTATATTCGAATATCCTTTTACACTATCATCATAAGCAATTTTTCTACCTTCTTCTATTGCTGACACTGTAGTTGCATTGGGAATATCTAATTTTAAAGCAAACGGGATTCCATTTTCTCTAATGGTTGTTCTTAAAAACATATTGATAGCAGTTGTCATCGTAAGCCCCAATTCAAAAAAAATAGCTTCTGCTTGCTCCTTCATTTCTTTATCGGTTCTGATATTTAAATTTGTTGTTGCCATACTATCAATCTCCGTTTGAAGTATATTATATCTATTTTTCGTGCAATATCAATATATTGTCATTACATGGTTCTCAGTTCATTTTTATAAGTCTGATTTGTACTTTTTACCTGTGTAAGTTTTCTATTTTGTCACCATATACAGAGATCAGAAGACTTCTATTTCTCCGGTATATTCATTTGCTTTTTGTATTAAGGAACCTTTTGCACCCATAGTAAAAGCAATATCACTGCTTCGAATTGCCAACAGTTTATCTCCCGTCTTTATATCCAACATCTGCATTAAAGATTCTGAAAGACGAACTCCGTTATCTTTCAAGGTAAGCCAGCCGTATTTTCTTCCCTTATATGAAATCAACTCACCCTCTTTGAGTGTCCTATCCGCCAAACGAGGGTTTTCTTTTAAGATGTGATTGAGTGTTGAGCGGGAAAGTAGGGGCTCGCTCATCACACAAAATCCGCCCGTCTGCTTACTGCCGGAAACGATGTAAATATATTGCTCTTGGTGTAATTTATATTCTTCCACTGCCGGTAGCGGAAAGATGAGTGCTCCATCTTCCCGTATCTCAGACCAACCGAATATATATTTTCCGCCTTTACTTATCTGCGGCATGTTTACTTTCCTCCAATACTTTTTTCGTTATGCGAATTGCGCCGCTGCTGTGAATACGAACAACAGGATGCGGATCATGTTGTGCAAACCATGCCAGTTTTTCCAAGTACGGTTCTACAGAATGCGGCAGCCGCTTTCCCATTTCACCGAGAAGCCACAACGCTTTTGCTTGTACATCCGCTGAATACTGTTCGCCGAGTTTTGCTGCGACATCATCAATCGCTGTCACCCAATTTGCTTTATTTTTTGTTATTGTTCGTAATTCTTTCAGTATCTCTTTGTCTGTCATTATACCTATTCACATAAAATTTTCTATTGTGCTTTCTCAGCCTTATCCTTCCGATGCAGGGCAACCGCATTAAAAATATTTTCAGCGGTTGCCTTCCTTCTGTGCGAAATTTCATAGGTATAAGGTGAGCGTCTACAATGACGCCGCTCACCTTAACCGTCAAGTTTTCTTTCGAAAACTTGCGTATTGATGTGTGCGCTTTTCGCGCACGAATGCAACAGTTTCCAAAATTCATATTTTGTTCAACTGTTGCATTTTAAGGAAATAAAATTTCGCACATTTTCCCAGTAAATGGGTAAACGTATCAGGTAAAGTAGATAAAAATCGCGGAAAAATTGAGACTGTGAGACCATTTGAACCGCGAAGAGGTTCAACTCTGGTCGAATAGTATCAATTTTTCCGCGGGGTTGTTAAAAAGACGGCCTGATGCGTTTACCCTGCCTTCCGACGCCGCAGTATGATGATAATTGCGGCTATTCCCAAGGCGATAAATACCCAGCCGTACAACAGTGCGATACAGACCGCGGCAAAGGCCTGTACTCCGCCTTTTATTCGTGCGGCGGGTTTAATACCCGCTGTTCCTCAACCGCCATGGATGGCGGTTGTTCCACGCAGTAGCAATGTTGTGGCAGAGCCACAACTTGCAGTCAAAACTATATGCAATGGCCTTTCCCATAGTATTTTCCTTTGAACGTCCTGTCGTTTATGCAAGTGCTTGTAAGAGCTTTTCTACGTTCTCAGGTGTGGTTGCCCAGTCGGTTGCGATGCGGACAACGGTGTGCGAATCATCTTTCTTTTCCCAAAACCCGAATGCGATTTTTTTTGAAAGTTCTGCATAGCGTGTATTTTCAAGGACGATAAAAATCTGATTTGTCGGCGCCGTAAAATATTGTTCATACCCGTGAGAGTCAAGAAAGGTGCGAATGGCATCGGCGGTACGGATCGCATTTTCCCCGATACGGAGATACAGGTCATCGGTAAAAAGCGTTTCAAACTGAATGCCGAGCAGTCTTCCTTTTGCGAGTAACGCACCGTGCTGTTTCATAATGGTAAAAAAATGCGGGCTACGTTTCGGATCGGGAATAACAACCGCTTCTCCGAAGAGTGTGCCGCATTTCGTGCCGCCGATGTAAAAGACATCGCAGAGCGCTGCAAGGTCGGCAAGCGTTACATCGTTTTCTTTGCAAGCAAGCGCATACGCAAGCCGCGCTCCGTCAACATACAGCGGAATATGATACTCGCGGCACACTGCACTGATCGCGCTCATCTCCTGCTTGGTGTAGAGCGTTCCGTATTCCGTCGGCTGCGAGATGTACACCATTCCCGGATGCACCATGTGCTCGTAGTTTCCGTCCGCATAAAAATCCTGTAGATACCGCTTAACCGAAGCGGCGGTGATTTTACCTTTGTCGCAGGCAAGGGGGAGTACCTTATGCCCGCCGAACTCTATCGCGCCCGCTTCGTGTACGGCAACATGCCCTGTCTGTGCCGCGATTACGCCTTCATACCGCTTGAGGAGCGCATCGATAACCGTTGCATTTGTCTGAGTACCGCCGACAAGAAAATGCACAGCGGCCTCAGGGCATTCGCACGCTTTTTTGATAAGGGAGCGAGCCCGTTCGCAGTATTCATCGGTTCCGTAGCCTGCCGTTTGTTCCATATTTGTCTGTACGAGGCGCTGAATAATCGCAGGGTGTGCTCCTTCCATATAATCCGAAGCGAAAGAAAGTTTATACTGAGTTTCCATACTGTCAGATTATCGGATAACAGACTTTTGCGCAAGATTTTTTGACTAGCATTTATGCAGACAGTTTTATGGTATCTTGACAGCCTAAAAATTCGGCGGTATGCTTTTATTTATATTTATATAATGGAAGATATAAAAGGGAGGTCGTATGAACTATTCATTACCGAAATCGGAAAAATTACCGTTACTACGGCACAGTATTGCGCACATAATGGCAGAAGCTGTTATGAATTTATTCCCCGGCACAAAGGTCGCTATTGGGCCTGCCGTTGAACATGGATTTTATTATGATTTTGACCTTCCGACATCGATCACGCAGGATGATCTTGCTCGTATCGAAAAAGAAATGCGCCGTCTTTTATCAACTCCGCAGAACTTTGTAAAAGAAATCGTCAGTAGGCAACAAGCGCTTGAGCTTTTTAAGGATCAACCGTATAAGTGCGAACTTATCAATGATTTACCTCAAGATGCGGAAATCTCGATTTACCGGTCGGGTAATTTTGTCGATTTATGCAGAGGGCCGCATGTTGCCAATTCAAAAGAAATTAACGCTCAAAGTTTTAAGCTGCAAAAAATTGCGGGAGCCTATTGGCGTGGCGATGAAAAACGTCCGATGCTGACCCGTATCTATGGTACGGCATGGGAAACGCCCAATGACCTTAAAACCTATCTGACGATGCAGGCGGAAGCGGAGAAAAACGATCACCGCAAAATAGGACGGGAACTCGATTTATTCCATATCGAAGAAGACAATCCCGGCGAAGTATTCTGGCACCCGAACGGCTGGACGCTCTATTTAACCGTACAGCAGCATGTACGCCAAAAGATTAAAGAGGACGGCTATGTTGAGGTAAATACCCCCTTTGTTATGCCGCAGAGTCTCTGGCTTCGTTCGGGGCACTGGGAAAAATACAAGGAAAATATGTTTATCACCGAAAGCGAGAAACGGGTGTTTGCGCTTAAACCGATGAACTGTCCCGGGCACGTTGAAATCTTTAAACAGGGAATAAAGAGCTACCGCGATTTGCCGCTGCGTATTGCGGAGTTCGGCTCCTGTACGCGGAATGAACCGTCCGGTTCGCTGCATGGGATTATGCGGGTGCGCGGCTTTGTGCAGGATGACGCGCATATTTTCTGTACGGAAGAACAAATTTCCTCCGAAGTGTGCAAGTTCTGTAACCTGCTTAAATCGCTCTATCGAGATTTCGGCTTTGACGATAAAGCTATACTCGTCAAGTTTTCTACGCGGCCTGAAAAACGTGTCGGTGATGATGCAACGTGGGATAGGGCAGAGAATGCGCTTGCGGAAGCGTGTAAAGCCGCCGGTCTTGAGTACGAGATCGCCCCCGGAGAAGGAGCTTTTTACGGGCCGAAGCTGGAGTTTACGCTTGTCGATGCGCTTGGACGTGAATGGCAATGCGGCACCATACAGGCGGACTATCAACTGCCTTCTAAAGACCGATTGAATGCCGAGTATATCGGAGAGGATAACCAAAAGCATCAGCCCGTCATGCTGCACCGCGCGGCGCTCGGTTCACTGGAGCGGTTTATCGGTATTTTGATTGAACAATTCGGCGGTGCGCTGCCGCCGTGGCTCTCTCCGGTGCAGGCAATGGTTATTCCCGTCGCTCCCGTATTTAACGAATATGCCGAAGGTATCGCAGCGTCTCTTTCAAAAGCCGGCTTCCGCGTAAAGGCTGATATTGATACCGACCGTATGAACGCGAAGATACGGAAGTATCAGGAACAAAAAATTCCGTATCAGCTTATTGTCGGCGAAAAGGAAAAGCAGAACAACAGTGTTACCGTCCGGCTTTTGAAAGGAGCGCAAAAAACGATGTCCGTCGATGAATTTACCGCTTTCTTAAAACTCAAGACCGACACCGTTGCAACAAGCGCAGAATTTTAACGGAAAGATATCGTGATGAAGCATCTCTAAATGCTATACCTGAGTTTTTTCAGATACTTTAGAGATGTTCGACCGAAAATAAACCTGTTCGGAAACTTCCGTTTCTGAACAGGTTACCTTGAAATGCAATGTGTAAACGGCAACGACCGGTAGTTCAGCAAGAATTACCGGCCGTTTTGTTATAGGCTCGTGATTGTATGGCGTGTCAAAATCGGCGCCATTGCATCATACACTACTCAGCGCGGCACGGCATATCGCGGGTTGCGACAATGTCGATGCCCGTATGCAGCACGTCGGGAATAATGACTGCTCCTGTCTTTACCGGTGCCGTTACCCTGATTTTGTTGATCTCCGCCATCACCTGAAAAATCATGCCTTTCGGAATAGGCGCAGCGGTTTTAACGGGAAGCGCCGATAAAAAGCCGTTTTCAATGCGCACCGTCGAGCTGATATTTCTTCGAGGATCTTTCATTTCCTGCAAGCCGTACTCAAGCCCTCGCTTACAGCTATATCCTTCTATTGTGTAGGCGCCGTCTTTTTCAATTGCTCGGAGTCTACAGCCCATAGGGCAGGAAACACAGGTAAATTCTTTCATGATACCTTCGTTTATGCATCGAGGCAGGCGATGCCCGGCAATGTTTTCCCTTCCAAGAATTCGAGTGAGGCGCCGCCGCCGGTAGATACGTGGCTCATTTTATCGGCAAGATGGAACTTGTTGACGGCTGCAACGGAGTCGCCGCCGCCGACTACCGTTACTGCGCCTTTTCCGGTTGCTTCGGCCACAAGGCGGGCAACCGCTTCCGTTCCGTGGGAGAAAGCTTCAAATTCAAACACGCCGACCGGGCCGTTCCATACGATGGACTTTGCGTTCAAAATCTCTGCCTTGTACAATTCGATGGTTTTATGCCCGACATCCATTCCCATAAGCGAATCGGGGATGTCGCAGCCGTCCACGCTTTCCGGTTTTGCATCGGCGGCAAAAGAGGCGGCGCAAATATGGTCTACCGGCAGGATTATTTTAACGCCCTTTGCCTCGGCATCGGTTAAAAGTTTCTTTGCCGTGTCGATAAAATCATCTTCCACCAAGGATTTCCCGATTGAATGGCCTTGCGCTTTAAGGAAGGTATACGCCATACCGCCGCCGATAATCAGCGCAGCGGCATTTTTCAAAAGACTATCCAGTACGGCAATTTTTGAAGAAACTTTTGCGCCGCCGATGATGGCGACCATCGGTTTGGGCGGATTTTTTACCATCGGTTCAATATATTTAACTTCTTTCTCCATTAAAAAACCGGCAACTTTTACCTTCATAAATTTCGCGATGGTTGCCGTAGAAGCATGAGCACGGTGTGCAGTTCCGAATGCGTCGTTGACGTATACATCGCCGTAGGAGGCAAGCTCTTTGGCAAGTGTTTCCTGTTCTGCAGTGTCCTTCGAGGTTTCTTCGGGATGGAAGCGCGTATTCTCAAGCATCAAGATACCGCCTTCGGGAAGTGCATCGACTACCGCCTTTTGTCCTTTGCAGGAATCGGCAAGCCGAACGGGCATACCTAACAGTTTTTCCAAATATGCCGCTACCGGCTTCATCTTATGCTTACCGGCGATGTAGGCCTCTTTGTCAAACGGCTTGCCGTCCTTAGCCGCTTTTTCCTCAGCTTTCTTTGAATCTTTGGCAGGATCGCCGAGGTGGCTCATCAACACCAACGAACGCGGCTTTTGCTCTAAAATATATTTGATAGTCGGTAATGCTGCAACGATTCGCGTATCGTCCTGCACAACCCCGTCCTTCATCGGAACATTAAAATCAACCCGCATGATAACACGCTTGCCGTGAAGATCTACATCTCTTACTGTTTTAACCATTGTATTCCTCCGTTATGTGAATGGCAGAGTTCATACACCTGCCAATAGTTTTATATCCGATAAAAATATACTCTGTTATATGAAAAAATGCAAGAATGGACATTGCAGACGGGTAAACGCATTAGGTCGAGTAGATAAACAGCGCAGAATTATTGAGGCTGTGAGACCATTTGAACAGCCTCTCCGTAGCCTTTTGAAAATAGACGATGCAGATACAAGGAGCTAGCTGAAAATAAAGCGGCGGCGTATCTTTGATACGTTGAGCATTTATTTTCAGCGTGCGACGCAGTAGATGCGTCGTATATTTTCAAAAGAACCTGCTGCGTTTACCCTAACATATAAGCGCTCCTTTCCAGAAAAACGCATTGGCAGGGCGGATTTTCCGCTCTTGGATAAGCTGCGAAACAAGGCTGCCAATATCGCCGGCGCGCCAGAGCGGAAGGTTTTCGTGTAATACGCGGATAAGCTGCGGGGCGGTAAACTTTCGCTTATTGACCGCTATAAATGCAATCAATTCCCGCTCATCTTGCGGATACAGAAGCGCAGTTCCGTTACAGATATCGCAACCGGAACAGGCGATGCTTTCATCTCCTGCACGAAGCGGAACAGCCCGCACTTCTCCGAGCGCTTCGAGCAGAACCTCGCGCCGGCAGCGACCGCTTTCAGCAAAATTAACGAGTATCTCCGCCCGTTTCCGCTGTTTTTCAGGCAATAGCGCGATCCGTGCCTTGTCCTCGGGACTCCACAGCAAGACTGCCTGTGCAGGATTACCGTCCCGCCCTCCCCTGCCCGCTTCTTGTATGTATGCTTCGGCAGTGGGCGACGCATTGAGGTGGATCACGGTGCGTACATTCTTTTTATCGACGCCCATCCCCCACGCACAGGTGGTTACCAGTATCGCACTGTCGTGCTGATGGAACCATTGCTCCACCTCATCTTTTTCATCCCGCTGTAAGCCTGCATGATAAAATCGAATCGCCCGATCCCGCAGCGTATAGCGTAAAAATGCGGCAGTTTGTTCCGTGCCGTTCCGCGTCGCACAGAAAATAACCATCGGGCGCTGCCGCTGCATAACCTCTTGCAACAGGGCAGGCGCCTTTACGCGGCATTGCCGTACATAATAGGCAATATTGGTACGATCCGATTCCCCACGTACCAGATGAACCCGTCCGTCAAAAAGCACCTCACCGATACGCTTCAACACCTCGTTGCCTGCCGTTGCGGTAAAAGCGGTAACGGCAGGCGGCTTCAGCGTTTCGATAACCTGTTTTAAGGTTTGGTAGGCCGGCCGAAAGCTGTCTCCCCATTCGCTGACGCAGTGAGCCTCATCTATAGCGAGGTGGGCAATGCCGCGCTTTGCAATACGGTTTAACACTTCTTCCTGCATCAGAATTTCGGGATTGGCAATGATGAGCTTTGCAGGAGGTTTCCCGTCCGTTCCTTCAAGGCGGGCATACTGCGCGGCTCGTTCCTGTCCGCTTTGACCGCCGCGGAACAACACCGGTTCAAGATTGCCTTCGCACATCCGGCGCATCTGATCACTCATCAAGGCTAAAAGCGGATAGATAATAAGCGTCGGCTTATCCAGCAACAGCGCCGGTACCTGAAAGCACAGCGATTTCCCCGCGCCGGTCGGCAACAAAACAATCTGCCTACCCCGCAGCACACCGTCTTCATCGTAAAGCTCGCTTAAAGGCTCGCCTGTGCCGGACAGAAAATCCGGCTCCGTTTGCGATACCGCGGTTCCGAACGGCGCTGTAGAAATTCCGCCCTGCATTGCAGCATTTCCGGACAGCTGTGCGGCAGCAGCGTCGGCAGCTGCTACCGCTTCCGCGGCGTGTACGGCATCGAGGATGTTGGCAATCACGAGCCGCTGCCATGGATACAGTGCCGGAATCCCGAATACGGTCTGAGCACAGAGCGAAACAGCATCGGCTGTTTTTTCCAAGCTGTATTCGGGATTATCCGATTCAAAAATTACGGGACAGCTTTCCGTATCGGGAAGCGGCGCCTCCGATTCAAAAGAGTACAGGATTTCGCCGTCAGGCGTTGTGTTGCCGTCAAGTGTTTTGTTATTGATGATATTCATACCATATATATGCGTCACCAATAACAAAACGGCTTGAAATTTTACAAAAAAGTGGGAACAGGTTATCGAAAAAGTAAACCAACTTTTGAGACATCCCCGCTTTCTTTCAATTTATATTTATTCGGCGATAATTGCCTCAAGTGCGGTTTGCATCATCGCGGTAAAAGACAATTGCCGCTCTTCCGCAGTGGTTTCTTCATGCGTAACCATATTGTCGGATATGGTTAGCAGTGCGAGCGCCTGCCGCTTATACTGTGCAGCAAGGGTATACAGCTCGGCAGCTTCCATCTCAATCGCCAAAAGACCGTACCGCGACCAGAGCTTCCACGTTTCAAGTTCGTCATAAAAGACATCAGAGGAAGCAATGGGACCAACCAACGGATTGTAACCGAGACGAACTGCCGCATCATAAGCATGTTTTAAAAGCTTCCAGTCCGCTGTAGGCGCGAACTGGGTTCCGCGGAAACGGAGCGTATTTGTCCCTGAGTTAGTCGCAGCGCTCATCCCGATAATCAATGAACGCAGCGGAATATCTTTTTGCAAAGCTCCCGCAGTACCGATACGGATAGCCTTCTGCACGCCGTATTCACGGAAAAGCTCATTTACATAAATGGAAATAGAAGGCTGCCCCATACCGGTTCCCTGCACGGAAACCTTTATACCCTTATACGTGCCGGTAAACCCATACATACCGCGGACTTCATTGTAGCAGTGCGCATTTTCCAAAAAATTTTCGGCAACGAACTTTGCCCGCAGCGGATCGCCCGGTAACAATATCCGTTCTGCAATTTCGCCTTGTTTTGCTCCAATATGAACACTCATCATATCCTCCTTGTCAAACGTATCAAAATCATTATGAATGATCTCTAAAAACCAATCGAGTCTTCAGAGACAGCTATGCTTATCAATCTTTCCACGGAAAAATAAGATTGCGGATTGTCCGTGTTCCGACTGTTTCCCGATCTTCCGCCAGCAATTCATCCCATGGTATTTGTTTCCTCACGGTCTGAATCGGTATTTCAGGATGCTGCTCCATCCAATCATACTTATACATTCTCAGTTTAAAAGCATTGTTCCATGCAAGCAAGAGTCCCGAAAAGCCCGGCACCAAAAAAGCTAAGAACGGGGTCAATATAACGAGGACGACGCTGTACAGCAGCATAAAGAGCGTGAATCCGGTATTATCAAAAAAAATAATAAAGCACTTTTTAAGGCATTTGCGAAAATTCGATTCCAGCCGACTCCGTATCGGAAAGAACCATAAAAGTGACAGCTGTATAACCGCAAAAATCCAGATGACACTGATACCGAGAAAAAGACCGAGAAAATTGTGAAATGAAAAATAGTAGGGAACGGCGACTCCGACAACAACCCAACAAAAAGTTTCGACTAATGAGAATAAAACACCGTGTCGCCACGTACGTTTGATTTCTCCGCCGATTTCTTTCAATGAAAACGATTTATAATCGGCTATACGGGACATCAAATGAGAGACGGCTAAAAGCAGCACTCCCATCAATATGAGACAAACAAACAAGCTCAATAAAGACAGCGTCGGCATTGATGACAGTAGGTAGGACAAGCCGAAGAATAAAAAAACAATCAGTATACATGCAATATTGAAAAGAGCGAGCGGGAGAAAATTATCCCATCCGTCAAAAAAATTTTTTTTGAGAAAAAATCCGATCATGCGGCGATAGTAACACAAAAAGCGGAATAATACTATCCGTGCCGCGGCATAGCAGAATCGGCGGGCGGTTGCATAAAGACTTCAATTATAGTAGACTGGCGCCCATAATCAAAAAAACGCTAAAGACTGCTTTTAGCGATTTCCTAAAATGTGGAGAAAGTGATGAAATCCTCTTTATTTTGTGCTGCAGCCACTTCATCAGCAGAAAAGACGCTGCGGTATGTTAAACCGTTTCTTTGTATGATGTGCCTTTCAGTTGTGCTTGTTTGTTCATGCAGCAAAGCTGAACAAAAACCGCTTACAATGGTTTTTTATCCAAATGAGTCAAGCGAATCCATGAAAGATGCCCGCGCAGCATTCCAAGAAATTTTAAAAGAAGCCGTCGGTCGCGATGTTGAAATTCTTACCACGACCGATTATAACATCGCATTGGAAGCGCTCGTTTCCGGCAAGGCCGATATGGCTTATGTCGGCGCCGAAGGATACCTGACCGCTCACAAGCGGAACAGCGCCGTTATCCCTATTGCGACTAATTCGGGTTCCAGCGGGACGCTTGACGATGCAAAGTATTACAGCTTTATCGGCGTGCAGCGGAAAGATGCCGGTACCTATAGAAAAGCGGATGGTAGTTTTGATTTAAGCCTATTAAAAGGAAAAAGAATGTCGTTTGTGGCGGCAAGCTCTACTTCGGGCTTTGTTATTCCCGCAAAAGTTTTAGCAGCTGCTTTTTCTCTTGATAATACCGACGACCTTATATTGAGCGACAAAGTATTTTCCAAGGTGTTATTTGCCGGTTCTCATCAAGGCTCGCAGGTAAACCTTTTCCGCGGCGATGCAGATGCCGCAGCTTTTGCTATCCCGCAAACAATCGGCGTGTATGAACTGCTTGAAGGTGAAGATTATAGAACAGGCGCAGTTTATCGCGTAACCGAAGGAGCTGATGAACCATTCACATCCTTTGCAGGAAGTGAAATGACCGTAATCCGCTCCATCCCCGTCTTAAATGCGCCGATTACCGTCAATACGAACACGGTTTCAGCCGCGGATATACAAAAGATACGAGAAGCGCTGACTTCGGACAAAACGGCAAATAATCCCGGAATTTTTAACGTAAAGGATTCCGGTAAAAAGGGCATATATCCTAAGTATTCCGAAAAGACGCGGTTGGTTGCTACCGATGATGCATGGTACGATGAACTTAGAAATTCTACCAAGTAATGCAGTATCATCCGGTATCTTACTTGATGTTGATTAAAGAATAAACACAGCGGCTGTTCTACAGCCGCCTGACAAGGTTTGAAGTGTTGATCACCTTTAAAAATGTTTCAAAGCGCTATGCAGGGGACAGACTTGCACTGGATTCTATCAATCTTACGATTGAACAGGGTTCGATGGTTTCCGTTATCGGACCTTCGGGTGCAGGTAAGACAACCTTTATCCGTTGTATCAATCGGCTCATCGACTGTACTGCCGGTACGGTTAAAATCGACGATGAAATACTCCAAAAAATGAACAGCCGCCGATTAAAACAAGTCCGTAGAAAAATCGGCATGATTTTTCAAAACTACAATCTGGTAGAGCGGCTCACTGTTCTTGAGAATACGCTCCACGGCTGCCTCGGCGCTTTACCGCTGTACCGCAGTCTATGCGGACTGTATACGCAGGAAGAGAGAACTCAAGCGCTGGCAATACTTGAAGAACTCGGGCTTTCGGATTACCTTTATCAGCGGTGTGCAGATTTAAGCGGCGGACAAAAACAGCGTACCGGCATTGCGCGGGCATTGATGCAAAATCCGCAAATACTTTTATGCGATGAGCCGGTATCTTCGCTCGATCCGCAAAGTGCACAAGATATCCTTGATTATATCGAAAAAATAGTTAGAACGCGGAATCTTACGTGTATTATGAATCTGCACAATGTTGAATATGCAAAACGATATTCCGACAGAATTATCGGTTTACGCAACGGAAACGTGGTCTTTGACGGAAAACCGGAAGAACTTTCGGAAAAAGCACTGCATACTATTTTTTCTTCCGGATCCCATCCCGAAAAGAAAGACTGCCATGAAATTTGATATTCCAATAGACAGACAAAGCCCTGCATTTGAATCACATCGACGCTGGAAAGCGCCCTCTTCGGGATCTTTCTTCAAGAAAAAAAAATTAAGAACGTTGACTGTTTTTTTCAGTGCTGCCGTGTTATATGTTGTTTCGGCAATTATGACAGGGTTGACGGTATGGAATGCGTTAACCGGCATCCCGCGCGGCCTGTATTGGCTGATAAGGAACTTCTTCCCATCAGCACAATCGCTTTCAGTGCTGCCGCTCATTTTTAAGACTTCGCTGTACACCGCCGTTACCGCAATAACGGCATCAACTATCGCTTTTTGCGTTGCCTGCATAGCGGCAGTTGCCGGTTCTCAAACAACCGGACGGTTCCGTATACTGCGTATTGTCTGTTCCGGAGCCGCATCTTTTTTTAGAAACATCCCACTTCCTGCATGGTCTATTCTATTGCTGTTGTCCTTTAAGCAAAATGCCGTAACAGGCTTTTTAGCTCTTTTCTTTATAACCGCAGGACATTTAACCCGTGCATTTACCGAAATTATCGACTCTCATGCCGAAGAATCGTATACGGCGTTGGAAGCAGCCGGTGTACCGTATATGCCGATTATCATCCACGGCGTATTACCGAATGTTCTCCCGCTCTTTATTTCATGGCTGCTCTACGCGATAGAAACAAATGTCAGAGACTCCGCACTCATTGGAATTTTAACAGGCACGGGAATCGGCTTTCTCTTCAATCTATATTTTAAGAGCTTTCGCTATCCTGAGGCAGGGCTTATCATTTGTGTATTGATGATACTCGTACTCTGCATCGACAGTATTTCCAACACGGTGAGAAGGATATTACTATGAAACCCCATGCTCATATTGACCGATGCCGATCACCGAGAAAAAAACAATGGACGCTCTCTATCGTATTTGCTGTCCTTTTCGGCATTAGTATCTGGGGATGCTTCTTGCTTGCGCAGGAAACAATCGATTGGAAAGATTCATGGCATAATCTGCTCCACTACGGACGCATCCTTTTTTTGCAGCCGAAGCGCTCGGATCATCTTCCGCTCGGCGAACTCGCGTACTCACTCGGTATCAGTTTTGCACTGTCGATTTTAACTACAATCGGCGGCGCTGCTATCGCGTTTTTTTTGGCTCTCGGGGCTGCCCGAAATATTGCCCCTTCAGCCGTTGTAAAAATAATCCGTATTATCACCGCAGTTATCCGCTCAATCCCCACAATTATCTGGGTGTTGGTTTTCTCGGTTACGGTTAATATCGGCACCGATGCCGCCGTTATCGGTATGTGCTTTCACAGCATTGCCTATTTGGTAAAAGTGTTCTCCGAAAGCTTTGAACAGATTAACCGCGATACGATCGATGCTTTGCGGGCGTGCGGAGCGGGATTTTTCGGCATTATTACGCAAGCGGTTATTCCGGTGGCTGCAACGTCCATTATTTCATGGACATTTTTCCGCTTCGAAATCAATTTTATCAATGCCGTCGCAATCGGCGCCGCCGCAGGATCAGGCGGTATCGGGTATTATCTATTCATGGCAGGCAATCTCTATTATGATATACAAGAGGTCGGCGCTATCACATACACTATTTTCGGTACCGTTATTTTGCTGGAGATGCTCTCTCTGCGCCTGCGGAAAGGAATCAAGCAGCACTGAAAAAATACCGACACTGTATAAGGAATCTCTAAAAATTTCAGTTTTTAGAGGTTTTCCTTAAATTTAGTTGCGACGTTTAAAATTAAGTTATTATTGGATAAGACTTAATTTTAAACTCGTCGGGCATTTCTAAAAGCTAACCGAGCTTTTAGAAATGCCCATAGGGAGTCTTAAATGAAAAAAAATATAATGCGTATCTTTGTGTGTTTTTCGATAATATACACTGCCGCAGCCGTAGAGTTTAACGTACCTAAATTTAACTTCGGGATATCGGGAGCCAAACAGCCGGGAAGCTCGTCGCAATTCAGTATAGTCCAAGAATCGTCCATAAACTTCCGTTTGCTGCACGGAGAACGTTTTTATAGCGACCTAAACCTTGCACTCTATGTTCCTGATGTCCTGCGTTTTTTCCATCCGGAGCAACAGTCACGGACACCGGGACAATTTACTTTTATTGATTTTTCTCTGAACTTTCCCAATCTCGGAGGCAAGCCGCTGATTTTATCAATTTTTACCGGAGAGCATCAAAGTCTTACGGGCGAACGCTATAGCTTTGATTTTCTTAAACACGGTATGCGTCCGGTAAAAATGTATGAAAACGATATTGCTGCACTTTTTACCCCACCACGTCCTCGTGAAAGCGTAGGTATCAGTGCTGCAGGACTCATTTTGAACACAGGGTATGTTGGAGGATCTTTCGGCTGGAACGGGCGGATAAAAAAAACCGAGCAAGAATACGGCATATATACGCAGGGAGGTGTTTTCTCCAATGCGGCCATCACCAACACGTACCTTTCCTTTCATATTACCGATAATGCGGCAAAGATATCCGGCGCAGCATCCCTTTCCGTACTCTTCATTCCTCATAACAATGTCGCTATTTTTACACAAGTTGGTTTGCATAAAACGAATTTTAGAAGCGCAACACTCAAACAGGATGTTATCGGAAATATCTATGCGTTTTTTGAACCGCGTATTATGCTTGAACATGTCAATTTTGATTTTACATTTTTTGTTTCTAAGATTCGGGACACTCAATCCGGCAGTCTTTTTCCTGTTACGCCACTGATAAAGCCCTTTACGATCATTCATAATGAGCTATACGGCGGGTTGAATATGTTCTTCGGATTCGGAAATATTGAGTTTGATAAAATGCAGGGAGGTTTCCACAGCTTTGTTGCAATGCCGATAACCCGCCCCGTAAACATACAGTCAATGCTGATAGCGCTGACGCCGTTCTATACATGGAATATCGGCCCCTGCGATCTTGACCTTCGTTGTTCGATTTATCCGCTCCTCTACGCCACTCCTACTTCTATGTTCGAAGCCAAGATTGCACTAAAACGTAATTTATAAATGCATAAAACACTCCCCCTATTGTAGACAAATTATGAGCGGATATAAATGTCATTTTTGTGCCGAATGCGACGGACACGGCTGTATCGATGAACTGCCCGGGATGGGCGGCGTGTTCGAGAGCGCCAATTTTATCAGCAACTGCGCCGCATGGCAGAAGTATTACACCGATACACCGTATAATGATGAGCTACCACCCATTAGATTGGCGCCTATTACCGGCGGAGTCGAAAACGTCGGCTACGAAGATGAAGCTGCATTTTATTTTGATTTAATTGAAGCCTGTGCCGAAGCAGGTTTTTTGCTCAGTATCGGAGACGGTTACCCCGATGCAAAGATACAGGGCGGTCTTGCAGCCCTACAGCGGTATGGAAAAACCGGAGCAGTGTTCATTAAGCCGTATCCTAATCCCCGTATCTTTGAACGGATAGATTGGGTACGCAGCTCTGCCGATATTATAGGGATCGATATTGATTCCTATAACATTGTAACGATGCGCAATCTTGTTCACCTTGAGCAAAAAGACGCTCAGAGCCTAAAAGAGATACAGCGGTATGCACAAAAGCCATTTGCCATCAAAGGAATCTTTTCACCCGAAAATGTCGAGCTGGTACGAGAGCTGCGTCCCGATGTTGCGGTTATTTCCAATCACGGCGGCAGGATAGAAACAAGGCGCGGCAGCACGGCGGATTTTTTAGCCGAGTACGGCAGTACGCTCCATAAGTTTGCAGGCGAGGTATGGGTAGATGGTGGATTGCGGAGCCGTGCGGATATCGCCGCTGCGAAACGGCTCGGTGCGGCACAGGTAATGATCGGGCGTCCCTGCATCACTGCATTATTGAGCAATGGCGCTGAAGGGGTGCGAGCTCTGTACCGCCGCCTGACTGTGGATTAAACAGTAACCCTGTCCGACAACATCGAACAGGTATAATATTTGCAGAATATGCTTGTTAGGATAGATAAAATACTTGCAGCAAACGGGTTGGGCTCGCGGAAAGATATACGGCGGCTTTTACGCAAAGAAGATTTCCGAATCAACGGCATACGGGTAACTGATGCAGGGACGCTGCTTGACCCTGAACACGATATGCTTTTACGGAACGGGGAAAAACTGTATCTCCGTACCTGCTGTTACCTTATGCTCAACAAACCGGCAGGGGTTGTTACTTCTACCGCCGATCCGCTGCACTGCACCGTTATGGAGCTGCTTCCGTCTCCTTTTTCCGCAATGAAGCTTTTTCCCATCGGGCGACTCGACATTGACACCGAAGGACTGCTCATCATTACCGATGACGGAGAACTCACTCATCGGCTTACCGCTCCGAAATCCGCCTGCATCAAAAGCTATTATCTTGAAACGGCAGCCCCTTTCACCGAAGCCGAGTTTAACGTCGCCCAAACGGCTTGCAGTCAAGGATTAGCACTCGGAAAGAGCTTCACCTGCCTTCCCGCAACCTTTGAACGCACGGAAGCACACAACATAAAAACGGAATGGGCTTTTTTGATGCATATCTGCGAAGGAAAATACCATCAAGTAAAAAAAATGATAAAAGCGCTCGGAAACGAAGTAGTCTACCTCAAGCGGATTTCGATGGGCGGCGTTACGCTCGACCGGCAATTAGCTGCCGGTTCTTGTCGTGAGCTTACACCCGATGAAGTCGCAACGCTTAAAAAGATATAACATACCCGTTCCCTAAACCTTAAACTTACCGACTTCCTCAGACAGGCTTTCGATTGCTCCTTTATTTTGCTGCGTAATAGAGTTCACTTCCTGTACGGCATTATTTATCTGAACAACCTCGTGCGCCATTATGTTTATATTGTCGGTAATGGTTTTTGTAAGACTATCAAGCTTTTGCATTTCGCCGGCAACTTGTGTTCCATCTCTGAGCATTTGTTCCGAGCCGTTTTTGACATCTAAAGTTACTGTTTTTATATTTGAGATGGCATTCAAGACTTCACGATTGCCGTTTCCTTGTTCCTCCATCGCTCGCATAAGATTAGCGCTCATAGTTTTTACGTGTTCTGAAAGTTCAAAAATACTGGTAAATTTTTCTTCAACGGTTTTTGATGCTGTAGATAAGCTGCCAATTTCAGAGCCAAGCATTTTCAATGTCATTGTAATATTTTTACCTTGTGCGGAAGATTCTTCCGCTAACTTCCGTATTTCGTCGGCAACCACTGCAAAGCCTTTACCGGCTTCTCCTGCATGGGCAGCTTCGATTGCCGC
Source organism: Treponema sp. OMZ 805 (assembly GCF_050937395.1). Lineage (NCBI taxonomy): Bacteria > Pseudomonadati > Spirochaetota > Spirochaetia > Treponematales > Treponemataceae > Treponema > Treponema sp. OMZ 805. The sequence continues at coordinate 312,068 of NZ_JACCLP010000002.1, read as the reverse complement.
ATTCATTGCAAGAAGATTAGTTTGGCTTGCAATATTTTGAATAACATTACTCGCTTCCATCAATCCGCCCGATTCCTCAGCTATTTTTTCCGTTACGGCGTTGGAATTTACGATTGTTGTTTTTCCATCTGCCGTCGCTGCAGCAAGCCGTTTAATCGCCTCATCGGTTTTTTCCAGCGTTTGTGTAATCGACGTGATATTCGCCGTCATTTGTTCTATCGACGATGAAGACTGAGCAACACTTTCCGCCTGTATTTCAATACTGGCATTCAGTTGCGTTATTGTGTTGATTATCTCTTCAACAGCTGCGGATGTTTCCGTAACACTTGTAGCCTGCGTAACAGCCTGTTGCGTTATGCCTTCGATGTTGCTATGTATTTGATGAGCCGAATCCGCTGTTTGTGCAGTGTTCACCGAAAGTACCCCGATAGCCTCTTTCATCGCTCTCGTATTATCTTTTACACCGGTAAGTAAAGAGACCGTATTTTTATGGAACAGATTTAATCTCGTTCCTAAAAGTCCGAAAATATCACGCCGTCGCAATTCCAAATAATTCGGAGTAAAATCTCCAAGCGCCAATTTATCGGTAAAAGAAACGATAAGTTCGATTCCGGTATTAATGCCCTTGTAAAGTGTATAGTTGACAAAAAGAGCTCCCAGCAATACCACGATAGATATCGGAATAATCGAATGTGTTACGGTCTCTATAATAGTCATCCCATTATAAAGACTCGCTAAAAATGGAGATATGCAAAGGAAAATGATACCTGCAAAAAGGAAAAAACCGACAAGCATACCGCGCGTCGTGTACGACATAGAAATATGCTTTCTCTCAAGCGGTAAAAAATTTACATATTGTTCAAGCTTCTGAATCCAGATCACATAAAAAAAGAGCGCTACAAAAAACAAGCACCCTGTCGATGTAAAAATTGCCGCAATAAACAGTATTGTCGAATTCACGCCTATCCATAACAGCGATACAACCGGAGTTACAGTCGCTAATACAATCGGGACACCGATACTGAGTTTTGAATATAAACCCAACGCTTTATTCGCCTTATTTACACCGTCTTCTTCCGTCTGCCAGTTGAGGACAATAGCCATAGTCTTTTTATAAAGAACAATTGGGAAAACAATCGTAGCACAGGCGGTCAATAAGGTAGATGGCGCTATTAAAATTTTAAAGAGCGCATCTTGCGGAAGTATTCTTACATACCATGCATATAAAAAAATAAAAATAAAAACACCGGTGTATATTAAAAAATTCAAGACAAAAATAGTTTTCGGCGGTTTTGATACTACAGTAGTCATCGGCAAATCTCCTCTCGTCTATATAAAGAATAATTCGCACCATACTATAATTTATTACTTATCCAGTCAAGAATTTTAAAAGAACCAAGATTCTACTCCTCCGCCGGTTTATACAGCTCAAAGTGACTGACGGCATTCTCGCCTCTCGTAAAAGCCGGAATAGACACCATCACCGCATCTTCAAACAACGGAATGGTGATAGTACCGGTAACATCTTCTTGCCCGTTAAAAAAGCTAACCTTTACATGATGAGTCTGACCCCGCAGCATAATTTTATCGCGGTCGCCCTTAAACATCTCGAGCGGCTTTTCACCATTAAACGAAATAGAGCAACCGTCAATCGCTTTATATGCGCCGTTCGGGTCGCTGTTGTTGTCTATCAGCACGGTATGAGAACGACCGAATAAAAACATAAGCGCCATAATGAGCAAGTAAAAAACAACCAAGCCTATTTTAACCAGCCGCTGACCTTTTTTTGAACGTACTCGAATCATTATGCCCTCCCGCTTTCGGCCCGCAGCGCAGCCCGCTGTTTTTCCGCATTCTTTTGATTACGCGCCGCGTGCATGACAAGCGATAACGCAATTGCCGCATAGCCGGAAAACTGTCTGAAGTATTCGCCGATCATCGCAGAATCAAAGAGGTGCTGTCCCGCCATCGGCGTAACGATGTACAAAAAATGCAGCAAGATAATGCCGATAAAGACGTTTCTAATGCTTGCCTTATTCACCGAAGCGCCTCCGACGAGGATTGCTGCGGCAGCAAAGAATCCGGTTTGATCATGCGCGTTATAGGTGCTCATGTTTCCCATATTCTGCAAGAAGATAATCTGTCCGATACAGGCAAGCACCGTCGAAATAACAATCGAAATAATCCGTGTCCGCTCAACCGCAATACCGGAGGCGAGCGAAACCGCTTGATTCTGCCCGATTGCCCGCATATCCTGTCCAAGCTTTGTCTTTCTAAACCACACGATAAAGAAACACAATGCAATGATAATCAGATACGAAAGAATCGGAATTTTAAATCCTGCAATCGTCAGCGGAATTGCCGTATCGAGCGTCTGCCGGACGGGCGCCAACTCAAGCGTATTACGCACTCCGTAGCCGCGGGAAAGCATAATCGCCTTATTGTGCATCGGAATAACCGACCCGAGGATGTACAGCACAAAGAACTGATAAATCCCGTTAAAGAAAAACCCGAGGATATAACTGGTAACCATTTCCCGCCCGCGGGCACGGTTCAGTACCGAGCCGGCAACAATCCCAAGCAGAATGGAAAGCGGCATCCCGATACCGGCTGCAAACACCAGCCCGTAGATACCGCCGATGCTCCAGTCCATTGCAAAAATAAGGCCGATCTGCCCGGCCATCGCACCGAGTACCATCCCGAAGTTAATACCCATTCCGGCCATAATCGGCAGGATGAGCGCAAACACCAAAAAGGAGTTTCTGCCGATCCGCGTTAAAATTTCGGCGATAATATGGTGCGCCGATAACCCCGACACGGGAATGGCAAGGAACGAAATAACCAAAAATATGATGGATACCAAATTATCCAGAATAAAATCAACCGCGGAAAAATGTTCCCGCTTTTTTTTAAGCATATTAGACGATACCATAATCTACCTCGCCGCCTGCGTTTTCCGCGTCAGTGCATATAAGATCATACCGTTTGACAGGACAATACGGATAACCTCCGACATATCGGTTTGCAGTACACTGTTAATAACGGAGGGAGTCATTGTTAAAATACCTTGAAACAGAAATGTTCCCAGCATCACATTTAAAATCGAGGCTTTATTGACCGATGCGCCTCCGATCAGAATAGCCGCTACCGCAGGGAACGCCATAAAAAGCGGCGCCTGATACAGCTGAATAAAGCCGAAACTTTGCTGATACAGCAAAATCCCGACGCCGCCGATAACGGTAGACAGCACCGTACTGATAATCCGCGCTCGGTCGATATTCACGCCGCTCGCCCGCGCAAATTCAGGATTTGACCCGACCGCAGTCAACGCCGTTCCCGTCCGTGTCTTCATAAATACCTTCATAATAAAAAAGCAGATAAAGACAAAGAGAATAAGCCCGGTCGGAAATACGAATGCGCCGATTTTAAACACCCATAAATTATTCAGTATTTTCAGCCAGTATCCTTCGAGGGTGATGGTTGTACGCAAACCTTTTCCCGCATAGCCCCACACCATCGTCGGATTAGTGTACGGCAACAGCAGCCATAAAATCGACATAAACATAACCGCAGCGAATCCGACATACAAAGCGATGGTCATCTCTTCGCCTTTAATCAGATTCAAAAGTTTACCATAAGCATAGCCGATCACCGCACATATCAGTACCGTGAATAAGACGGCTGAAAAAAAGCCTGCCCATCCGGTTAGGTTCAGTTCCATTGCGAGCGTTGCACCAAGCAGTCCGCCGATAACGCCGAGCGATAGCCCGAAGTTAAGACCGCAGCCTGCCTGCACCATCGGCACCATCGCAAGCACCAAGAGGGCATTCATCCCGAAGCGGTTTATCGTATCCGAAAGGGATGCACCGATACTGACATTGACAAAAGGAGCCGCGATAAACAGCGACAATAAAAACAAGAAAATGATAATGCGCGGCCATCCGAATGCCGCAAGCTGTTTTTTTAACTGTTCCATCTATTTTACTCCTGCCATATAAAGTGCAAACTCCGCCGGATCTTCGGACGGCTGCAGTATATGCGCAACCTTGCCCTGAAATACGACAGCGATGCGGTCGCACGCAGAGCGCAGCTCTTCAAGTTCACTCGAAATCATCACAACGGTAACGCCTTTTTCTTTATTTAATGTGCGGATTGCTTCCAACACCAGCGCTTTAGCGCCGACATCAATACCCCGCGTCGGCTCCGCAACAAAGAGCAAATCGGGCTCCAGACAAAATGCTTTTGCCAAACACAACTTTTGCTGATTACCGCCGGAAAGCTCCCGCGCCTTTTGCTGGGAACCGGTGCATTTAATTTGCAACATCTTGATATACTCGTCGGCGAGCGCCTTCATCGCTTTTTCGTCGCGGACGGTGATTAACCCGCCCAGATATTTTTTTAAGTATTTATGCTTGGCCTGCATAGCGGTAAAGGCGATATTCCAGTCAAGACTTTCATCCAGTAAAAGACCGACGCCGCGCCGATCTTCGGAAACAAAAGCAATCCCTTCCGAAAGCACTTTTGAAGTTTTGCTGATGTCAAGCGGCTTGCCTTTAAAGATAACCTCACCGCCCGCACGGAACAGCCCCATAATACCGTTGGGAATACCGATTTTTCCCTGCCCGGCCAAACCGCCGATGCCGAATATCTCTCCCCTTTTAACGGAGAAACTTGCATCATCAACCAGCTCTCCCGGCATATCCACCCACAGGTGTTTTACCTCGAGGATGGTTTCGTCAAACTGACGCGCCGTTCTTTCGGCCGTCTGCCCTTCAACCTTTCTTCCCACCATCGCGGCCGCAATCGCCTGCATATCCGTTTTTGCGGTTTCCGTGACTTGGATTGAAACACCGTCACGCAGCACAACAACCCGATCGCAAATTTCCATAACTTCGTGCAAGCGATGGGAAATAAAGATAACCGCGATGCCCTTCTCCGCCAATGCCTTGATGGATTTGAGCAGAACCTCCGCCTCCGATTCAGTGAGGACGGCAGTCGGCTCATCCAACACCAAAAGCCGCACATTATCGCGGTCTATTTCGCGGGCGATTTCGGTAAACTGCTTATGCCCGACCGGCATTTCGGAAATGAGCGTCTTTGCACTAATCGAAACCCCGAGTTGGTTAAGCCGCTGCTGCGCCCGCTCGCGCATCGCTTTGCGGTTTAATGTCGTAAGCCGCGGTCCAAAGAGGTCGGAGATAATGCTTTCCTGTTCAAGCTCGCGGTTCAACATAATATTTTCGCCGGAAGAAAAACCCGGAATCAGCGAGAACTCCTGATGTACCATCCCGACACCTGCACCGAGAGCATCGAACGGTGTTTTGAAAACAACTTCTTTTCCCAGCAGCCGAATAGTTCCGCCGTAGCCGCCCGTTTCGGCAATCACCGGCATACCGAACAGAATACTCATCAATGTTGTCTTTCCGGCTCCGTTTTCTCCTACCAGCCCGATCACCTCTCCCGCATGGACATCAAAACTCACACCTTGCAAAACGGGCGTTCCTGAAAATTCCTTCGTAATATGATCGATGGATAAGATAACTTCATCATTATTCATAAGTTTCTATAATCCTTCGCTATTTAAGCAAACATTCAGCAAAAAAAACGGGTACACTTCAAAACTTTCCATGTACCCGTTGTGCTGAGGAGGCTTTTTTTAAATAGTCCTTAATTTAATAATCCGTCCGTATTATTAGACCTATTCGATAACTGCGTTTTCGAATAGGTTGACGAGTTCTAAATCGCACAAATAGTACCCTAAAATGCAACAGTTGAACAAAGTGTGAACTTTGGAAACTGCTGCATTGATGTGCGGAACGCGCATACGTTAATACGCGATGTTTGCGAAGCAAACTCGACGTGTTTTTCAGCCGCGCTATTTCAGCGGCTGAAAATAAACTTACGATTTAGAATATCGCATTTCAAGGTAACCTGTTCAGAAACGGAAGTTTCCGAACAGGTTTATTTATTAAATTTCATATTTAAGTACTTCTGCGGTACCTCTTGCTCGGTTGTCGACAAAAAGCCTTTTCCGAGGATGTAGGTATCCATAAATACTAATGCTTGGTTCTTTGCGCGGACACCGGTATTGGCATCAGTGTAGTATGCGCTCTTCCACCGTGCATTGGGGGTAAAGACACCCAACGCTTTCGAGAGATCGGTAAGGCTGCCTTTCTCCGCTTCGCCGTCGATGATGCGGCGGGCGTATTCTCCCAAACCTGCGCTGACGGTAAAACCGTATGAGTATGCCCATGTACCGAACCGGCCTGCACCGCCCTTATCGATAACGGACTGCTCTACCTTCGTTAAAATGGCTCCGAAGTCGCCCGCCTGTTCGGTAAGGTCGATACCGAGCGCTCCCGGATAGCCCATTAACGGGGACGGAAGGTCTGCTTCAACAAAGATACCCCCGTACTGTAAAAGTTGCTTTAAGAGCGGCTCCGTATGCGCATCGTTCGTACAGAAGAACGCAGTTTCTTTACCGTATTTTTCAACCCACTGCGGAACCTTTTCCAGAATAAATTGCTGTGCGCCCGCAACGCCGACATCGCTGGTCGGGTCGGGGGCGGTTTCAAATACAAATTTCAACCCGATATCGTTACATGCAGCTTCCATGATTTGGCGGCGGAGACCGAGCGTTTCATACGACATGTGCCGCGGGAAAGAAATATGCACGAATGTCTTTGCACCGAGTTCTTTCGCTGCCCAAATAATCGTATATCCGCGGGACACGAAGTCATTGCTTATCGCCATATCGGCAGCCGCTTGAATAACAAGCGGGTCTTCGTGCGGCTCTCCGGCAAACAGCAATATGTCGGGACGTTTTTCCCGCACGCGTTTAAACGCCTCTGCCGTACCGGGAATTCCTTGGTTGACGATAATCGCTTTCATCATCGGATCATCGGCGAGGGCGGCAATCTGCGTGATGGTCGTTTCCTGTTGAGACATAAAGTCATCAGGATAGGTGATATGCTGAATCATACCGCCGGTTTTAGCGGAACCGTACATTTCGATCAGTTTTTCGGCGCCGCGAAGATCATCTTCCGATTGAGAGACGGTTCCCGTTACAATACCGATATGGTACGAGGCGGTCTTACCGTTAGCCCCCGACTCAGCTTTCTCCGGCTTTGTTTCCGCTTTTTTGCTGCACCCTGCAACGAATACGCTCAAGAATAGTGCAGCCAATAAAACAAAAACGGCTTGCATGTTTTTTTTCATATTCAACTCCTTTTGATACCGTATGCGCATCGAAAACGATAGTGCATACGTTTTGGAACCTCTAAAATCTCACGTCGGCTCTTTTAAAGATTCCGTAAAATAAAACTTTCATTGATAGTAAGTTCTTCGGAAAAAAATGTCAAGTATTTTATGTATAAATATGCAATAAAAAGAGTAAGAAACAGTATTTTTATGCAAAAATGGATAAGATTATTTTGAATTAATAGGGATGAAGATGCTTTTTATGCGTTGTCTACAGTCATTCTTCCTGCTATACTTAGACCGATATTATGACTATTCGATTGACTTCCGCACAAAAAGGGATTTTGTGCATTATTTGTTCGGCTTTCTTTTTTACTGTAATGAATTTATGCGCAAAGCTTTCCGGCGATTTGCCGTCTATCCAAAAAGCGTTTTTTAGGAACAGCATTGCCTGCGGTACATCGCTCTTTTTTCTGATACAAACCCGTCGGTTTACCCTGCCGCAGAAAAAAAATCTGCCCTTCTTGATACTGCGTACCGTATTGGGAACTGCCGGATTGGTTTCCAATTTTTATGCTGTCAGTCATTTAGCGCTCGCCGACGCTTCCATTTTGGCAAAGCTCGCGCCGTTTTTTACTATTTTTTTTTCATTTCTCTTTCTGAAAGAGCGCATACGGTTTACTCGACTTCTTGCAGCGGTCTGTGCATTTGCCGCAAGCCTCTTAATTATTAAACCGACTTTTGCCGGATCGGGTCATATCTTTGCCGCCTCCGTGGCATGTTTCGGAGGGCTCTGCGCAGGCGGCGCATATACCTGTGTCCGCTATCTTTTAACGCACAAAGAACACGGTCCGTTTGTGGTATTTTTCTTTTCGGCGGGATCTATGCTGATTTTGCTGCCTTTTTTCATCTATAACTTTGAACCGATGAGCATGCAACAGCTTTTCTGGCTGCTTGCCGCCGGTGCTGCGGGGGCCGGCGGGCAGTTTACGGTTACCGCTGCATACTCCTATGCCCCCGCAAAGAATATCGCCGTTTTCGACTACACGCAAATTCTCTTTGCCGCAGCATTCGGCTTTTTGCTGTTCCAAGAAATCCCCGACCGCTACAGCATCGCCGGTTATGTCATTATCTGCACGATTGCACTCATACTGTTCTTAAAGAAAGACTAATTATCAGCTCATTAAATCAAGCGCTTTACGCGGTTACCAGCGGCAGCAGCTCCGACGGCTTTGCGATAATATGCGTTGCCCCGGCGCCTTCCAATTCGGCACGGTCTCGAAAACCCCACAGAACGCCGACAGTAGCCAACCCCGCGCTTTTTCCGGTGTTTATATCCACGGAGGTGTCTCCGATGTAGAGGCATTCCTGTTTTTGGCGGTGTAAAAGCTCTAAAATCTCAAACACGCCGGCAGGATCCGGCTTAAGCGGAACGCCTTCCCGTTGACCGAAAACGGCGGAAAAAGTCCCCGCATCAAAAAAAGCTTTGATGATTTTTTGCGTAGTCGGCTGCGGCTTATTCGAAAGAACCGCCAGCTGGACACCTTGATTACGCAGCGCTGTAATCATATCGGCAACGCCGTCATATACGGTACAAAGGTGTAAAAAATCGGCATCATAGGCTGCATTGTAATCCTGCAAAATGCGGTCTTCCAACGCCGCATCCGTAACGCCGTGGTATGCCAATACTCTGTGGATAAGCGTCCGCGCTCCGTTTCCCGCAAACTGTTTAAAATGTTCCACCGGTGCAGGGGGCAGTCCGTGTTTCGCCGTTTCCGCATTGACAAAATACGCAAGCGTCCGAACGGTATTAGTCAATGTCCCATCCAAATCAAAAATACATGCCTTAATCATAATGATAGAGTATACCGCATCAGAGGCTAAAAAGGGAATCGCACACTTGATTTCTTAAGGGGGGGGGGGAAGGCATAATGGAAGAAAGTTTATTCCAAATGATAAAGGAGTATCATTATGAAGATGCGAAGTATGGTACGAGGCATTCCCCTCCTGCTCCTTATGCTGTCGGGATTGGGCGTTTTTCTTAGCTGTAAAGGCCCTGTTATGCCAACAGTTTATACGGTAACCTTTGACGCGCAAGGCGGCACTGCGGTAGCGCAAGCCAAGGTAGAACAGGGCAAAACGGTACAAAAACCGAATGATCCGGCAAAGGCTCCCTTTGCTTTCGGCGGCTGGTATAAAGAAAAAGAGTGTAAAACACCGTGGGACTTTGCAACCGACACCGTTACCAAGGATATTACATTGTATGCAAAATGGACGCCTGTCGTTACCGTAATGTTCACGGTAAGCGATGGAACCGGCGGTACGCTTACGGCAAAAGCAGACGGTAAGGAATTAAAGTCGGGCGCACAGGTAAAAAAAGGTACGGATGTTACCTTTACAGCCGCCGCGGATCCCGGCTACGCCGTTGAATCTTTGAGTGTTAACGGAGAAACAAAATCCGATACGAGTATTACGGTAAAGGCGGATAAAGACTTAACGGTAACCGTGAAGTTTAAGGCGGCGGATACGGTTACTTATACGGTAACCTTTGACGCACAGGGAGGCTCTGCGGTAGCACCGATTCAGGCAGGACAGGGTAAAACGATTGCACAACCGGCTGATCCGGCAAAAGATGGGTTTACCTTCGGCGGCTGGTATAAAGAAAGCGCTTGTACAACGCCGTGGAACTTTGCAACCGATACCGTTACCGCGGATATTACATTGTATGCAAAATGGACGGCTGTTGCCCCTGCAACCGTTACCGTAACATTTGCGGTAAAAGGCGGGCACGGTACGCTTACGGCAAAAGCAGGCGATACGAACCTGACCTCGGGAGCATCAGTAAAAAAAGGTACGGATGTTACCTTTACAGCCGCCGCGGATCCCGGCTACGAAATTGATTATATATTGATTAATGAAGAAAAAAAGACCGAGCCGGAGATTACGGTAAAGGCGGATAAAGATATAACGGCAACGGTCAAATTTAAGGCACAAGGCGCTCCGGCAACGGAATTGTGCACCGTTCATTATAACGCCAGCCCGGCTGCAGGCGGTTTGATAAGCGCAAAAGACGCAAACGGTACGCCCGTTAACTCAGAAAAAAAGATAGAAAAAGGAACCGTCATGGAATTTACTGCTACACCGAATACCGGCTATGATATTTCCGGCTGGACGGGTGCAACGGCTGCATCAGATAACAAAACCGCAACACTCACCGTAACGCAAGACAGCACGGTAACGGTAACGTTTACCTTAAAAAAATACACGGTAAACTTTGACACACAAGGCGGCACAGCGGTAACGCCGCTTGAGGTAGAACACGGTAAAACAGTTCAAAAACCGGCTGATCCGGTAAAGGCTTCTTTTACCTTCGGCGGTTGGTATAAAGAAAACACTTGTACCACACCATGGAACTTTGCAACCGATACCGTTACTGCGGACATTACGCTCTACGCACAATGGAAAATTACTATTCAGTTTGCTCCCTCCAAAATGACCTGTCGGAAAAACGGCGGAGGTGATATTAACCCAGGCGACACAGTGCATGAAAATGATGAGCTTTTCTTTACTGCGACGCTGTCTACGGGACAGACGGTTGAAAAGTGGACGGTCAACGACGTGGACCAGGGTGGACAATCAAGCCCCTCTTTTTATTACAAGGTGAAAACTGCGGATGCGCCGAGCGGCTCTATAGAGGTTGACTGTGCGATAAACACCGTGGCGCATGGAACCATACAGTTTGATCCCTCCAAAATGACCTGCGAGAAAGATGGCGGAGGCGATATTACTACAGGTACCACAGTGTACGAAAATGACCGGTTATACTTTGACGCGACGCCGCCTACCGGACAGACGGTTGACAAGTGGAAGGTCAACACTGTGGAAAAAGAGCATGAAACAGACCTAAGGTTTCAGTACACCGTACGGGCTGATGATGTACAAGGCGGCGGTAGTATTCGCATTGCCTATACGGAAAAACCGGCGGCTCAAGCAACCATAAGTTTTGATCCTTCCAAAATGAAATGCCGGAATCAGAGAACCTATACTTTTGTTAACACAGGCGACACGGTGCATGAAAATGACCAGTTATACTTTTTTATCACGACGCCGCCTCCCGGACAGACGGTTGACAAGTGGAAGGTCAACAATGTCGAAAAAGAGCATGAAACAGATCCATGGTTTCATTACACCATACGGGCTGATGATATACAAGGCGGCGCTATCGCTATTGACTATACGTTCAGAACAGCGGCGCAAGCAGTTATACGCTTTGATTCTCGCAAAATGAAATGCTGGAAAGACGTTGCTCAGGATCCCCTTCCCCACGGCACACTGGTAGCTAGCGGAAGTTCCGTTGATGAGAATACTGAGCTCATATTTATCGCTCAACCTTCTGCCGGAAAGATGGCCGATTCATGGACGGTAAATGGCACTCCTGTAAAAACCGGGGATGGAAATTTGCGCTGGTATAGGGTTGGTGCGGAGGCTTCCGAGCTCCGCTTCGACTACACGGAAAACCCTGCAGAAAAGTTAGAGCTGCGGTTCGATACTTCAAAAATACGATGTACGAAACCGCTTGATACTACACTTATTAATCCCGGCATGCGGGATGAAGGAGATTTTCTCATCTTTAAAACAACAGACGGTTCTGCAGTAAAATGGAAGATAAACGATGAGTATATCGGTTTCGGAGCAATGCCGGTTCTGCAATTCCCGTTTACCAAAGAGAGTGCGAAAGAATTTGGCAACGAAAATCTTATGGAAATCAGCTATGAGTAAAAAATGAGTACGCAGGCATCTTGAAAAAACTTTTTCAAGATGCCTCGTATACGGCAGGTTTCGGCGAAAGCCGGAGCCTGCCGTATAACAAAAATTCAGATTCCGATTGACATATCAGGTGTTTTCCGGTATAATAGCTTCATATTTTTGCGGATGTCGTATAACGGCTATTACCCCAGCCTTCCAAGCTGGAGACGAGGGTTCGACTCCCTTCATCCGCTTATAACCGCATACTTACCCTTTTTAACCGAATAACCCATTAATTTTTGTTTTATGTTTAACTAATGTACTTACCGTACATCATAGTCAGCAGAAAAAGCGGAAAATTCTTCATTCAGAAGCTCAACAGACCGGTTCTTTTGCCGATAAGATAGAAGGAACACGTGATCGCATGGGGGATTAAAAATGAGTTATAACAGTCAAGCCTTAACGGCATATAAAGAGACACGTGTAAAGACGGCAAGTCCGGGGTCTCTGATTATTATGCTGTATGATGAGGGTATTAAAAACATTACCCTTGCCATTGAAGGCATGCCTGACGGAAAAATCGAAGCGGAGAATATCGAGCGCATTCACCAGTACATCTTAAAAGCGCAGGACGTTATCACCGAGCTGATGGCATCCTTAAATATGGATGAAGGAGGAGAAATTGCGGAAAATCTTTTATCGCTTTATTCATTCTTCAACCAACAGCTTTTTCAGGCCAATATGCAAAAGGAGCCGCAGCCGCTTATAACGGTACGCGATATGATGGAAGAACTGCGCGAGGCTTGGCATCAGGTTGTAAACTCTACAGCCGCCGCTACAACAGAAATAAAACCGGCCACTTCCGGTGTCAATATAGCAGGATAAGATAATGTATACAGCTACGCTTAACGATTCCGAAATTGCCGAACGGATTGCAGTCCTCAAACGGTTTAGGTCGCTGTTGGAGCAGCAACGGCTTAAATTCCGCGAATACCTCACAGTATTGGAAAAACAAGAAAAAAGTATTTCCGCCGAAAATACCGATGCTGTCCTGCAGCACACAGAACTGGAAGAGTCCATTATTGCCGAAATATTTACTATTCAAAAAGTAATCGATCCGCTGGAATATATGTACACCAATATCTGCAAGAATACGGAACATTCGGATATTCCTCATCTTAAAACGGATTTGGATGACTTACAAAAAAGAGTTTTGGCGCAAAATAAAAAAAACCGCGAGCTTCTGCAAACGCATATTACCGGTTTACGGCAGCAAATAGCGTCATTAAAACGGCCGTATGCACACAAAGAAAGCATCTATGCCGGTACGGCACGCACCGCGGCTCTCGTCGATCTCAGTTTATAGTCGATACGATCCGGACATTATGCTCTGCATCTTTTGCGCTGCACATATTGTATGAACCTTCCGTTACCGCCGCAATATCAGACAAAAGAAAAGAATCCGTCTGCATATACGCAAAAAATCGGCAGCTGTATGACGTACCGCTCCGATATTGTGTGGATCGATATTACGGATAAGAGTCAGGATATCCTTACGTTGATAAAGACGCACAGGAATTTTGACTATTTTCCGGTATGTGCAGGCAAAATCGATGCAGTTATCGGCATTGTCAGTGCACGTGATTATTTGCAAAGTAGGCTTGAAATACCACCGCCGAATCTACAAAAGATTTTAACGAAGCCGTTGTTCATTCCCGAATCGCAAACCATCAAACATACGCTTGAATTACTGAATGAGCAGAACGTACATACCGCCTGCGTTATTGACGAATACGGCGGCATCGAGGGATTTATAACCAAAGAAGGTTTGTTGGAAAGCTTGTTTAATAGAAACGTTCAGGCAGCCGGTAATACCAAGCAGCAACAGCATACGCAGGCTGACGGAAGTAGTATTGTCAGCGCACAGATGAGCCTTGACGAAATACAGGCGCTCGGACTTTTAAATGATATTGAACGCCCCCCTACCGAAGAATACTACACCCTTGCAGGCTACCTGCTTGCCCATCTTGACGCCATTCCCCGGCAGGGCGACAGCATCGACACCGGCTCTTATATCTGTACGGTACTCAGTATGCATGGACAGCGAATCGATCAGATTGCCGTAAAAAAGAAAGAAACGTAAACTCTTCATTCTTTATAAACAGTCTCCCTTTATAGCATACCCTCAATATTTACGGTTAAAAAAGAATGGCGACTCTCTTGCACAAGAGTATATTTACGGATATAATTACCCCCTCTTAAATATCAATATAAATTATATATAGCCGAAAAATCGATATTTAGGAAAACTTTATCTGAGAGAGGCTTGACACAAATGAAAGAAACCATTATTATCCCCCCCCCCCCCCCGAAAATATTTTTCAATTCGACGTAAGCTTATCTGTGTATTTGGATTACTCATGCTGCTTGCGATTTCTGTTTTAGGAATTACCGCAACAACTATTTCAAAAAAAGCGCTGTTGGAAAAAGTCCGCATCCAACTTACTGAAAAGGCGAAAGACACTGCTGCTCTGATAGATGAACGTATTAATACTTTTTTTGCCACCCTCACCGCTATCGCACGACAAGAATCTCTGAGAAAAGACATCTCGTATGAACAAAAGATTTCAATCCTTGCAAATGAACTCGCATTCAACAATTCTGAAATAAATGCATTCGGAATTTGCGACAAGGAGGGAAATGTATGGCTTACCGATGGGAAACAATCGAATGTTGCCGATCGAGAATATTATCAATCTGCACTCAATGGAAAAGCTTATGTAACGGAACCGATGTTTTCTCGGGTAACCAATGACCTTTTCACATTTTTCTCCGTTCCGATTTATGATGACGAAAAGAACATTATCGGTGTTTTATATGCACGGGTAGATGCATCAGGTCTTTCCAAAATGATATCCGATATTGTAATTGGAGAAACAGGTGACTGCTATGTTATCGGCCTTTCCGGCAATACCATCGGAGACCCTGACATTGAAGCCGTCAAGAGCCAAGAAAACAGCATGGAAAAAGCAAAAAAAGATCCTTCCTTTGTCGAAATAGCAGCATTCGAAAAAAAAGCATTGCAATCTACAGAACCGGATGTAGGGTTCTATGATTGGGACGGCGAAAAACAAATAGCTGCTTTTGGAATAATTGCAAGTACCGGATGGCGGATTATCGTTACCGCTCCTATATATGAATTTTTAGGCAGTATAACGGTTATGCAAAAACTGCTATATACCATTACAGCTATAATCTTAATATTCGCAATTATTGTCGTGTATATCACTGCATATAAAATAGTAAAGCCGATAAAGGCAGCAGTGGAGGCGTTAAAAGATATAGCGCAAGGAGAAGGTGATTTAACGGTACGCTTACCGGTCGTAGGGTATGATGAAATAACGGATCTTTCCAATTACTTTAATCAAACAATAGAGAAGATCCGTACATCGGTTAAAACGGTCGAAGATAGCTCAGAGGTTATGCAAAGTGTCGGCGAAGAGCTTGCAAGCAACATGACCGAAACGGCAAGCGCTGTACATCAAATAAATGCAAATATCGAAAGCGTTAAACAGCAAGCGCTTAGCCAAGCGGCAAGTGTTACCGAAACAGCAGCTACTATCGAAGAAATTGTACGCACTATTCGACAGCTTAACGGCAGTATCGAAACACAGGCAGCGAGTGTTGCCCAATCTTCTTCATCGATAGAACAAATGGTTGCCAATATTACATCAATCGGGCAAACACTCGGTAAAACCGACGAAGCTATCAGAAGTCTTACCGGCGCTACGGGAGACGGAAAACACACATTGATAACATCCAATGCGGTTACCAAAAAGATTGCCGAAGAATCGGGGTCTCTGATAGAAGCTTCAAGTGTTATTCAACATATTGCATCGCAAACGAACTTACTTGCAATGAATGCTGCCATCGAAGCCGCGCACGCAGGGGAAGCAGGAAAGGGCTTCGCCGTCGTCGCAGATGAAATCCGCAAACTTGCCGAAGACTCAGCTGCTCAAGGAAAAACAATAACAACAACGCTTAAAATGCTATCGGCTGAAATTGAAACGCTTTCTGATTCTTCCAAAATCGTTGAAGGAAAATTCAATACAATATTTACCCTCGCTGAACAGGTCAAAGAGATGAGTAACCACCTAACTGCGGCAATGAGCGAACAGGAACACGGCAGCAGAGAAATACTTACCGCTATCAAAAACATCAATATGGTAACATTGGAGGTTCAAGCAGGTTCCGCTGAAATGCTAAAAGGTAGCGAAGGCGTTGCGGAAGAAATGCGAAAACTGGATAACCTTACCCGCGTTATTACCGACAGTATGAACGAAATGGCTTCCGGCGCCGTACAAATCAACAATGCAGTACAGGAAGTTAATGGCATTACACAGCAAAATAAGCGGAGTATTGAAAGTTTAGTCGCAGAAGTTGCTAAATTCAAAATCAATTAGGGAAGGGAAGACACTTTTTTCGGATAAAAGATTTCTTCCCTTCCCTAGAACCCATCCTATTTTCAAAATAGCCGCTTAGGGTTCTACCCTAAGAACCCGCCGTGATTCTAGGGTTTAGTTCTGAAATAAAAGTTTCACCGTAAGGTTTTTACGGGAAACACATTTCAGTACGTCCATGGACGGACGGGGGTCGATGCAGAATCGGGGGGATGTCTCAAAAGTTGGTTACTTTCGGGACATCCCCAACCCGCCTTTGTTCTTGGGCTTAGTTCTGAAACGGAAGTTTAGCAGGTATGATTTTTACGTGCGCGCTATTCTCAGCATGGCGATGCTCAAAAACGTGAAAATTAAAAGAGGGAGAAATGCGCCTGCAAGCGGGGAAATATACTCCCATTTTGCAAAAAGCATGGTCATCATCTCGGTAACATAATAGAGAACTGCAAGGGCTAAACTAAAGAGCAAACTCATCAGTAGGATATTTTTTTTAAAGCGGCCGCCGATGGAAACGGAAAAAAATAAAACTATGAACGTTGTAAATGGGAATGAAAAGCGCCGGTAATATTGCGAAAGGTATTCATGGTAAGGTAACCCCATTTTTTTTAAATTATTGATAAAGAGTTTTGCCTGTGCAATGGTCATCTCATCAATAGATGTAATATTCCGTTGAAAGGTTTCGGGATGTTCGGAAAAAAGTTTTTCATCGATTGAATCTTGGTAGAGAACCTCATTGTCGGCGGTAAAGGTATAGATTGATTTATCCGTTACCACCCAATGATCGTCCTGCCACCGTGCAGAATTACCTTTTATAACGGTAGAAATATCGCCTGCTTCGGTTCGCATCACGATCAGCACATTGCTCAATTCCTTTTGAGTGTCATCGTAATAATCGGCAAAATACACAACCTTCCCCGACTCGGATAAAATAACCAAATCACTGCTATTCAAATTCTGTTGAGGTTCCAATATAGAATTTACCAGTGCAATTTTCTGTTTCTGAAAGTGAATTAAGATACGATCCTCAAAATAAAACATCCCTATCGATAACAAAAATCCGCACAGCACAAGCGGAGCCACCAACACGGTGAGCGGCATACCGGATGCAAAAATAGAGGTGAGTTCATTTTTTGCGTACATATTTCCCATTGTATATGAACTGGCAAACAGCACTGAAAGCGGCATTGCAAACGATATACACTTGGGTAAATATAAATACATCACCCGCAGCAGTGTAACAAAGCGTGCTTGGTTTTGCAAATACTGTGGTAAATTGAGAAAAAGATCGCCGAGCTGCAGGAGCAAAATAAAAAATAAAATCGTTATCACAAAGACAGGAAAAAAGAGCTGCAGCAAATATCGTTGAAGAATTTTCATCTGAATAATTTTTTCCCCAGCAACACAATGGATGCGGCAAAGACCATAATATTGGGTACCCACATGGCGGTGGTACCGTTCCAATCAAGCCGTAAACAGAGCGTCTGCCCGCCCATAAACAGCGCCCAATATGCAACAGCTATTAAAAGCCCCAATACAAAACCGACACCTTGATTATGTACCTTACCGGCGCTGCTGATGGCAAAGGCAAGTAATACAAAAAAGAAGGCGCCGAAAGGAATGGAAAATTTCTTATGAAATTCCATCCAATACAGATTGAGTGTCCGATTATCTTCGTTTTGCGTTTGTTTTTCTTTTATATCCTTATAGAGATCAAGTGAGGACATTTCGGACGGCCCGATCGTGTTAAAATAAGAAGATTTAATACTCTTTGCAAGTACATTGTAGGTTACCGCTTCGCCGTTCACCGCATCGTATTTTTTTTTATCCGAAGGATCTAAAATAAGAAGGTGCGGCAGCGCCATTTTAAGTGACATCACGATTGACGGATCATCTGACTTTTTAATCTCGGCAGTCTGTGTACCAAGTATACGGAATGCTTTATCCGCATTCTTATCAACGATCAAAAGATTGTGGATTTTTCCGTCCTGTATCAATCCCGTTACAACAACCGCATTACGATTGCGCTTTACGGAATAAGAAGCAAGCTCCAGCGCAGGGGTTGAGGTTGCAATATCCCAATAGACACGCCGAAAATTAACGGCGCTGGCAGGCAGCAACACATCATTGGTAAAAAAGGAAACAATCGAAACTACCAAACCGACCAGCAACACCGGTAACATTAAAAAGCGGGGCGAAATCCCCAGTGCATTCATAGAAAGAAATTCCAAATCACTGACGAAACGACCGATGCCCATAAGCGTACCGATCAAGGCGGCAAAGGGAGCTGCATTCGCGATAACCGCAGGCAGCGAATACAGCATCAGCAATGCCACATCTTTAAAAGGAGCTTGTTTTGAAAGAACATCTTCCGCCAATAACAGAATATTATTAACAAAAAAGATAAAGAATAAAAACAAAAAGCAGACAAAAAAGTACAGCAGCATCTCTTTAGCAATATATAAAAAAAGCTGCTTTTGTCTTATGCCCCTCATATTCTCTTCAATCTCCGAAACGTAAAAATGCTAATAGCTCCGAATACGGCGGCAGAGGCATTTTTCTTTTTATAATAGCTCCAATGTATCGATTTACGCGATGCCGGTGGAACCGTACCCGTCCGCACCCCGGCCTGTTTTTGAAAGCACATCAGTTTGTACGAAAGTTACCTGTACGGCTTGAGCAACTACGGCTTGCGCAATTCTGTCGCCGTTCCGGACGGTAAAGGGTTCGCTACCGAGGTTTACCAACAGCACACAAAGCTCCCCGCGGTAATCGGAATCAACCGTACCGGGTGTATTGAGCACCGTAATGCCGTACTTTAACGCAAGCCCTGACCGCGGACGCACTTGCAGCTCATAGCCCACAGGTAGTTCGACAAAAAGCCCCGTCGGGATGAGCTTACGTTCCATCGGGTTCAGCGTTACCGGTTCCGCCAAATATGCATGTAAGTCTGCACCCGCGGAACCGGATGTTTGATATTCAGGCAGCAAGGCTCCATCCTTGAGTATGGAAAAGACCCTTACTGCCCCATCAGCGATGCTCACGATTTATCCTCTACTAACGAATGAACAGCTGCCGTTTAACGGCTTGCGTTTTTTTCCTGTTCTTCGCAAGCGTCGATATACGAAAGATTTAAGCGGCCAAGCTTATCGATTTCCAAAAGCTTGACGGGTACTTTTTGTCCTTCCTGCAGTACATCGGAAACTTTTTCGATGCGGCTGCGCGACAGTTTGGAAATATGGCAAAGCCCTTCTTTGCCGGGCAGAATTTCGATAAAGGCGCCGAAATCCTTGATGCACTTAACGGTACCTTCATAAATTCTGCCGACCTCAGGATCTTCCACGATGCCGGTAACCGCAGCCTTGGCGCCGAGTGCGGATGAAGAATCACGCCCGTAGATGGTAACCGTACCGTCGTTCTCGGTATTGATTGTTACATGGTATTGTTCGGACAACGCCTTGATAATTTTTCCGCCCGGTCCGATGAGCGCTCCGATCTTATCAACCGGAATCTTGAGCGTTTCAATCCGCGGCGCATACTTGGACACCTGCTCGGACGGTTTGGAAATAGTTTGGTTCATAATGCCGAGGATATGGAGTCGGCCTTTTTTTGCCTGCTCGAGCGCTTTTTTCATAATCTCAGCGGAAACGCCGGCGATTTTAATATCCATCTGGAAGCCGGTGATACCTTCTGCAGTACCGGCAACTTTAAAGTCCATATCGCCGAGGTGGTCTTCTTCTCCCAGAATATCGGAGAGTACCGCAAAGCGGCTTCCGTCGGTGATGAGTCCCATTGCGATACCGGCTACCGGTTTTTTCATCGGGACGCCGGCGTGCAGCAGCGAAAGCGTACCGCCGCACACGGTTGCCATTGACGAAGAACCGTTGGATTCAAGTATCTCGGAAACGACACGGATGGTATACGGGAACGCTTCTCTGGACGGAATCATCGGCATCAGCGAGCGGTGCGCAAGGTGCCCGTGCCCGATTTCGCGGCGTCCGGTTCCAAGCCGTCCCACCTCACCGACCGAATAGGGCGGGAAGTTATAATGCAGGATGAAGTTCTCACGGCGGTCACCTTCGATATCGTCATAGACTTGTTCGTCAAACACGGTACCGAGCGTAACAACGGCGAGCGACTGCGTTTCCCCGCGGGTAAACACTGCGGAACCGTGCGGGCGCGGCAGTACGCCGATTTCACAGGTAATGGGGCGGATATCTTCCAAGCCGCGTCCGTCAACCCGCAAGCCTTTTTCCAGTATGTTTTCGCGCAAAATATGGTATTCCATATCGTCGAATAAAGCGGCAAAGAGCTTCGCCTGTGTTTCATCGGCGAGCTGCTCCGCGTATTCTTCGGCTAAAGCCTTTCTGATAACATCGCAGGCTTCGCGGCGCTCTACCTTCCCCTTTGTATATAAGGCTTTGGAAAGTTCGGGATACGCCTTTGCATAAATGGCATCTTTATTTGCAAGTGTTGCATTCACCGGTGCAAGCGGCAATTTTTCCTTTCCGCACGCTGCACGGAGCTCATTTTGCAGCGCACACATCGCTTTGATAAACTCGTGAGCCTTCTCCAAAGCCTTGAGCATCACCTCTTCCGAAACTTCGTGAGCGCCGCCTTCAACCATCGTAATGCCCTCGGCGGTACCCGCGACAACGATTTCCATATCAGCCTTTTCAATCTGGCTGAACGTCGGATTTATCACAAACTCACCGTCGAGATACGCTACGCGGGCGCCCGCTACCGGCCCGTTAAACGGAATATCGGAAATAACAACCGCAGCCGAACTTGCAATAACCGCTAAAATATCCGGCGGATTGGTCATATCCGAGGAAATACAGGTCGGTACAATCTGAATTTCCCGCCCAAAAGCTTTTTCAAACAACGGCCGCATCGGACGATCGATGAGCCGCGAAACTAAAATCTCTTTATCCTTAGGACGGCCTTCACGTTTAATAAAACCGCCCGGTATCTTTCCCGCTGCATAATATTTTTCGTTATAATCGACGGTTACCGGCACATAGTCGAGTCCCTCAACTGCCGTAGACGACGCACACACCGTCGCCAACACTGCGGTTCCGCCGTACTGCGCATAAATAGCGCCGTTTGCCTGTTTTGCCAGATGGCCTGTCTCTAAAATTAACTCTTCATTTCCGATCTTGTACGTTACTCTCTGTCTCATAATCTTTCCTTCTACTAATTACAATTTCTCAAACTACTTATAAAAAACGGCTACCCATCCGTTTCCGATAGGTAACCGTCTTATGCTGCTTAAATCAATAGCAAGCGCCTCTAAAATTCAAGTGAAATTTTAAAAAGCCCGTATATGCGTTAAGCAGCCTGATCTTACTTACGTAAGCCTAATTCCTTAATGAGGGCACGGTAGCCTTCGAGGTTGGTACGCTTGTAGTATTTCAGCAAGCGCCGACGCTGTCCTACCAATACCAAAAGTCCCCGCTGACTGCTCTTATCCTTTTTATTGATTTTGCAGTGCTCGGTGAGCTGGCGGATCCTATCGGTCAGCAAGGCAATCTGAACTCTGGTATTGCCCGTATCTTTTTCGTTTGCACCGAATTTCATAACAATCGATGCAGTGTTTTCTTTTGTAAGTGCCATTTCTTACTCCTTCCGTATAAATTCCAATTTATGTATCAATGTTCCTGCTGCAGCGGACGGAACCGGCGCTGGGGTCTCTTCGGAAACTTCAAGCAAAGTATCCGTCACTTTCACCTGTACGGGAATAATCACCCCCGACCGTAAATATGCGCAGGCTGAATACTGTCCGCTCTGTGGGAGAATCTGTGTTACCGCCGACTTTTCGATAGACCATACAGTGTTCTCTCTCCGCTGGACTATTTTTTCGACATCTAAGAAAAAAGGATACCCGAGAAGGTCTTTTGCAAGGGTAAAATCAGCTTGTTCAACGGCCTGCCGTATCGCGCTTGAGCTGATACGCACCTGCCGTGCCGAATAAAGCTGTTCAATGGAATCAAAACAAAAGCCCCTTTCACGAGCAAGGCGCTGTAAGTCCCCTACTCCCGTATCGTGGCGATACCCGCAGGTAAAATCACTGCCAACGGCAAGATATTTTATGCAGATAGTTTTTATTAGTATGTCAAAAAAAACAGCGCCTTTCATTCTAGCAAAATCAGCGGAAAAGTCAATCAGCACCGTAAAGCTAAATCCTTGCTCGGCAAATTTTTGCAGCCTCATTTCCAGTGTAGAAACATCGCCTGTATACATGTTGCCTGCCTTAACCGACCGAGGAGAGCGGAAAAAAGTGATGATTCCTGCGGGGATACCCTTACGCTGCGCAGCCTTCAACACCGCCGATAAGATACGCTCGTGCCCGCGGTGCGGCCCGTCAAACCCGCCTATCGAAATAGCGGAACCTTGCGGATATATGTTTTCTTCTTTTATTAAATCATCCCAATAGATAATCTTCATCACTCCAGCCTATCAGGGTAAACGTATCAGATTCTTTGTGATATACACCGCACGAATCAATTTACGCATCTGATGCGTTTACCCTGCCCCTGTTAAATACTATTTGATAATGAAACCGGTTGCCGTTTTTTGTGATCAAACCTGCGCAACGTCCTTCGTAAAACACTGCGATAGTTCCGCCGTCCGCAAGCGGCTGCGCACCGGTAAACCAGTGCCTACTGATGGGCTTCCCGTTCATAAATGCAGGATAATATTTTGCTTGAAGTTCCGCCGTCTGAAAATGTATAGCACGGCTAATCGCTTCGCTTAAAGGTAGCGCAGCTTGCCTTACCTCTTCTTCGGTAACCGAATACGATGCAGGCGGCGAATCCGGCACGTACG
The DNA here is from genome assembly GCF_050937395.1 of Treponema sp. OMZ 805. NCBI lineage: Bacteria > Pseudomonadati > Spirochaetota > Spirochaetia > Treponematales > Treponemataceae > Treponema > Treponema sp. OMZ 805. The sequence goes on along the minus strand of NZ_JACCLP010000002.1, from coordinate 288,840 downwards.
CTCCACACTGCCCTACCCTTCTATCATAGACGGATTTCGGCGCTGCGCGGGTTGAATCCGCATCTGCCGCATTCACCGCAGCGCTCCCGAACGGCTGCAGCGCCGAAAAGCCTGCCGCCTGTTCAAGGGTAAACGGCCCGACTGCCGTTCTTCGAAGCGCATAGACATACGCGGCAGAACCGCATCGATGGGCAATATCCCGCACCAATGAGCGGATATACGTCCCCTTGGAACAGCGCACGCACAGCACGGCGCCAAGGACTTTTTGAACTGCGACCGCTTCGGATTTTTCGGCGCCTAATCCTTTTTGAACCGTACTCAATGCGGCTACATTATCGCCGGAATGGTCGGCGCCTGTATCCGCACCGAAATTTTCAGCCCTCGTATCAGTGTCCGGGGCATAAAAAACTTCTTCAATATCGATGCTATAGACGGTAACGGTTCGAGGCGGAACGGTTACCGCTTCTCCGCGCCGTATTCTATCGGAAAGTCGCTCCCCCGCCTGCTTTACCGCCGAATAAACAGGCGGCACTTGCTCGATGGTTCCGGTCAGCTGCTTGATTGCCGCAATAAAGTCGGCATACACCGGAAGCGGCTTTTCGGCGATGACGGTGCCTTCGGGGTCAAGCGTATCGGTTTCTTTTCCAAAATAGAACAGCACGCGGTAGGTTTTATCGAAATCCGTGATATACGGCACCAGTTTGGTTAATCTCCCCGAAAGCAATACGAGTAAACCGTCGGCAAAGCTGTCGAGCGTGCCGGTGTGCCCTACTTTCTTAGTGCCGAGCGCATGCTTTACCTGCCAGAGGGAGGTAAAACTGGTTATACCGGACGGTTTTGCAAAGGGGATAATAAATTGAGGTTCACTCTTGGGCATTGTTCCCGGAATCCGACGCGGCTTCTAAGGCTTCAAGCTTTTTTACCATATTAAAGCCTTCTTCGATGCTTTCGTCATAGATAAAAGTAAACTGAGGACACTGATGGATATGCAGTTTTTTTGCCAAGTTCGTGCGGATAAATCCCGCCGCGTTTTCCAATCCCCTGACACCCTGCTTTGTCTTGTGCGCATCCATAAAGCTGGAAACGTACACCTTTGCATACGCAAGATCGCCGGACACTTCCACCCTGTTTATCGAAAGAAAGTTGGAAACGCGCGGGTCTTTTATCTTTCCCGAAAAAATCAGCTGAGAAATTTCCTCGCGGATTTGCTCTGCGAGTTTATCCAAACGGAACTCACTCATTCGGCTGCTTCTCCGTGATCGCCGGTATGGGCTTCGGGCGCTTCATAATGCTGCGTATCCGCCAACTTGCGTGCCACCTCAACGGTTTCGATAATCTCAAGCTGGTCGCCGACCTTTATATCGTTGAAGTTCTCAAGCGCAATACCGCATTCGTAACCTGCAGCCACTTCTTTGACGTCATCCTTAAACCGGCGCAAGGACGCAAGCTTACCTGAGAACACCACAATACCGTCCCTGATAAGATGAACCGTACTGCTCCGTTTTACCGTACCTTCAAGCACGTAAGAACCGGCGATATTACCGACCTTAGGTACCTTAATGACGCTGCGGATTTCAGCCATACCGATAACGTTTTCTTTAATATCGGGACTGAGCATTCCTTCCATAGCCTGTTGAATTTCTTCAACGGCTTTATAGATAACGTTATACTTGCGGATATCGACTTTTTCCTGCTCTGCAAGCGCCTTTGCCTGTGATGTGGGGCGGACATTGAAGCCGATAATAATCGCATTGGAATCCGCTGCGGCAAGCATAACATCGGAGTCATTGATAGCGCCGGCAGAAGCATGGATAACATTCAAGCGTATTTCTTTGGTAGACAGCTTTTCAAGCGACTGCTTTAAGGCCTCTACCGAACCCTGCACATCACCTTTGATAATTACTTTGAGTTCAAGGACTTCGCCGTCGGTAATCGTTTCATACAGATTATCGAGCGTTACCTTCTTCACATTGCGAGAGTCTTCAAACCGCTTGAGCTCCTGCCGTTTTAACGAAATCTGACGAGCCATACGCTCAGATTCGGTTACTTGGAAAGGATCCCCTGCATTGGGCATTCCTTCAAGTCCTAAAATCTCTACCGGCATACTCGGTGTCGCTTCGTCAATCTTTTCGCCTTTGTCGTTAAAGATAGCGCGGACACGCCCCGAATACACACCTGCCACATAGGGATCGCCGGTATGGAGCGTTCCACGTTGTACGATAATCGTTGCGACAACACCGCGCCCGTGATCGATCTTTGATTCAATAACCTTTCCTTCCGCGCGGCAATCGTAATTTGCCTTTAACTCCAGCACTTCCGCCTGCAACAGAATTGCATCGAGCAGGTCGTCGATACCTTTTTTCTGCAAGGCTGAAATAGGAACGTATATCGTGTCTCCACCCCATTCTTCGGCAACAAGGCCGAGTTCACCAAGGCGGGTCTTTATCTTATCGGGGTTCGCTTCCGGTTTATCGACCTTATTGATTGCAACGATAATCGGAACCTTTGCATCCTTTGCGTGGTTCAGCGCTTCAATCGTCTGAGGCATAACGCCGTCATCGGCTGCGACTACCAACACGACGATATCGGTAACCTCAGCGCCACGCGCGCGCATCATCGTAAATGCCTCATGGCCGGGCGTATCGAGGAAGGTGATATTTCCCTTGGGGGTAGACACCATATAAGCGCCGATATGCTGAGTAATGCCGCCGAACTCCTGTGCAGTAACATTGGTACTGCGGATAGCGTCGAGTGTTTTGGTCTTACCGTGGTCTACATGTCCCATAATAGTAACAACCGGCGGCCGCGTCAGCAGCTCGGCATCTTCATCACTCACAGTCTCGATAATGGTTTCATCATAGAGGCTGACGATTTTAACATCGCATTCGTATTCCGAAGCAAGGATGGTTGCAGTGTCCGCATCAATGGACTGATTCATCGTTACCATCATGCCCATTTCCATTAGTTTGCCGATAAGTTCAGAGGCTTTAAGGTTCATCTTCCGAGCTAACTCCGCAACGGAAATGGATTCCATCATCTCGATGCTCTTAGGAACGGCGCTTACCTTTTCTTTAGCCTTCTTCTTTTGCTGCAGTAGCTTCTCTTCAAAGAATTCGCTCTCCTGATCCTTGCGTGAATAAGTCTTTTTGCCCTTAAACGCTTTTTTAGTATTCTGTTTGTTGGTTTCAAGCGGCATCGGGCTTGACATCGGCCGACCGCCGCCGCCTCTATTCTGTCCGCCTTGGAAACCGGGCTTATTGAAACCGCCTGTACGCGGTCTATCTGACGAATAGCCGCCCATGCGGCCTCCGCGATTGTTCTCACCGCGTCCATCTTGCTGCGTTCGCCCCTGTCCGCCTGCAAAACCGGACTTATGCCGATTCCCTTGGTTACCGAAACGGCTAACCGGTTTTGAGCCGCCCGCGAGATTCCCCGCGCGCCTATCAGGGCGTTTGCTGCTTAAATCCAGCGAACGGATTTGATTTTTATTATCCGATTGCGTCTGTTGAGTCTGAGATTGGGTTTCGGCACTCTCTCTCCGTATCGGTTTTTCATGCCGGTTCTTATCATAGCGCTCTGTGCGTTCGCCGCTGTGCTTTTGTACACGTCGGTTTTCTTCATTCTGTGCATACCCTGAATTTTTTCGTTCCGAAGCCTGCGCAGGATGCTCCGCCGTTTTTTTCAGCTGAGCGGAATGATCCGTAGGAGTCGAAGATACAACAGGGCGCCGCTTCTGCTCACCGGCAGGTCGATTCCCTGCAGTGTTTGATGGGGCGGAATTCGACGCGGGATGCGCCACCGGCTTGAGCTTACGCTTTATGGTTCGTACCGGTCTCTGCTCTGCAGTTTGCTGTACCTGAGGCTGAGCTACCGGCGTCGAAGCCGGTTCAGGCCTTGCCTTTTTGAGAATAACTTTTTGTTCCTGAGTATTTTCGATACCTTCTGCCATACAACTCCTATTCTTCGTCCTCATATTCAAAACTTAAACCGACACCACAGCTAGGACAGACTGTCATATCGATCGTAATCGGCGCCCCACATTCGGGACATTCGTATACTTCTTCTTCCGCATCTTCAATAGGCGCAGACATTGTTTGATTTTCAGGCTGTGTTTCCTGCTCCGGCGCTTGATTTTCATCAACAATCTCAAATGCTTCGTTGATTAACGCCTCAAGAGTATTAACTTTTTCTTCCGACATACCGGGAAGCGCACAAAGTTCTTGATGCGGAGCATCCAAGAACTGCTCAACTGTTTCAATATGATTCTCATGCAAGAGCGCCAAAACATCGGGGTCAATCCCCTCAACTTCCGTCAGCAAAATAGCCTCATCATTGAACAGCTCTTCTGCCGCCTTACGAGTCTCGGCGTGAATATCCATCTCTTGGAACTGTTTTTCTGTTTTGACGTCGATACTCCAATCCGCCAGCCGGTTTGCCAACCGGACATTCAAGCCTTGCTTTCCAATGGCAATTGAAAGCTGACTCTCCGCAACAACGGCAAGCGCCGTACGCTTTTCCGTATCAAGAATAACAACATCTAATACCTCGGCGGGAGAGAGAGCATTGGCAATAAATACTGCCGGATCGCTTGAATACTCAAGCACATCGATTTTTTCTCCCTCCAACTCGGTAATAATCGTCTGAATACGAGCGCCTTTTGGACCGACACAGGCGCCGACGGGATCTACATCCTCCCTATGAGAGATAACAGCGACCTTTGTCCGGTAACCGGGTTCACGGACAATTTTGTACAATTCAACAATATTATCGTAAATTTCAGGAACCTCAAGCTCCATTAAACGGCGCACAAAATCGGGGTCGGTACGAGACAGGATAAGCTGTACGACATTCGATTGCCGGTGTTTTTTTACTTCCTTTATAAGCGCTTTTATTCTATCGTTCGGATGATATATTTCCTGAGGCAGCTGAAATTTCCGCGGCAAAAGACCTTCGACTTTTCCGAGATCGACATAAATATTATCGTTTTTCTTCCGTTGATAATAGCCGATGATAATCTCGCCCTCTTTCGCCTTATACTCGGAATAAATGCTGTCCTTTTGGATTTCTCTCGTGGATTGATGCACGCGCTGTACACCCGCTTGAATCGAACCGCGCTTAAAATCCTTAGGATCCAGCTCAAAAAGGAGTTCATCACCGAGTTCGCAGTCAGGAGCAAGTTTTGTTGCCTCTTCTATGTCTACCTCAAGCACGGGGTTCACAACATCATCAACGATCTTTTTACGTGCATAGATATTTACTGCATCATCACCGATAATAACAACTGCATTCGCATCGGTTTTAAAGGCTGTTTTGTATGCAGCTTTTAATGTTTGTTCAACAATTTTAAATGCAAGATCTTCATCCAGTTCTTTTTCTAACGCGAATTTACGGACGTCTTCAATTTTTACCCCAGCCATCACGACTCCTTAGATCTTATTCAATTTCGCTTTTTTTATATCCGCATACCGGATATTTCTTTGCCCGCCGGAACTATTTAAACAGAGACCCGTCGAATCCGCAGCCAGCAATTCTCCCTCAAGCCAATCGGGACAGGAAACTTCCAATACCTTTATATTTTCTCCAATAAAGGCTTGAAATTCCGCTGCATTTTTTATTACTCTGTTAAGCCCCGGAGAGCTTACTTCCATTTGAATATCCTGAGAATTGAGCAAAACCTCTGCACGCGATAATAACGCTCGATGTACCTTTGAGCAATCGTCAATTCCAACTCCATTTTTACTGTAGATAACGGCCTTTACCAGCCACATTGTTTTTTGATGAACAATCTGCAAATCAACCAATTTATATCCGAGACCGGTAACCAGTTGTTCATAATCGGTAAAATACGGAACGGTTTCTTTTTGCACATATTCCATTGCATCAACTCCCGTAAACAAAAAAAGAGCCGTTTGAACGACTCCTGCCTAGACTTATAAGGATAATAAAGTTCTTTATGGATAGTACCATAAAGAAAAAGTTTATGCAAGCCATAGGTTTCCGCCTGTATCGATGCCGGTAGCCAGTCAATCGGCTAAAACCAACGCTGCCAAGACATACCCTACGCCAAGGCAGCAAGCATAACGCCAAGCCCGTTATTCCAGCAATCGCCGGGCGCGGCGCTGTAGTGCACCCTGTTTTTCGTCTTGTGCGATAGCTTCTACTAAGGCGCGGGCGTCCGCGGAAGCATTTGTCTTAAACATATCAAGCCCGATGCTTTTGGTTAACACATCATCGCTCTGTAAAAAAGCTTTGCAAATTTCCGTCGTTGCAGTATTTTCGATTTTTGCAATTTCCTTACCGAATTCATACCGCAGTTTCTTTTGCTTGTTGTCCGTTACGGTTCCCAGCACCACCGTATCCAAATCAGCGGCAAGCGCCGTAGAATTGTGCTTTAACGCCGCGCTGAGGATTGTAATCCGTAATTTTTCGCTCTTTTTAGCATCGCGGAATGTTTCGGCAAGCCATGCATTACCTTCTGCCGTATTCAGCACAGCCAGCGTTTCTACCGCTGCAAACCGAACCGCATCCGTCGGGTCATACTTTGCGCGGTATAACACATACGGCGCTGCTTCCTGCATCTTTGTCTTTTGTACGGTTTTTAAAGCTTCGAGCCGAACCTTATAATAGCTGTCTTTAAATCCCTGTAAGATGAGCTTTCGTGTTTCGTCCGTATCAAAAGAAGCAGCGCCCCGTATTGCAGCTTCCCGCAGCTGCGGTTCCGGCTGTTCGAAAAATTCTGCCAGCAGAGGCACAATATCGGGGTTCCCCATTTGGGCAAGACCGGCAACAGCGCTGGAGCGGACGTAAATATTCTCGTTTTCATCCTGCGCCCGCTCAAGTAAAAACGCACGGGTATCTTCGCTATGCAGCTTTTCGAGCGCAGCCATAATCGTCTGTTTTAAAATAAGCTCCTGCTTTGCATCATCGATTGTCAAGCTATCAAAATAGTCTGCTAAAAAAGCGGCATCTTCATCGCCGCCGATTTCGCCTAATACGGAAACCGTTTCCGCGCCATACTCCGCCGTATCTTGAGTCAGCATTTTTTGCAGCGCTTCGTTTAAGGCGGGGGTAAGTTCCGGCTTTACCGCTGCAAGGTAAGACAGCACCGCCTTTACCAGTGTCCGCTGCTGGGCTTCATAATCTTCCAATACTGCAACCGCAGCTTCCGTCAATTGAGGATCTTCATATTTTTGGTACAGACCGAAAAGGCCTTCACGCACGGCAGGACTCTTTGTCTCCGTAAAAAGGCGGTTAAAATCGCTTTGCAGCGTTTCAAAATCCCGCTTATCTACCTTATTGACTACTTCAAGTATTTCCGATTCCAACCCGTACTGCAATGCTTGTTGGGCTTTTTCAATCTCATCAAGCTCTTGTTTTTTATCTTCCGTTGTCTTTGATGGAGCTGTATCCGCAGCTGCATATATCGGCGCTATGAGTACCGACAGCGCAACCGATATCGTAAAAATGAGTCTTTTCATCACAATACTCCTGCAATCATTATCGGAATTCCAAGATTTTACTTTTAAGAATCATCGATACTTTGGAAGTGCTGATTAAAGCAAGGAGCGCATTTAATCAGTGTTTCTCTATCATTACAAATTGCCCTTATTTTACATTACCCCTTACGCTAATAGATTGGGGCTGTCATACCACAAACGTTCAAGGTCGTAGAATTTTCGGGCGGTGGGGCTCATTAAATGCACAACGATGGAGCCGAAATCGAGCAGCTTCCATTCGTCGCCGTCGGGACTTTTTCTGATAGTCCGGTATTCCTCAATCTGCATCTCTTTTGCCGCTTCCATAATTTTGCCTTCAAGGCCGCCGGCTTGTTTACCGCTCGCTATAGTCGCGATCACAAAAAAGTCCGTCCAAATATGAGCCGACCGTAAATCGAGCACTACCACCGATTCCGCTTTAAGATCGCGCAAAATCGTTCCGAATGTTAATGCAGCCTGTTCAAAATTAACTTCCATAATATTTTCTTATCCTCTTCTCTATTTTTTTTGCCGTACCGAATAGCCGTTAAAATCTTTACCGAGTATCAACGTAAAGTCGACATTCGTTTCGCTGCCGGAATGATCGTCGCCGATTTGGGCGGATTCGATATTTTCGCAACGGACAACCTGCCCGACAATCTTTGCCACCGCCTCGTTCCCGATTCTATCGATTAGAACAGTATGCTCAACTCCCGTTTGCGCCGCATTCCCGACACGGATAACATCATACCCAAAACTCTGATACAGCTCGGAGGCAGTCCGCGCAAGCCCGTTTACATCGGTTCCGTTTAAAACTTCCAGCGCATAAACCCGCTCTAACGTGGTACCCTCTTTTGAAGCAAGTGCCGCAAGCGTCTGTCCGATAATTTCCTTTATCTGCTGACCGTCACGGAACGGAAAGAGCAATTCTTTTGAATCGACGATACGCACGGCGCCGGTTAAACGCTGAGGAACCAATCGCTCCGAATCGATTTTGCAGAGATATTCCAAAAGTTGCTTTAAATTTCCGCCGGTAACATTGCCGTGCAGCAACGGGCTGAACACTTTAAACTGTTCTTTTTCGAGCATTTCGGGATGTTCATATAAACTGCGGAGAAAGGCCAATACCGCTTTTTGCTTACGGGTTACCGCTTCGTCCTCGGCATCCGCCTCATCTTCATACAATAGATAGTCGCGAACCTTATCGCCGTCCAACAGCACCGAACCGGAGGGGAGCAAAATCTTTCCGTATTGCTCTGAATCGATATCTACCGAAGAAGGGATAAAAACCGAAATGCCGCCGAGCAAGTCGGTTAAATGCATAAAGTCGGTCAGCGAACATACGATATAGAACGGGATTTCAACACCGGTCAGTTTTTCAATTTCGTCTTTATAAACAGCAGCGCCTTTTTCCGTATAAAGCGAGCCGATGCCGCCGGTACGTCCAAGCTGAGGTAAAATCAACCCGATATTCGCAGGAATATCGAACATTGCTGCGCGCCGCGTTTGCGAATAGTGAGCGATAACATTCGTAGAAATAGGGACATTATCATTTTCAATGACAAACAGCACCTTGAGCACATTATCCTCGGAAAGGGACGTGCTGATAGGGTCGACATTGAGATTCCGTGCCACAATCACCCCCGAAGGAATGAGCATCGCTAAGATGAGCAATAAAAAGATGATGTTTTTTCCCTCTTTCAATTTCCTTCCTCCCGATGGGGTATTTTCGTCTCTCTTTCTTTTAAAAACCGATATGTTTTATAGGTACACGCCTGCACTGTTTGTCCTTTTGACTCCACAAAACCGATAACCTCTTTCAGCACTTCAAGAAAAAGCTCATCAAGGGTCAGCCGTGCAACCTTTTCCCGTAAGTAATCGCAATTTTTCCGGCCGGGTTCAATTTTATCCGCAATATAGATAATCCGCCCCAGCACATCAAACTTTGTAGAAGCGGAGGTGTGATAGCGTACCGCATTTAAAAGCGATTTTTTATGAATACCGTAATGCTCCTGCAATAAAACCGCCGCTGCCCGCCCATGCAATAACTCGGAATTTGCCGTTTCGTCAGGGGTAACCGGTTGCCCGTCCGTCCGTACCGTGCGGAGTAAAAAACCGATAGGTTTTTCTTTGCACATATCGTGGGAAATACCGGCAAGATAGCAGAGCCGCTGCAACCTGTGTCCGTACCCGTACCGGCGGGCAAGTTCTTCCGCATAAGAGGCAACCCTGCATGAATGTTCATAGCGGTAATCGGAAAGATTGGCTCGTGCATATCTATCCAGCGCTGTGATGAATTTTTCAATACGGATATCATTCATAGAGTTTATGTTCTTTAATATACGAGTATACGGCTGAAGGTACAAGATAGCGCCAGCTCTTTTTTTCTTGTATGGCCGCCCGTATTCCGCTTGAAGACACCGGCAGCAGGGCATTATCTACCCTTAAATGAGGAACCGTACCCGCGGTGTCGGCTTGTTCCGTAGAATACCGGTCTATAATGCGGTTTCCTACCATTATATTGGCATAATCGGGTATGCGCTCCGCTTCATGCCAGCCGCTAAAGCCTTCCAGTAAATCATCACCGATAATCAACCCGATTTTTCCTTTGCACTGCGGAAATTTTTTCTTTAGAAACTTCAACGTATCGATGGTATACGAAACACCTTGCCGCTCAATCTCGCAGGGTTCGCAGTAAAAGGCAGGATTATCGGCGATTGCGAGTTTGACCATCGCGAGTCTGTCTTCGGCGGTACAGCCGGAATGCCCGTCTTTAAAGGGAGATAAGAAGGCGGGGACAAAGGCTACGGTGTCGTACCCGTAACGGAGGGCAACCGCATCGGCAAGCATTAAATGGCCGATATGAATAGGATTGTAAGATCCGCCCAATACGGCGAGCCTCATTTTTTACCCTTCCGCTTGCGGCTTAAACTCACCGTTGCGCCGAAACCTTCTTGCTGCACGTAAACGGGCGCTTCCAGCTCCGCATACATAAAGTTGTTGTCCGCCGCAGCCGTACCTGCCCATAAACCTTGGGCGGTAACATCATCGCCTAAATCGACACCGGATGCCGTGCCGACTGGAGTGTTGCCGAATGCGCCGCCGTATACAGCTCCGCCGGATGGAACAGTACCGGATATTCTCTCCGCCGCTGCTTCGGAACTCTTGCCTGCATCTGCAACGGCAAGCTCTTCTACCAGCGCCGCAAACGCATCGCGGACTTCGTCCAATCCCCAGCGGTTAAACACCGAAATACCGAGTACGGGCACATCGGAAAGTTTTTCCCGCAGGGTTTTGAGCCGTTCTTTTGTTCCCTCAAGGTCGAGCTTGGTTGCGATAACAATCCGTTTTTTTGCAGCCAATTCTTCCGAATAGGCTGCAAGCTCTCCGCAGAGGGTATCATACGCGGTTAAGTAGTTTTCATCGGAAAGGTCGATCAAAAAGGCCAACCCCGCCGTCCGCGAAATATGCTTTAAAAAGCGAATACCGAGTCCGATCCCCTCCGAAGCGCCCTCCAATATCCCCGGTATATCCGCGATGATAATATCTTGTTCCTCATCGATACGGAGTACGCCGAGGTTCGGTATTTTGGTAGTAAACGGATAGGGCGCAATCTTAGGGCGGGCATTGGTAAAGTAATCCAACAGAGAGGACTTACCGGCATTAGGAAAGCCGACAAGTCCGATATCGGCGATGATATTCAACTCAATTTTAAGCCGTCGGGTCTTGCCCTCCTGCCCCGGCAAAGCGGTGCGCGGCGCTTGATTGGTGGAGGTTTTAAAATGACAATTCCCCCAGCCGCCGTTACCGCCGGTCAAGAAAGGGATAAGCCCCTCAGTCCGGTCGCCGAAATCGTAGACAAGCTCATCGGTATCGGCATCTTTAATAATACAGCCCGGCGGGAGCGGAATAATACAGTCGGCGCCCTTTGCACCGAATCGTTTTGAACCTTGCCCATCCAAGCCGTTTTTTGCCCGGAATACACGCTTATGGCGTAAATGCACAAGCGTGCGCATATTCCGCTTAATCTCAAACAGCACATCGCCGCCGCGCCCGCCGTCGCCGCCTGCCGGGCCGCCTTTAGGTACGTATTTTTCCCGCCGGAACGCAATACAGCCGTTTCCGCCCTTTCCCGATGAAACTTCGATTAAAGCTTCATCCGCAAATTGAATCATCGCCTTGTTTCCTTCTCGAAAAAAAAGCCGGCATGAGAGCCGGCTTACAACAGAGCAGCTCTAAAAACTCGGTTAGATTTTTAGAGTTGCCAATATCATTGCGGAATTAACCGCTCGTCCATCCCTACGCTTGCGTTACAGATGCTAAATGTCTGCCATTGCGGTGATGATACACAACCGTACCGTCTACAGTTGCAAATAAGGTATCATCCTTGCCGCGGCCGACATTATCGCCCGGATGGATAGGAGTTCCGCGCTGACGTACTAAAATAGAACCGGCTTTTACCGTCTGCCCGCCGTATACCTTAACGCCCAAATATTTCGGGTTTGAATCTCGTCCGTTTTTTGCACCGCTTCCGCCTCGTTTCCGTGCCATAGTAGCCTCCTCATATTAGGGTATGACTTAAAAGTCAGTTACCTTTTCGCCATCCCCGCTGTATCTTTTTGCATTGAACCGCTTGCGGATATTCTTCCTGTAAAGAAGTTATCCCAAGCCATAAAAATTCCGCTGCATACCGTAATTTTTCGCTTTGCGTTTCGTCATAGCTGAGTACCCGAAAGGAAAGCGAACCGCGCTGTTCCGCACTGACATCAGCTTGCACGGAACCGAGCGCTTGTACAGTCGTCCTTAAAAGGATCGTTACGGCTGCACACACAATATCATGTCCTTTAATGCCGCTATTCGCATGGCCGGAAGCTTCAACGGAAAGGAGATGTCCCTTTTCATCAAGCTCCAAAAGGACTTGTATCATTCCGCGCTTACACCCCGGTAATCGAATTAACCGTTAAATAGGTGTAGTGCTGGCGATGCCCGATTGTGCGGTGATAGTCTTTCTTGCTCTTGTACTTGTATACAATCACTTTCTTATCACGCATACTCTCTTCAACCGTTGCCGAAATTTTCGCGCCCGCAACGTAGGGAGCTCCAACAGACACTTTACCGTCATTGTTAACCAGCAAAACGGTATCGATATCGATAGCCGTTCCCTTTGGTTCATTGATCTTATCTACCAGAATCTTGGAACCTTGTTCAGCCTTATACTGTTTGCCTTTATATTCAAAAAGTGCGTACATAAAAACCTCTGTTTACATTTCCACGGAAGCATCTATCATTAAAAGGATAAATAGTTCCGCTTATTTTATATGGGCAGCTCTAAAAACTTGGTTAGATTTTTAGAGCTGCCCGACGAGTTTTTAGATAAGTCTTTTTATTTATTGATATGACTTATCTAAAAACATCGCAAAAGGATTTAAGGAAAATCTTTAAAAACTGAAGTTTTTAAAGATTCCCAATATTTTTGTATGATGATATATGAACGGGTGCATATCATCAAAACTAAACGGTTGATTTCGAAATATAGCATAAACGGTCTACAGAGGTCAAGGGTGCGAAAAGAAGTACAAAATTTCGCACAAAAAGAAGCCCCCCGCATTTGAACTTTTGCCTTGCCCGAAAGTAGGAAAATCGGTATCATAGTCAGCATGAAAATTGCAGATGATTGTTTGGTTACACTTGAGTATACCTTAAAGGATGATGATCAAAAGGTTTTAGATTCATCGGAACAGATGGGACCGCTAGACTATGTTCACGGTTATCGGCAGCTTATTCCCGGCTTGGAAAAAGCGCTTGAAGGGCGAGAAGCCGGAGAAAGCTTTTCGCTTACGGTAGCGCCTCAGCAAGCTTACGGCGAAATCGATCCGCGCGCCGTCTTTGAGGTAAGCCGTGCACAGTTTCCGCCCGACACACAGCTGGAAGTCGGCATGGAGTTTGAAACAAGCGGTCACCATGTGGTAATAACCGGTATTGACGGCGATATTATCACGCTGGATGCCAACCATCCGCTTGCCGGAAAGACCTTACACTTTGATATAAAGGTTGCCGGTGTACGAGATGCTACCCCCGAAGAGCTTGAAGAAGTTCAACAATCCTTCGCAGGCGGATGCGGAAGCAGCTGCGGTACAGGTGAAGGCGGCTGCGGCGGGTGTTCAGGCTGCCATTAAGCCGGTTGTACTATGAATAAAAAACAGGATGCGTTGGTACCGGTTTTCGGCGCCTTGTGCTTTTTCCTTTCGGCTATTGAGTTTGTTATTCCCAAGCCGCTGCCGTTTTTGCGGATAGGACTTGCAAATGTTCCGCTGATGCTGGCGCTTGATGTACTGTCGTTTCCGGCGTTTTTATTGCTGACGGCAATAAAAATTCTCGGACAAGCTTTTATCAGCGGAACGCTCTTTTCTTATCTTATCCTGTTTTCGGCAGCAGGAACAATCGGTTCCGCACTTGTGATGTACGCCTTACATAAGATTCCACGTAAGGTGCTATCGCTCGCCGGAATCAGTATGGCAGGGGCTTTTGTATCGAACTGCATACAACTTTTTATCGGTCGTTTCTGTATCTTCGGAGAAGGGATTCTCTATATGATACCGCCGTTTCTCTTTATCGGTGCGGTAACGTCCTTGATCCTCGGTATTTTTTGCGAAACCTTTGAAGCGGAATCCGAATGGTATGCTCATGTACGGGACGCCGATTCTCCGCTATACGTGCAGTTGCCTGACAATACGAACCCTGCCGCTTATCCGTGGATCCGGCTGATAACCGGCTTTACCTTGCTAATTGCACTCTTATTTATACCGGGCTTACCGGCAAAGGCAGTCATTTTTTTCGCCGGCTTTTTACTTTGCCTTGCGGAAAAACAAAAAATATATTGGATACCGCTCTGTATTTCAACGGTGGGTATTATCATCTGCCATCTTTTTATTCCGGTGGGGAGAGAGCTTTTCTCGATTGGAAGGTTCTCTCTTACAAGCGGAGCATTGCTGAACGGTTCGGAAAAAGCCGTTATTCTGCAAGCGATGATCTTTCTTTCACGATGGACACTGCAGGTGCGTATCCGATTTCCGGGGACGCTTGGCGTCGTACTTGACGAATCCCTTTACATATTTAAACAGTTGCTTGAGTTTAAAGACAGGATACGCCCCCGCCATCTTATCACAAGCATCGACGAGCTGCTGCTCAGCCTTCCCTTTATTATCAACAACCCCGAGGCAAAACATAGAGGGATTAAAGCCTTACACAAATCAGACAGCCGAAAGGATGATACCTCGGAACACATCTCTGGAAACGCTGATTAAAGCGATGAACGCATTTAATCCGGCGCGCCCAGAGGATGTCTCCGCATATTTTTTGGTTATAAGCCTAATTCACCCAGCTCGGCGGTAAAGATGCCTGTGCGTCCGACTTCGTAGAATACCGATTCTTCCCAAGCGACGGTAATCTCCGTAGCCGAGATAGAAAACGCGGTATAGATAAAGTTTTCCGGCAAAGACGGTAAATGCAGTTTCTGTATGCTGTTATCGCCGGTATTAAGCAGCAACGTCCCATTAGGTAATAGGATTGCGGCATTCTGCTTACCGTCTCTTTGGGGATACTGAACTGCATAAACGGTTACCGGTACCCGCTCTTCCATAGTATCGTTTGTTTGATCCCGTGCAGGTTTAAAGAAAATCGTACTATCCGACGCACCTTCGGTGAATACTTTCAAGTACAAATCCCTATCACTTTCGATTATGTCCGCCAATTCTTTGAGCATATCAGGCATCCGGTTGTAAAGCGGCGGTTCGCAGGCTGCTCTAAATTCTTCTGCAGATAGTTGTTTGATATGGTTATAGGCATCATTCTGCATAAAGACGGCAAAATTGCTGCATTTTACATACGAGAAGGAAATATCCGCTCCGCTATCAGCCTTAAAACTTGCATACCATTGCCCGCCTACCTGCTCAAGCGATTTACACTGCGCTTCCTTAGGTAAATGCAGATTTGTTACATCGGCTACGGGCGTATAGACTTTGCATTCAGGGTCAGTACGTAACAAGAAGTGCGTATTTTCTGATGTGCCGCGCGATGAAAAGATCGAATTTTGATAGATACGGATAAAATACTGTCCGTCCACTGTATACAGATCCCCCGCGGTGGCGTGTGAAAAAAGCTCATGCCCAAGAGAAAGCGATGCGCCTGCTTGTAAGGAGTGAATCGGATACAGCCCGCACTTATTGATTAAAAAGACGGTATCCCCCTGATTTAAACCGAAATCGGCAACGCGAACCGCCTCCGTCCACGGTTTAAACGCCGCAGCAGGTATTTCGGAAACAGCATCGGCATTTTTTAATTGCACAGAACCGTTGCCGTCAACGGAAAAATATTTCCAATGATTGACAGACGGCTCTTCAACCGGCACCGCCGATGCGCTTTCTTGCGCTGGGGGGACTTCGGTTTCCGTCTTTTGTTTTGTACAAGCGGAAAAAACAAGCGCTGCTGCAAGCGGCAGCGCCAACATCGACTTACGCAAGAGCGATTGCCTCAATTTCGACCAGTCCGTCTTTCGGCAGGCGGGCAACTTCTACAGCGGAGCGCCCCGGATAGTTTCCGGTACCGAATACCTCGCTGTACACTTTGTTCATTTCCGCAAAATTGTTCATATCGCTTAAAAACACGGTTGTTTTAAGCACCTTATCCAAACTGCTGCCGCCGGCTTCGAGCACCGCTTTCAGGTTCATCAGCGATTGACGGGTTTGTTCGGCAATACCGCCCGGAACAAAAGCGCCCGTAGCGGGATCAATCGGCAGCTGACCGGAGGTGAAAATCAAGCCGTTTGCGGCTGTTCCCTGTGAGTACGGTCCGATTGCGGCCGGCGCCTTATCTGTTGCAATAATCTGTTTCATAAATAAATCCTCCTATAAATCAATTAGTAATTGGTAATTTGTAATGGGTAATTACTATCATTTTTAATTATGAATATATAATTAAAAATATTAAATCAGCATGCGGACATCGGACTCGTTTTTCATTTAGAAAAAGAACTTCCGAATATCCGCTTGGAACTGCTTAGAAATATCCGCCTATAACTGCTTAAAACCCGTAGCGTGCGAAGGTTGCGGCGCCTGCATAGCGGGCTTGGCAGCCGAGTTCTTCTTCGATGCGAATCAGCTGATTGTACTTTGCAATACGGTCGCTGCGGCTCATCGAACCGGTTTTGATTTGTCCCGCTTCTACGGCAACGGCGAGGTCGGCGATAAACGCATCCTCGGTTTCACCTGAGCGGTGGGAGATAACGGCAGTGTACCCCGCATTCTGCGCCATGCGTACCGCATCGATGGTTTCGGTAACCGTACCGATCTGATTGAGCTTAATCAGAATGGAGTTACAGGCCTTTTCTTTAATACCGCGCTGCAGCCGTTCGGTGTTGGTAACAAAGAAGTCGTCGCCGACAATCTGAATTTTGCTGCCGAGTTCTTTGGTCAGGCGGGCATAGCCTTCCCAATCATTTTGATCGAGCGGGTCTTCGATAGAAACAATCGGATAGGTGTTAATCCACTTTTTGTAGATTTCGATCATCTCATCCGCAGTGAACAGCTTGTCGGGATTGGACTTCCAGAATTTATAGCCCTTGCGTCCGCCTTCATCGAACAATTCGGAAGAAGCGCAGTCAAGCGCGATGGCAATATCGGTGCGCGGCTTGTAACCTGCCTTATTGATTGCCTTCATAATATATTCCAACGCTGCTTCGTTATCGATATCCGGAGCAAAACCTCCTTCATCGCCGACGGAGGTTGCCTTGCCGTCCGCCTTTAAAAGGCTCTTTAACGCATGGAACACTTCCGCAGTCATGCGCACAGCTTCGTGGATAGACTCGGCGCCGATCGGCATCACCATGTATTCCTGAAAGTCGATTTTGTTGTCGGAATGCTTGCCGCCGTTGATAATGTTTGCCATCGGTACCGGCATTTGCAGCGTATGTGCGCCGCCCAAGTAGCGGTACAGCGGTAAACCGACATAGTCGGCGGCAGCGCGTGCAACCGCCATAGAAACACCGAGCATCGCATTAGCGCCGAGTTTCGATTTGTTCGGTGTGCCATCCAGATTGAGCATAGTCTGATCGATTTCAGCCTGCTCCAAGGCATCCATTCCTTCAAGCTCTTCTGCAATAACGGTATTCACATTATCGACAGCCTTTAACACACCCTTGCCGCCGTAGCGTTTCGCATCACCGTCGCGCATCTCAAGCGCTTCAAACTCTCCGGTAGATGCTCCCGACGGAACACAGGCGCGGCCGAAACTGCCGTCGCTCAACGCAACATCAACTTCAACGGTAGGATTTCCGCGGGAATCGAGAATCTCACGTCCTTCAATATACACAATATCGCTCATATACGACCTCCCATATTGTTATGGATAATTTATAATAGACATACATTTTACACTTATTTTATGATATAATCAAATGGTATGACATTTATTTTATCACCTGAAATAATCGATGATATTATGTTTTCGATGGAAAATCAGGATCAAATTCTTTCGTTCGATGCGCTTGAAGGTATCTGTGTCGACATGGATGAGATTGACGATGATTATGAGACGACTATCGATGATCAACGTTATTATGATCTCCCTGAATGGACTTCTGCCCAAGGCTTCCGTGTAATGGAACAGTTTACGACGCGGGTACACAACCCTCTGCTGAGAGAAGCGCTGCTGAATGCCCTCGGTCAGCGGAAAGGAGTGTTCCGCCGGTATAAAGAAGTGCTAAAAACCGCACCTACCGTCGAGCGCGAATGGTACCGCTTCAAGGATCAGCAAATGAAAGCTGCCGTTTACGAATGGTACAATGAACTCAGGATGATCTGGGGGTTGGAAAAAATCGGTTTTGAAGATGAAACAGACCCTCAACTTTTACAGGAAGATTTTATATTTCAAATTGAAAAACACGATGCATTGAATCGCGAACTTTTGCAAAATTTTATCCGTAAAACGGAAGAAACTTCCGACGACGGCGATAAGATACTATCCTTTGATGATTTCGATGAAAGGGCGGCCTTTGAGGCGGCTAGGATGCTCGGGTACACATCATTTTTTGACGCAAATGTATGCGCCGCCGCTGAACAAAAGCACGGCACAACTCAGCATAATGCCGCATATATCACTGCGTCGAACGAGAATGGACTGTGTGGGGTGTGCTCCATCGTTGCATTTCCATTTAATGAAAGTTTTTGTATTCCGTTCTTACGGGTATTGCCTGAGTATCGGGGGCTTGGACTCGGCAAGGCGCTTTTACAGCGTGCCTGCGTCTACAGCGCACCCTTAGCTGCTACGCTGTTATTTGCCGACTTTTGCACGCCGTCCCATTTTATTACGGAACTTGAACGGAACGGATTTAAGCGGATGGGACTGTTGTATGTAAAAGATTTGTCTATTGAAGAGTAACAGGAATTGTTTAAAAAAAGTGAATAGGTAAAAAAATGCGCCCGACACGGCTCGAACGTGCGACCTACGGATTCGAAGTCCGTTGCTCTATCCAGCTGAGCTACAGGCGCATTTTCCGTTATGCCCAAAACAGACTAATGTATAAACATCTGCCCATTGAGCACAAACGTAAAAGGGTGGGTGATGGGGTTCGAACCCACGACAACCAGATCCACAATCTGGCGCTCTACCACTGAACTACACCCACCGTGAATGCCAAGGATGATGCCAGATAAGCCCAAAAAAGTCAAGTAGCCGTTGATAGATGCGTGTGCCTTGCAAACACATTGACCGCACCGCATAAATTTTGTACTATGATGCGCAATGAAGGTACTGTATTTAGGTGAAGAAACGCTCCGGCAGCCCTCAAAGCCGGTAGAACATATCGATGAAACCTTGCATGAATTGATACGGGAAATGTTTATAACGATGGATACTGATAAGGGTATCGGTTTGGCGGCGCCTCAGATAGGAAAAAACATAAGACTTTTTATCGTAAAAATCGATGACGGCGTTGAACGGGTGTTTATCAATCCGCTCATTGTCGGTACTTCGGAAAAGCAATGCAGCTACGAAGAAGGCTGTTTAAGCATCCCTAAAATGTATGCGGATGTTATCCGCCCCGAAGCCGTAACCGTGCAATATCAGGATATGAATGGACGGCGTAGGACGATAGAAGCAACCGGTTTACTCGCGCGGGTTATCCAACATGAGTATGATCACCTTGAAGGCGTCCTTTTCATCGATCGGTTATCCGAAAAAGAACGGGATAGCCTCGTTGCAAAGTTCACTCAACAGCAAGAGCGCAAAAAACAGCGCGAAGCAAAAAAGCGGGCGCGTGCATAATGAATGTTTTTTTCGCCGGGACTCCCGATTGTGCAATTCCGGCATTGCAGGCAATCGCAAAGGCATATCCTCTTGCCGGTGTGCTGACCGCTCCGCCCGCCCGTGTCGGACGCGGTAAAAAATATGCGGACTCTGCTATAGCGCAGGCGGTTGCCGAACTAAAAGAACACGGCGTTATCGCTCAGGAGGTACCGGTACTGACGCCCGAAAAACTAAATGCGGACTTCCGCGAAGCCGTAGCAGCGCTCAGACCCGATATAATGGTATGTTTTGCCTATGGAAAGATTTTCGGCCCCAAGGCGCTGGCGCTCTTTCCCAAACACGCGCTCAATATTCATCCATCCCTGCTGCCCCACTGGCGAGGCCCGAGTCCGGTACCCGCAGCAATCCTTGCAGGAGACAGCATAACCGGTGTAACCGTTCAGTATATGGCGCAGGAAATGGATGCGGGAGACATCATCATTCAAAAAGAACTGCCGGTTGAATCGTCCGATACGACCGAAACACTGTTAACCCGCTGTGCAGAACTCGGCGCTTTGCTCATCGTGCAAGCGCTTAAAATGGTAGAAACAGGTTCCGTCACTGCAACGCCGCAACATCATGAAACGGCATCGTACTGTACTCTGATACAAAAAGACAGCGGATTACTGAACTGGCAGGACAATGCTGCCGCAATAGACCGGAAAATACGCGCCTACACCCCGTGGCCGGGAGCCTTTACCTATTGGGTTGGCTCAAAACTTTCTATTACACAGGCTCATCCGTATGCGGGGAACGCAGCGGCGGAATCTCCCGAAACGCCGGGACTGGTACTCGGCATTGATAAACGGGAAGGCGTCTTGATACAAACGGGAAAGGGTATTTTAGCGGTTCAGATACTCCAAAAAGAAACCAAAAAAGCAATGCAATGGAAGGATTTTTTAAACGGAGCAACCGGTTTTATCGGAACAACGCTCCGGTCTCTTCCTGAAACATAAATCTAAGGATTAACTATGGGTATAGGTGATATTGCTGATGATATCAGCGGAAACGGAAAAACAATTGTTATTACATCGTTGGTGATGCTCATCGTTTTTGTTGCGGTTTCGACGCTGGTCTTTTTTATTTCGTTAAAAAGTGCCGAACAGGTGATGGTGCCGAATGTTGTCGGTAAAGATTTACCCGAAGCGCTGCTCGATTTGCAGGCGCGTGAGCTCTATCCGCGCATTCAGCTCCGCTATTCTCAAAAAGCGGACGAAAAAGGGCTTATCCTTGAACAGGATCCCAGCCCGGGAGCTATCGTCAAAGGAGGCAAGCGGATCGAGCTGGTGGTAAGCCAAGGGACTGTTATCGATACGGTACAGAATTATATCGGAGAAAATATCGAAGATGTACAAAACCGGATACGGGAGTTGTTTACTTCCGGCAGCCGTCAATACATCCGGATTAAACAGCCGTATTTGACGAAATACAGCGCCGAACCTGCAGGCACCATCCTTGAGCAG
This sequence comes from Treponema sp. OMZ 805, assembly GCF_050937395.1. NCBI lineage: Bacteria > Pseudomonadati > Spirochaetota > Spirochaetia > Treponematales > Treponemataceae > Treponema > Treponema sp. OMZ 805. The sequence goes on along the minus strand of NZ_JACCLP010000002.1, from coordinate 267,563 downwards.
GAACCCGCAGCGGGAACACCGATTTCAAATAATATGGAGCTGACCTTTGTGGTAAGCAAGGGAACGCAAACGGAAACAACCCAAGTTCCCGATATGACCGGCGCCGATCTTAAAAAAATATATCAGGTAATGCAAAGAGCTGCGGTAACCTTTGCTTTTACCGCAGGCAGCGCCACGGGAACGGATATTACCGTACAACAGCAAAGTGCCGCAGCACAGAGTGAAGTTCCGGTATTTTCTCCGGTAACACTGACCGTTTCCCTACCGGAATCGGCAAACGGTATGGTGTCCGGCATCCTTAAAACAACACTGGCAGAGTTTCCCTATCCCTTTACCGTTTCGCTCTATGCAGCGTATCCCAACGGGGATAAAGATCTCCTTACCTCATTCCGGCATCCGGGCGGCGCATGTTCAGTACCATACACCGTTCCGGAAGGAACAAAGCTGTCGCTGGAAGTACTCAACAAAGAGGTTTACACCGAAACGGTAGGCGCAAATACAGCGGAATAGGCGGTTGCTGCAGGGCACGCGCTTGTACCACCCCTCACCCGTTCTCCGCTAGGACTATATTATATTTTCCTTCTACACAAACCGTGCGTAATAAGGTACACTTCTTCCATTATGAAGCAGTTTAAACTCATGGCGGATTATCAGCCTGCCGGAGACCAAGGGGATGCAATACGGCAGCTTGCGGACGGTATACTGGCAGGCGATCGGTTTCAAACGCTCAAAGGCGTCACCGGTTCGGGTAAAACCTTTACGATGGCGAATATCATTCAGGCGGTACAAAAGCCGACGCTGATTATCAGCCACAACAAAACGCTTGCGGCGCAGCTTTACCGCGAGTTCAAAGGCTTTTTCCCGGAAAATGCCGTTGAATACTTTGTTTCATACTACGATTACTACCAGCCGGAAGCCTACGTCCCGGCGCGGGACCTTTATATCGAAAAAGATGCTTCTATCAACGACGAAATAGACCGGCTCCGGCTTTCGGCAACATTCAGTTTGATGGAGCGGCGGGATGTTATCGTTGTGTCGACGGTATCCTGCATCTACGGTTTGGGCTTGCCCGAATCGTGGCGCGATTTACGCATCACCATAGAAAAAGGACAGACCATTGATCCCGGAAAACTCAAAAAGCAGCTGATCAGTCTGCAATATGAGCGGAACGATGCGGTGTTGGAGCGCGGTCGGTTCCGTGTCAAGGGCGATGTGATGGAAGTATTCCCTGCGTATATGGAAGAAGCCTACCGCATTGAGTTTGACTGGGAAGAGATTGTGCGTATCCGCCGCTTTAATCCGCTGACCGGAGATGTGAGCCAAGAATACGAAGAGCTTTCGATTTATCCTGCAAAGCACTTTGTTATGCCGGAGAATGCGATACCTAATGCTATCGAGCGGATTAAACAAGAGCTTGATACCCGTTTGGAAACACTCAAGACGCAGGGAAAGCTCTTGGAGGCGGAACGGCTGAAAACCCGTACCGAATACGACATCGAAATGCTCTCCGAGATGGGCTATTGTCCGGGGATAGAAAACTACTCTGCGCCGATTGCAAACCGCAAGCCCGGGGAGCCGCCTGCAACGCTTTTGCATTACTTTCCCAAAGACTTTCTCCTTTTTATGGACGAAAGCCATGTAACCTTTCCGCAAATCGGCGCGATGTACGAAGGCGACCGCAGCCGTAAGCAGAACCTTGTGGACTTCGGCTTCCGGCTCCCCTGCGCACTGGATAACCGCCCGCTCAAAATGAAAGAGTTTGAGCAGATGCTCAATCAGGCAATATTTGTTTCCGCAACGCCCGGCCCCAAAGAGCTGCAGTATTCCACCCGCGTTGTTGAGCAGCTCATCCGCCCGACCGGTTTGTTAGACCCGCTCATCGAAATTCATCCGAGTGAGGGGCAGATGGAGCATATCTACGGTGAGGTGAAAAAACGTATCGTAAAGGATGAGAGGAGTCTCATTCTCACGCTTACCAAGAAGATGGCGGAAGACCTTACCGACTACCTCACCGGTCTGGGCTTAAAGGTAAAGTACATTCACAGCGAAGTGGAAACCATCGAGCGGGTAGAAATCCTCAAGGGCTTGAGGGCGGGTGAGTTCGATGTGCTGATCGGAATTAACCTTCTGCGGGAAGGTATCGACCTGCCGGAAGTATCGTTTATCGGTATCCTCGATGCGGATAAAATCGGCTTTTTGCGTTCAACCACCAGCCTCGTACAGATTGTCGGGCGGGCGGCGCGTAATGCCAACGGCAGCGTGGTGATGTATGCCGACCGCATCAGCGATGCGATGAAGGAAACCATAGAAGAAACAACCCGCCGCCGTTCAATCCAGCAAGCATATAACGAGGCGCATGGCATTACGCCCAAGACTATTAAAAAATCCATCGAGGATATTCTGGTACGCGAAGCGGAAATCAAAAAAGAAGCCGCCCGTACCGAAACGGAACCGCTCGTCAACAGCTTTAATATTTTGAACCCCGCCGACCGTAAAAAGCTTATCAAAAAGCTCGAAGCGCAGATGGCAGAATATGCCGACATGCTCCTCTTTGAAGAAGCGGCGGTCATTCGCGACAAGATTGAAGAGATTAAAAGATTGGGCTCCTTTTGAAATATACGGTATATCTGCGTTGTCGCTTAACAAAAAACAGTCCTCGACGTACAAAAAGTACGCCTGCGGATGTTTTTTGTACGCTCCTAGCATCTGTGGCGTCTATTTTCAAAAGCCTGGTTCAAAAATATACGACATATCTACTGCGTCATACGGTAAAAAAGTGTCCTCAACGTATCAGAACGTCCTCGGATGGACGAGGACGTTCTGATTAGAGAGGTTATAAAATTGTGGTAAGTATGGTATAATAACGTACAAGTGAGGTACGCTATGCCAAAGCACAACCGCAGGTACAAAGACTCGGTGTTTGTCGACCTTTTCAGCGAAGACGAAAAGGCAAAAGAAAACTTCTTGTCGTTGTATAATGCCTTACATAATACTAATTTACAGCTTTCATGTCCGGTAGAAAACATACGGCTTGATAATGTCATGTACATGAATATTATCAACGATATATCTTGCCTTGTAGACAATAAGATTGTTGTTCTTGCGGAGCATCAGTCTACTATCAATGAAAATATGCCGATACGCTTTTTACAATATATCGCGCGGCTCTACGAAAAGCTGCAAACTCCGACAGACAGATACTTAAGAAAGCTGTCAAAAATACCTACACCGGAATTTTACGTCTTTTACAATGGGATGGAAGACTACCCTGAAACTACAATTTTAAAGCTTTCAGATGCATTTATGACAAAATCGGATGCCCTGCCGCTGGAACTTATCGTAAAGGTCTATAATATAAATACGAGGAAGGGAGCACAAATATTAAGCTGTTGCAGAACTTTAGATGAATACAGTTTGTTTGTAGAAGAAGTACGCATACAAACACAACTCGACCCTGAAAACGGCTTTACGAATGCGGTAAAAATATGTATAGAAAAAGGTATCTTAAAGGAATACTTACAAAGAAAATCACGGGAGGTAATTAATATGCTAGTAGCAGAATACGACTATGATACGGACATTGCGGTACAGCGAGCAGAAGCGGGCAGAATAGCCTTTGCCGAGGGTATTGAGCAAGGTATTGAGCAAGGCATTGAACAGGGTATTAAACAGGGTATTAAACAAGGATTTTCCGATGGAGCGTACCAAACAAAGCTTGAAACGGCAAAACTTATGCGTATACATAATTACTCGATTGGCGAAATTTGTACAATGACCGGTCTCAGCCAAGAAGAAGTAGAAAGTGTTTGAAGAGGCGGCGGTCATTCGCGACAAGATCGAAGAGATTAAAAGATTGGGCTCCTTTTGAAATATACGACATATCTACTGCGTCATACGGTAAAAAAGTATCCTCAACGTATCGGAACGGACAAGGATGTCCGTGGTTATAAGCAGTAGCGATGTTTTTGCGCAGCAAAAACTCGCGTTCAAAAATTGACAAGGAGGTCAATTTTTGAACTTGCCACGGATGGCACTGGTTCTCGGCTCAGCAGCGTGTTTGCAGAGGAAACACGCTGCTGAGCTGCGCAACGGCAGGTACTAAACCACACGAATAAATTAGATTACTCCCAACATTTTTTCCAGAAATCTTCTGCATCTTGACCGGTAACCTTATAAGTATTACGCCATATCTCGTTAGGAAACATACCTCCACTAAGAAAATATTTACCAAAAGAAATATAAACATCCCAGTCATTAAGATTTTTGAAGTTATCCGCAAATGGGGGAAAATTATCCAGATACTTTTTAACAGTATCCTTAATTTCCGATGCAATTAGATTCCTTGCCTCACCTTCACTGATATTATGCTTTGCCTTAAGAATATCGATGATTTCTGGTGTTTCCAGTGATTTTTTCAGATTTTTTTCCAAAGCCAGGCGAACCAATGTCGATAATTTAAGCATATGAAATCCTCCTGCATGCTCATTATACTTACCATCGACTTCATCATCATCTACCGGAGGAATAGGTCTATCATAATTTACAGTCCACCTTTTGCTAAAAATACGCTTAGTTCATCTTCCAGTATTATGAGCTGAGCCTCCGCCTTTTTAATTTTTTCAAGCATAACTTGCTTTTGTATTTTTTCCAACTTGGCAAATACCGTATCAAAGAGCTCTTTTTCCGTTACTTTAGGTTCTTCATCAAGATATTCTATTTTATAATATCCGGTCCACGCCTCAAACGGCTGTTCGTTTTTCTGCATACAAATCTCCTTATGCTAGCCCCAACATCTCGCGCAGATGACCTTGGAACTCTCCGGATGTTGTCTCCCCATTCAAAAAAGCTTTTATCTCCTGCTTTATACCGGTAGGAAAGCGCCGCCAATAAGAACCCGTCCAATCATGCATTGCAGCGGTAAGACTGCGCTGTGTGTCAACCGGCATTTCGCCCAAACTGTACGAAACAAACTGTATAACCATTTCGTATAACAGATCGGCAGGAACACCTTGTACCGAACCGTTCTTTGCTAAAGAAGCGCGGCGGCTTTTTCCACGTTGACTGCTTGATTGAGGAATCCATGAATCAACCAGATCGACGATCTGATCCTTGGAAAGCTCAGGCGCTTCTTTTTGCAAAATATCGGTGGCGTAATTCCGAAAAGTATGCCGAACGCCATCCATACTAGCATCAATAGAAGCATAGATCGATTCCGACATTTTCTTGGCTGCTTCTTCCGGAGTAAACGGGAAGTTACCGTTTAACGCTCCCTCAAGCTGACCTTGCCGACGTTCAATTGCTGCAGCAAATGCATCGATTTCGCGTATATTCGCTTTATTCAATATATAATCAAGCGCAAAGAGGAAATCGCTGTCGCCCTTCGTATTGTTCATGAGGAAAGCATATACTATTTTACGGGATTTTTAAAGAGGAAGGATATAAGTGCGAAATCTTGTCTCAAATTTCGCACAGAAGGAAGATAACAACCTAAAATATTTTAGAGCGATTGCCTCAAAAAAGAAAGGAAAAATCTTGAGAAATCAACACCCCGACACAGAGCATCGGGGGATTAAACACTCCGCACGAATAAAAAATTTATCGCTTCGTCAAGGTAATGATAGAAGTAATGATAGTTAAAATCGTTGCTGTTACCGTAATGAGTGGTACATACATATTAAAATTATACATAAAGGCATTACTTTTTGCCGTAATAATCGTATTTGGACCGAGAATATCGTCCTTGGTAAGCTTTTTACCATACACATCCCTAATTACCACAGCTCCACCGGTATTCCGTTGATAGTCAAAACCGCCCGCTAATGCAATATAAAAGTCAGCTTTACGACCGGGAGTATACGGATACGAACCGGGATTCGTTACAGCACCATCAACGGTTACGGTTTGTTTAATCTCGGGAACAACCAGTCGGTCTTCTGCCTCGATCGGAATAATTTCGTGATAGGATTGATCAAACAATAGCGGACTTAAATTTATCGGTATCTGTTTTCCTTGCCGAAAGATATACGCTCCTGTAACATCAATCCACGGTTTAGTGAAAATCGGTAACCGCTCGCGAACGATCGAAATAAGATCATCCCCTTCATTAAAGGGAATTGGAATAGTCGTAGCCACAATTTTACCTTCACTGTCTTTATTTATTGCACTCGCAGTGGTCTGATTTGAAAGACCGCCTCTTATATTACCTGTCTGATTATCTGCTAAAAGCCCCGCTCGCGTTTCTGCATCAAGCGGCATATCCAGATACACAAAAGGCCGCAGTGTTTTTTGAGTATCAATATAGACTTTATCCAAATGCTGCAGCTGCTCATTTCCATCCGGCTCACCGCTCAGCGCAACAAAAAAAGAATCAAACTTCGTGCTTCCATCTTCTGTGTTTGTTGTACGGGTTATTTTAACCTGTGTTCTATTGGCTCCGGCGGTATATCCACTGCCGTAAACGTCAATCAGCTGAGCAAGCGTTTCTGTTTCTGCCAATTCATACGTTCCGGGACGCTCAACTGCTCCGGAAAGTGTAACACGCCGCTTAACACGTGGGATAGAGATTACATCACCGGGCGATAAATACGGGTCTTGAGTAAGATCCCCAAAACGTATTGCCTGAAAAAGATCATAATCAATTGTTTTTCCGGAACGCCCTGTAATAGACAGATAACGATTTGAAGCAAAATCCGTTAATAGACCGGTAATAGCTTGAGATGCGCGCATAAGTCCCCAGGCTTTTACTTCTGTTGTTTTATTCACTTCCCCCTTCACCGTTACGGTAAAAGTACTGGGGGCTGTAAGTACAAACTGAACCACACTCAGTGGATAATTTTGTGAAACCAGTGTTTCAACCTGTTTTTTAACTGCGAGAAATGTTTTGCCGTTCGTATTCACTGAACCCAAATTAGAAACACGGATAATGCCGCTTGAGTCCACAACGATCTGATAACTCACAGCATTTTGCCCAATCGTATAACCAAGTTGATATATATCCCCCGGCAAAACACGATAATCGGGATTCGCCATTGCTTGTTGAGCTAATCGCTTTGACTCAGTTTCCGCATCGGAATTTGAAGCTGCACACAATGAAAAAGCTGCAATAAAACATACACAGACGAGTAAAATAGTTTTATACTTCATGTGGCTTGTCCTTTTTCCGTAAGAACTTTGCCTGCACTTCAGGATCGCGATATATCTCCTGCACGGCATTCAAAAGGAAAGCAAGAAAAATCGAAAAGAATAATCCTGCAGCAAAAGCAACGATACATATTTTTGCGCGCGACGGTCCGGATTTTTTTTCGGGTACTTCGGGCATATCCAATATTTGAAATACCGGAGTTTCGCCCGCCATTTCTACTTTCAAAAGTTCATACTGAGCTTTTAATTGCCCGTATATCTTTTCTTGAATAGAAATTTCACGCTTGATTTGTTCTATCGTAAGAGCGGTACCTCTCATCCCACCTGATTGAGCTATTTTATTTTCCAAATTGCCTGCTTCCCGCTCTAAACGTTTTATTTCATCAAATGATTGTTTCAAACTTTTCTCTAAATTTTCTTTTTCGTGGACTTTTTTATCAAGACCAAGCTCTGCAAAACGTTTTTCATAATACTCAACAGCAATCAAGACAGCTTTCTGCGCAAACTCAGGCTCAATATGCGTAGCAGCTAATGAAAACACTCCACTTTTTTCATCCATTTTTGCTTTAAGTAAACCCTTGACTATGGTTCGGGTCTCGGTTTTGAGGAATTTTTTAATCTTATATTTTTCGGCAATATGCAATTCATCTGCAATAGTATCGAGAAAAGAATTACTGCCGGCAATATAGAGCGCTAACTGCTGCGTATTATCGCTGCCCCCCCCTGCTAGATTACCGAGACCGTTTTGCTGCAGCATCGACGCTAAAGTTCCACCGGAAGAACTTGTACTGCTTTGTATGCGCATAAAGGCTGTACTGGTGTATACATCCGGCATATATGACTTTTGGGGATCCATTTTTTTACCAATAAGAACATAGGTAAAAACACCTATTGAAACTATACCCGTTAGCCCAATAATCAGCCATTTCCAGCGCCATAATACGGCAGCTAAATCTAACAACGATATTTCGTCTGAATCGTTGTTTTCATTATATTCCACTGTAAACTCCTTATCACTTTCTTGAATGTTGAGCCTTTACCTTACCGACCGCCATAGTTCTTTTCTATCCACTTACGGTATTCGCCGGAACGGACATTTTCAATCCAACCTTTATTTTGCAAATACCAGTCAACAGTATGAGCAAGTCCTGTTTCAAAATCAAACATACGCTTCCAGCCCAGCTCTGTTTTAAGCTTTGTACAATCGATAGCATAGCGCCGGTCATGCCCGAGCCGATCGGTTACATGGGTTATTAAAGCAATAACCTTTTCTTTATTCAGTCCTGCTTTTTTAGAAACAATATCAATCAATTTATGTAACAGCGTAATATTTGCCCATTCATTTTCGCCGCCGATATTGTAGGTCTCTCCTACCCGACCCTTTTGCATAATGAGCTGTACGGCACGGTTATGATCTTCAACATGAATCCAGTCGCGTATCTGCATACCGTCGCCATACACCGGCAGAGGTTTTCCTTCCAGCATATTCAAAATCATCAGCGGAATGAGTTTTTCCGGAAATTGGAACGGACCGTAATTATTGGAACAATTAGACATCGTAACCGGAAGACCGTAGGTATGAAAATACGCCTTTACCAAATGATCGCTTGATGCCTTACTTGCGGAATAGGGGGAGCGCGGATCATACGGGGTAGTTTCTTGAAAATATCCTTCCGATCCAAGAGAACCGTATACTTCATCCGTGCTGATATGGTGAAACAGCACATCCTCCCGCATAGAACCGTTTTTTGCTTGCCATGCTTTTTTTGCCGCTTCTAAAAGCGTAAAAGTTCCGAGTATATTTGTCTGCAAAAATACTTCAGGTCCTAAAATAGAGCGATCTACATGGCTTTCCGCAGCAAAATGCACAACTGTATCAATGTCATATTTTTCAAAAATACTCTTGACAAGTTCTTTATCACAAATATTACCGTGAATAAAAATATACCGTGTGGCAGCCGTATCGCCGCCGAATTCGAATTCTATGTCAGAAAGACTGGCGGCATTTCCTGCATAAGTAAGGGCATCAAGGTTTATAATACGTCCCGTAAATGTAGGGTCTTTTTTAAGTAAGGTACGGATAAAATTTGAACCGATAAAACCGGCACCGCCGGTGATAAGAATATTTTGAAAACTACGCATTTAGACTAACTCCTTAAGGTATGCCGTTAAGCTCTCATTCCATTGCGGAATTGAAAGAGAAAAGGCTGCTTTTATTTTTTCTTTGTTGAGTAAAGAAAAAGAGGGACGATGAGCTTTCTGCGGAAATTCATTACTTGCACAAGGGGCAACTACACAATCACTTTTAATAAGTCCAAATTCTTTCCCCTGTTTATAAATTTCACAAGCAAAATCGTACCACGTGATATTTCCTTCATTTGAATAATGATAGATACCATAACAGTGATTGTTCTGCTGAATGATTTGCAGTACAGCTTTTGCCAAATCCACGGCATAGGTTGGGGATCCTCTCTGATCATTGACCACTTTCAGGCTCTCTTTTTCATTCATCAAACGGAGCATGGTAGAAACAAAATTATTTCCGTTTTTTCCATAGAGCCACGCAGTACGGATGATATAATGTTCCGGCAAACGTTCAACAATATTCCGTTCACCTTGGAGCTTCGTGGAACCGTACACACTCTGAGGCTGCGGATGATCAGCTTCCGTATAAGGAACGGCAGAAGCACCGTCAAACACATAATCCGTAGAAAAGTGAATAAGCTGTGCCCCATATTGCTTTGCAATTTCACAAATATTGATAAGGGCATCCGCATTCAGCTTTTGGGCTGTTTCAGGGTCGTCTTCCGCATTATCTACTGCCGTATATGCAGCACAGTTAATAATCCACTGCAAAGCGCCGGTTACAAAGTTCCGTTGCGCAAAAGTTTCTACAGATGTTCTATCGGTAATATCAACTTCCTTATCCGAACCGATCCATTGTATACTATATTGGTTAAGCTGCGCAGCAACCTCGCTTGCGAGCATCCCCTTAGAACCTATAAGCCAAATCATAAAATCTCTCGCTTTATTATTTCATTCCAAAAGCAGGGTACTTTGTATCCTTTTCGGAGAATATATAGGGAACATCTAATTTCGGCCATTCGATACCGATTACAGGATCGTTCCACATAATGCCACCTTCATCTTCAGGGTGATAAAAGTCCGTACATTTATACGCAAAGACAGCTTCATCACTCAATACTAAAAAGCCGTGTGCAAATCCCGGTGAAATAAAAAACTGATTTTGCCGTTCTGCAGAAAGGAGAACCCCGTACCATTTTCCGTAAGTAGCAGACCCCTTACGAATATCAACTGCAACATCGAAAACCTCTCCGCTTAACACCCGTACCAATTTTCCCTGCGGATAGTTCTTTTGAAAATGTAACCCGCGCAGCACTCCTTTGGAAGACTTTGACTGATTATCCTGCACAAAATTATAAGCAATGCCAGCAGCAGCAAAATCGCGTTGCGACCAACTTTCAAAAAAATAACCGCGGTTATCAGAAAAAACTTTTGGCTGAATTTCGTAAAGTCCGGCAATAGGGCATTGTACAATGGTAAAAGGCATTAATAATTCTCCTGTTTAATTCTTCAATACATTTCCGCTCTATACGGCGAAATAGAGTATCCTTAATTACACCGAAGCGATCTCATTGCAGCTACCGAAGTTATAGCTTCGCATACTTAAATTCGCTTATATTTCTCTTTTCACTATCAAAATTAATACCTATGACATAAATATCTTTACCTTGATTTTGATATTTTTCATAGTATTTTTTCTCCATTATTTGTGCGATACCGTCTCCTGCACCCATCTTAAACTCAATAATATAGACATTATTTTCAATGGTGATGCTCATATCAATACGCCCTTGATTGGTGCAATCTTCGGCAACAAAGGGCATGTTCAAACTATAGAGATAGGTGTAAATCACACTCGCATAAAAACCTTCATACTGCGCAATATAGTTACTTGAATAATTATGATACGGAATATTCGCAAAAACACGCACAAGATGGTTTTTAAACGTTTCCATGTCCGCATTTTCCAGTGCAGAATATAGATTATCCTGCATCTTTGTTTTTTCAATAACTGAGGGCGTTACCACATTGAGGAGTTCTTCATTTAAAGATTTTTGTACTTCAAAATTCGGAATCCTCAACTGATAATAAAGTCCTTCCCTTACCGTAACAGCTGCCTTTATCGTAAGATACCCCGCTTGATACAATAATACCGGTAACTCAATATTATCGATGTCAAAAGATTGCAGGATTTCCTCTCCGACTTTTATATTCTGTAAATCAGGCGGAAAGAACTGCTTTTCTTGCATCAGGCGTATCAAAAAAGTCGGCGTTCCGGATTCGAACCAATAATTCCTATATGAATGTCCTGCCGTACAGAAGTTAAGAATATCAAACGGATTATATACATTGTCCTTTAAGAAATTATACCCGTCATACCAGCGCTTCACCTTTTCCATATCAGCGCCTTCCAGATACGGCTGAAAGCTTGTTTCGAGATCGGTTTGCGTATACCCGCAGATATTTCCGTATTGAGGATACAACGATATATCGACAAGGTTATTCAGTCCGGAAAAAATACTCACCTTTGCAAATTTACTCACCCCGGTCAGAAATGCAAATTTGACATATTCGTCGTTGTATTTGATATGTTCATACAAACCTTTCAGCGTATCGCGTGCATAATCCCTCATTGCAGGATCGGTAATATTGTCCAGTATCGGCTTATCGTATTCGTCTATTAAAATAACAACGCGCTTGTTGTACTTTTTATAGGTTTCTTTGATAAGTAAATCAAACTGAGAAGAAAGTGATAATTCTTTATCAAGCATTACACCAAGGGATTCGGCATTCCAAGTTAGTGCTGATTGTACTTCACTTTGGAAATTAACTTCCGATGTAAAATTACCGCCCCAATGAATCCTGATAACCGGATAGGCTTCAAAATTATATTTATCGTAAATATATAAGCCTTTAAAAAGCTCCTTCTTCCCTTCAAAAATTGCTTGCAAGGTGGTTAAAAAGAGACTTTTACCGAACCGCCGCGGGCGAGATAAAAAAACGTATTTATAATTATTGATTAACTGATATGCTTCTTGTGTTTTATCAATGTAGACGTAGTTACCGGTAATGATCTCAGAAAATGAGTGTATGCCTACCGGCAGTTTTTTTCCATGACAGTTATTCATTGTAATCTCACAAAATTAGATTTTCCAGCTTTCTTTTTTAAAAGAACTCTTCAATAGGACATTGTACAATGGTAAAAGGCATTAATAATTCTCCGCAATATACTGTAGGTATTGTCCGTACTCGGTTTTATACTTTTCAGCAAGTTTTAAAAGCTGCTCTTTGGTTATCCAGCTTTTTAAGTATGCAATTTCTTCAATGCAGGACACATACATACCCTGCCGTTTTTGAATAGTCGCAATAAAATTTGATGCCTCCAATAAACCGTCATAACTGCCGGTATCGAGCCATGCCATTCCGCGCCCTAGCTTTTCGACTTTTAATTTTCCGGCAGCAAGATAGGCATTATTAACAGAGGTGATTTCAATTTCACCGCGAGCGGACGGCTTCACATTCTTCGCAATCTGTACAACGTCGTTATCATAAAAATACAATCCAGGTACCGCATAGTGCGATTTAGGGTGCTGAGGTTTTTCTTCTATTGAAATTGCCTTGCCGTTTTGGTCAAACTCCACGACACCATACGCAGTAGGATCTTTTACATAATAACCGAAAATAACAGCACCATTATTCTGCTCTATTGAATGCACTCCTTCAGCTAAGGTTGCAGAAAAACCCCGACCGTAAAAGATGTTATCTCCGAGCACTAAAGCACATGGATCATCACCGATAAATTTTTCACCGACAATAAAAGCATCTGCCAAACCGCGCGGCTTATCTTGGACTGCATATTCAAAACGCATACCAAGCCACTCGCCGGTTCCAAACAGTTCCTTAAAGAGAGCAATATCCCGTGGCGTAGAAATGATGAGGACATCACGAATTCCGGCAAGCATCAACACCGATAACGGATAATAAATCATCGGTTTATCATAAAGCGGCAATATTTGCTTGGAAACAGCCCGCGTAAGCGGATATAAACGAGTGCCGGAACCGCCGGCAAGGATTATGGATTTCATATATTACTCCTAAACAGTATTAATAATTAACGCATATAGAATTATTGTGCTATCTCTTTTAAAATTTTATCATTCATTATTTTTCGTTCTTTATCAAAGAACCATCCATATTTATTAAAATACTTTATTGCCGAAATAATATGTAATTTCAACATTTTTTTTGAACGATACGAACTTCGAGCATGATCATGAATAATAGTGAGATAGGGATAAAAAATAGTTTTTCCAAGTCGGTGCAAACGACGAATAAGGTCGAAATCTTCAAGATACATAAAAAATTGTTCATCAAAAAAAATATTGCCTTGTTTTATAGTATCCAAGCGCAAAAACATAAAACATCCAGATAAGCAAGGAGGATTTATAATCTTATCGTATCCTGAATTTTTCAACACATATCTATCATTAATATTATTCAAAAATTCCCAAGCTGGTAAAAAGCGCCTAATAAATAAATCTATGGGAGTTGGTAAAAGCTTACACAAATATTGCAATTCGCCGTTAGGATATATTACTTTCGGCAATATATAAGCAGTATCACCATGCTGATTCATAAATCTTTTTAAGTCATCTAGGATTCGAGAATCAAATCGAATATCAGGATTTAAAACCACATGGTATTGAGAATTTTCATCTATTGCCTTATGCAGTGCGATATTATGTCCTGCGCCATACCCTACATTTTTATTATTAAAAATATATCGTATGTGAGTCAAATCCATATTTAACTTATTTAGGTCAAATTCTTGCTCAGAATTATCAATCAGATACAATATCCGCTCAGCACTTGGCGCATAGGAATTAATTGCATTACGTAATTGAGAAATATCGGTATTATATAAAACAATTGAAGCTGTTATCATTTATTAATTTCCCTTATGGTATAATACATTTGCAGCATATACAAAACTACGATACATAGTATATTACGAAGTATGGTAGCCTAATCTACCTAAAACACCATCATAGAGTCCCCTCATACAATATTTGAATGTAGTAAATTTTTTAGCCGAGCAAACGGCAAATAACCATGGATAAGCACATCCTTTACAAAATAATATAAACTTATCAACCTCTGATAAAAATCTAGTATGTAAAGACAAATATATCGTATTACGTGTAATATAATAACATCGAATATTAGTATGGATGTTTATTTTCTTATGACCAATCACACGAACTCGGTCACCAAGAGTATGTTGTAAAACTAAGTTTTTGCAGCCAATAATTTTATAATCATAAAAATTTAATTTCCAACACCATTCAAAATCCACAGAATCGATAAATAAGTCTTCATTCATACAACCAATAGTTCTTAGATATGCCACACGAATTACTAATCCTGACGCAATCGCTTGAAAAACAACACTATAAAGAGCATCTGGATAACATTGTTTAATCCATATTCTTCTTTTATAATAAAACCGTCTATGCTGATTAGATATAACATCATATATAGAAGGTGCAAAAGCAGCGATATTATCCAATAAAACTGAAGACAAGGCTTCATAAAAAGTTTTTATGTAATTCTTAGCAAATATACTATCTTGATCACTTAAAACAATATAATCAAAATTCTTTTTAATAAAATATCTAAAACCAACATTGGTAGCATATGCAATTCCCATATTTTTATACAAAGAAGCAATGGTACAATTTCTTAGACGAGAAAATTTTGTATTTATATCATCAAAATTTTCTGATCCATTATCAACTAATAAGACTTCATCAACTTGCTCAGCAATAGAAAAAAAAGTTTGTTCTAACAAATTAATATCTGGATTATATGTTACAATGATAACGCCAATAGTCATAACGAATATCAACTCCACTATATAGAAAAATTAAGGGGATTCATTAACGTGAAAAAATAATACACAAAACCTAAAGTAAAAGTAAAGAACATCCCTAAAACCATCATGTGTTTTTCTTTAATAGCATATACTGAGTTCGGTAATAAAACAATTAAAACGGTAGATAAATACCCAGAAATTCTTACAGCAAAAACCGGTAAAAAATTAAAAAGGTAGAAGCTGCATATACCATAAAATGATATTCTTACAAGAAATCTATCATAATCAGAAGCGAGGTATTTATTAACATACAATAAAAAATAATACAAAAGAAACATTACAATATGAGCAAAAGAATAAATATTAGCTCCCGTATTATTACTATTAGCTAATAGAGTAAGATAAATATTGATTTTACTAGATAAAAAAGAAGGCAAAACAGGAACAATCATTCGAAAAAGCATAAAAAGCGACCATCCAACCTCAACGAGAAAAAGTAATATAACTGGAAACAGAAAATAAAAAACACGCTTAATTTTTAACCTTTCTACCAATGGAAGAAGCAATAAAAAAAACGCGGAATAATGAAATAGTATCGCAGGAACAATTGTAAGTACATACATGAAATATTTTTTTTTAAAAAGATAGGGAAGTGACAATAAAAAAAAACCGATAGAAACGGCTACTCGAATTTGGGTCGCTTCATGGAGCAGTACAAAAGCAGTTATATATATATAGAAAGAAAGATACGGATAAAGGGCTTGTTTACAAATAACACAAATTTTTAATGTAAAAGCTAACAACGAATACATCAAAAGGAGGCCTCGAAAGCCTGTTCCGAAAAAGATTGATAATTTGGCTATCAACAAAAAACCTATATCAGTGGTAAAAGCTACTTCTCCGGCATTTATAACACCACCAGAAATAGCATCAAATAAACTCAAATACGATAATGAATCTCTATCAGCTCCGATCGGTCTCAAAGCAACTATAATAGCAAAAAAATATCCAATGAAGAACAAGAAAATAACTTGACCTCTTAAACAAAATTCAAACCTATTTTTAATCATAAAGTTTATCCAAGATCGGCCGCATTGTAATATGCATATCACAATTATTTTCTGCAAAAGCTCTAATATTATATATCTGTTTCTGCCGAGGTTCTCTCCATTTAAGCATATCATAAAAACTTAAAATAGCTTCAATATCAATAGGACTATCATCATCAGGAACATAGTGCACATATACATAGTCATTAGTTAATATGTCGATTTTAGCTGATGCCACCATAGGTAAACCACGAGCCATATATTCCCTCGATTTTAGCTCGCTAGAAAGTATGATACCTTTACGATGGCACCCCAGTGAGCATACAGCCATATCAGCTTGATTAAATACAGCAGACAAATCATCGCCTGCTAAAATTCCATGAAATATAACATATCGTTCTAACTTATATGTACTCACCATGTCTCGATATTGTTGCAATGCATCGCCATCGCCAACAAAATCAATAAATATTTTTTTTTCAGGATTGTTTTTATAGTGTGCATATAATCCATCTATCAACCTATCATACCCATGCCATGAAGAAAATTGGGCTACACAAATTAAATGTATATCATCATGGTATGCTTTAGCGGTAACAAGAGGGATAGCACTACAATCTATTCCATTCACTATTTTGATCGTTGGAACGCCAAAAATCTCATCGTGATGAGAATATGTAGCTATATAATTAATGTACTTATATAAACATTTTCTAAATAAACGATCAGTAAATAGTACAATGGAACCTTTTATTCCTGTATGCTCTTCATCATAAGGATATGTGGGAATTTCATAAATAATCCTACAATTCTGATTTACTTTTTTGATAGCAGCAAGCAAATAAAGTAAATTCCTATCGGTAGGGCTAAATCGACGAACATAAATAAAATTAATTCCAGAAAAATCAATATTAGAAATTTTTTTTATATACACTCGTTTAGTAAAAAAGAAAGAAAGCAACCGCCTAAAATACGATGCATCTGTAAAGTTATAATTTACCAACTTTGTATCCAACCCATTTGTATTCAATACTTTAAGCTGAGATAGAATCTTTTTAGCAATTCCGGTTGCATGTACATTTATATCATCGAAATTATAATTTTGTTTACAGAGATATAAACCTCTTTTCATAAAAACCTCATCTTACAGTTTAAACACCTTTCCATCTTCAATGTGGACAGTTTTTACCGCATTGCGTAAATCGACTACCAAACTTGATTTCTCTACAATGTGTTCAATATCAAAACAAGAATGGTTAGTCGTAAATACTACACAATCGGCTTTTTCTAAAAGCACATCGGTTAAATCAGTACCAATCCATTTTTTTCCGTTATCATCAATACATTCAGGAATATACGGATCATGATACAGGACATTTGCCCTCTTTTTAGCACATTCTTCCATGACGAGCAAGGCAGGACTTTCCCTCGGATCATCAATATCCGGCTTATAGGCAACACCCAAGAACAATATTGTAGAGCCATTCATAGACTTTTGTTTGCGGTTAAGGGCATACATAATCTTATTCATCATCTTATGCGGCATCTGATTGTTGATATTGCCGGCAGTATTTATCATCGTTAAATCGAAGTTAAAACCTTTTGCGATATGCTCAAGATAGAACGGATCAAGCGGGATACAGTGTCCTCCGATACCTGGACCGGGATAAAAAGCCTGAAAACCGTAAGGTTTCGATTTTGCAGCGTCTATTACTTCCCAAATATTAATATCCATTTTCCCCGCTAAAAGAGCCAGTTCATTGATAAGTGAAATATTGATCAATCGATAGGTATTTTCAAGTATTTTTACCATTTCTGCGACACGGGGACTTGAGACAGGATAAAGATGCTGAATTGCTTTACTGTAGAGCGCAACCGCAATTTTCTGAGCCTCTTCACCTAACGCACCAACAACCTTAGGCGTATTATCAGTCTTATAATCTTTATTACCCGGATCAACTCGTTCCGGACTAAAGCACAGCCAAAAATCTTTACCTTCTTTTAGGCCTGATGCTTTTTCGATAATGGGCTTCATAAAGTCTTCCGTTGTCGTAGGATAGGTGGTACTTTCAAGCGAAATAAAAGTACCTGTTTTCATATTTTTTCCAATATCTATGCAAGACTGTTCGATAAACTTCATATCCGGCTTTTTGAAGTGATCAAGCGGTGTCGGAACACAGATAATAACCGTATCGCATTCTTTAATACGGGAGAAATCGTTTGTTGCGGAAAGTTTTTTTGTTTTCGTTACTACACGGATTAAGTCTTCATCTTTTATATCACCGATATAGTTCTTTCCCGCATTCACTGCTTCTGCTTTTTTCACACTCTTTTCAAAGCCCAAAACCAGCACATTTTTTTTTGCAAAAGACACGGCAAGAGGTAAGCCGACATAGCCTAAGCCGATAATACCGACAACTTCGGTATTACTTTCAATTTTTTTTATGATTGTTTCAAAATTTGACATGTTGAACTCCTTAGTCTGCAATTATGTTTAATAGACTGTTGAAAGTAAATTTATACATTCCGAATTATTTCATCCAGAATTTTTTTATACGTTTCATCAAAATCATTTAAGAAATTTTTATCGAGCAATTTAATATTTTTTAACAAGTTTCTTGGAAAAGTCTTTAAGCGGATAATTAAATCATCGTCGCTAAAATAAGCTTTTTCATGAGCCGCCGTCAGTATTTCCTTCCATGAAAACGTATGCATCTTAGATATTAAAAAAATATCAAATATATCTTTAGGGTTATCGCGCCCTATTACAGCACATAGTTTATTACTAAGAATATTATCAAGATTGTCAATGATAAAATACTCATTCACTATAATAACATCTTTAAAATGTGGAAGCGTTTCATTGACAAAATCAAGCTGTAAAATCGTATTGATTTTTAACCTAATAAAATCTTTTGAATCTACTTCTGTAATAACCGAAAATTTTTTTTTAAGCTGACATAAAATGTTTTTTATCGCAAAATGGAACCGATTTGAACTTTGTGCAAAAAAGTCTAAATCATCAGAATATCTTTTTTCAAAATAAAACCTGCTTAAACATGTTCCACCGGTTAAATAAAACTCTTTTTCGGTTTTAAAAACGATTTTCAGAACTTTATCTTGAAGTCTGTACAGCTCTTTATAACTTACACCGTCCAACTTAACTCCTCAATTGTTAAAGGCAAATCAAGAAAATACGTCCCTGCTAAATTTAACCGTCGCTTTGCAATATTTTTATTAAAGGTAGGTAGCTTATAACCCTTTATCAGTTTTTCCAGATCTTCTTTATAGAATATGTTCAAACTTGCAAAAAGCTTTGTGCTGTTTAACAAAAGTTTATCAAATAAAAAAGCTTTTGCTTTAAAATCATTACCGTAAATTATATTAGACAATTCATCAACATTAAAATTCATATCCCAAAAACAGTCTTTTATTATTTGCTCTATTATTTTTTCATCTAACATAACTGTATCGCATAACTCCCTAAAACTTCGATAATCTTTTCTGCCGTATGCCCATCACCATAAAGCTGAGGATACTCTGTAGGGGTATGCATATTCCGAATGGCAGATACGATTTTTTCAGTGTCAGCACCGGTGAGCGTATTCCAACCGGAAGAGACCAGTTCAACCCATTCAGTAGTGTCGCGCATGGTGATACACGGTTTTTGAAAGAAGAAAGCTTCCTTTTGAACACCGCCTGAGTCTGTAAGCACAGCAGTACAAGCTTCTTCATATTTCAGCATTTCCAAATAACCGACCGGATCAATCAGTGTAACGTGTTTTTCAAAATGTAACCCATGCTCTGCCAGTATTTTCTTTGTACGAGGATGCACAGGGAAAACAAATTTTCTATCCGAAAGGGTGTTGATAGCATTTACAATATTTGTTAAGCGCACCGGATCATCGGTGTTTTCCGCCCTATGAATAGTCAGCAAGATAAAATTACTTGGTGTTTGTAATGAACTACTTTTCTGACGGTAATAAAGGGAAGCATCATACATAATATCACCCGTTTTACACACAACCTTATTATCTGCAGATGGTATACCGCTCGTAGAAATAATTCCTTCTTTCTTGAGATTGTCTACAGCCGTATCAGTCGGACAAAAAAGCCATGTTGAAAGGTGATCGGTAAGACGACGGTTTTGTTCCTCCGGCATTGCCATCATATAGGAACGCAGGCCGGCTTCCACATGAGCAACCGGAATGTGCAGCTTACTGGCAGCTAAAGCCCCTGCCAATGTAGAATTAGTATCGTCGTACACAAGCACTGCATCCGGCTTTAGCACTAACAGCAATTCTTCGATCTTTTCAAGCATAAGGCCGGTCATTTTCCCATGAGAACCGGAACCTATATGTAAGTTGTAATCAGGTCGCGGAATATCCATTTCGGTAAAGAATATGTCACTCATATTTTGATCATAATGCTGACCGGTATGAACGATTGTTTCCGTTACACCAAGCTGCGGATTGTTTCTAATATAGCGACTTAACACCGCTGCTTTAACAAATTGCGGACGTGCGCCAATAACTGTAAGAATGTGCATAAAATACATTACCTTATATAATTCAAAAATCAACAATCTAAAACTTCTATATAAAATTGTTTCTGAGCTTCTGTTAAGAACTCTGTATTGTGGAACAGTAAAACAAAATTGCCGTTATAATATTTACATTTTACTTTTAAATTTTTAAATACTTGTAAAGCATCATCGGTTAGCCCTAAATTCATATATCGCTCTGCAATTATAGAACACTCCATTGCAATAAGCGGGCGTTCTTTCAATTTTAATTTTCTTCGTGTTATACAATCATACACTGAATACTCATAACACGTACCGCATCGAAAGCCGGGCATATCTGCAAAGCTCAATGTAGAATCATACTTCATCCCTGCATTTTCCCAAATAACGAAAGTTTCGGGATTCTGCCATTGGAGATAATGCTGCCGACCGCCTTTTATTTCTTGACCAATTCCAAGCACTTCAAGTGTATCTCGCAGCAATTGTACATCGTCTGTGAACGCTTTACTATTTAAATACGTCCCATAAAAACCATGAATACCTATTTCATGACCGCGTTTATCAATAGTCTGCAATAAGGCTTGCATATGAGGTAATGTAACGGGATATTGTATTGTCATTTCAGGACTGCTTGAAGGTAAAAAGTAAAATGCGCTTTTTAAGTCACGCTTTTCGCTTTCAGACATAATAAAATCAAATGTGTAATAGGGATCATCTTCTACTTTGCCATTATTAACTTTATTCCATCGAGATAATGTATCAAAAGCTAACAGTACAGATTTACGTTTTAAAACATCTCCTCCCATATGCTTAATAAAACGCGGCACAGATACATTGAGGTATCTAAACGGAACATCAACATCATGCGTAGGAGATATTCTAAATTGCATTTTTTTCCGTTCCAGCTGCGGAAATAAATAGTGAAGCAACGCAAATAACAGTTCCACATATTCATTTACAATAGGACGAAATAAAAAACTTTCTTTATATGCGACTGAAGATTTTGCAGAAAAACGATTATGATTATCCCGTTCTTTTACCACAATTTCTTCGTAACGCGAAATCATAAAAAAGATACTGCCTAAAATATCAATATCACAGTCAATAGTATTTTCGTCAACCGCTATTTTCGGCACACCATACAATACGGGAAGCTCAGCCTCGCAAATATGAATTTCATTATGTAAAGTCGTTTTCAATTCAGTCAAATTATAGTTCTTTAACGGCAAACACGGCATTGCTTCTTCATTAAGCCAGTTATTTGAAGCTCTAACAAAAAAGTCCGCACTAAGCCGCAATGTATTATCACCGGAAGATATAAGAACAGTATTTTGCGCCATAGGTGTAATTTCATAATCGATGCCAAGCCATTCGGTAAAAACAATGGAGCAGGTATATTCAATTTCGGAAATACAAAAGTTAGGAATTTTTATTTTCAGCATAGTATTTATTTCCAAATAATTAAACTGACGTAAAAATATCTTTTATATTTTTCATACATTTATATAATCGGGAACCGCAACGATATATTTGAAAATATGGTACTTGTGCAGCTCCAAATGATCGGAAATATTTTTCAATACTTTCAACCATACTTCCTTCAAAATCGAATACTTTACCGGACTGTAAGGCAAATAAAATAGAGTGGTGCTGCACCATATCCATCCCTCCCATATCCTTTGCAGTAGGGTCTATTCCTCCCATCAAATAATAAACCGTAGTATCATCATAAACCAAAAAATTTGCAGCAACAATAGTCCCATCAGGCAGCTTTGCGGCAAACATTTTCACCGCGCTATGCATTATGCATGCATTATAAATACGGACAACAATATCTTTTGAATAAGGAATCTGCATATTTTTCCGATTAAATGTTTTTGTATTTAAAAGAAAAAAATCATCTACAGAATGTAACTCATCAACAGTAATACCAAGATTAACAGCTTTTCTTCTTCTTCTTCTTATATCAGTTTCATATTCATTCTCTAATTGGTCTTCCGTAATATTCTTAATCCGATACGTGTAGCGTGTTGTCTGTTTAAACCCGCACCAATAAAACGGCAGCCAATTGGTAATTTGTGGAGAAAGGCTTTGTTGAAAAAAATCATAGTTAGGTAATTGCTTAATTAAATCCGAATATACTTCTTTTTCCCAAGAAAGACGCTTATAATATTTTTGGTTTACAGGATACTTTATATACGGCCCCAATGTTTGAGTCAGCAATGGCATTTGTATTCTATTAAACCATAGTTTTTTATCAATGCAATAAGGCAAAGCGCCGACTATACTGCCACCTTTTTCTACTAACACTACATTCCAATTATCTTCACCACACACGGCATCAAGCCACCAATCTTTATTAAAAATTGGGACACCTTTTTCTTGTTCACAAAACGTATGATACCTGTCTTTATTTGTCATCATGCTTCCTAATAGTATTAGGCATTTCTAAACACCTGAGGTTTTTAGAGATACCCTATTCTTTTCATCAATAATAGTAAGAGCTTTTTTTAATCTTTCTTCATAATTATCCGCAAAGAACCATGATCCTTCCCGGCGAATGATATTTCTGTCGAGTTGAATAGCTTGATCCACTTTTTCTACAAAGTCTTTCGGTTCAGAAACATATAATACCGATACAATACCTTTAAAAAATTCCCCATACACAAACTTTGCCAAACCGCCTATATCCATCAAGATTACAGGAGTACCGAAAGCTAAACTTTCTATTGCGCATGTTGATAGCACAGCGGATGTTATATGTGAATTTTGCATACATTGATAGACATTAAGTTCCGTTTCAATCACAATACTATCATTCTTATAACTACGGTGATAACCTTTAACAAACCGAGGAATAAAAACAAAAAACAATCGACTATCTAACTTAGTCACTTGCTCAACAAATGTAAGAATATCCCTATCGATGTCATACTGACTTGCAACAGTAATAATAATTTTGTCTTTTAAAAACCCATATTTTTTTTCAAATAGATGCTTATTGATCTCTACCTCTTGCCGCATTAAATCAATATAATAGCTGCCTACGGTAAATATTGAATTTTTATGATATATATGTTCGCTAACGTCTAATTTAAATCGGTCACCAAAAACCAATAAATAATCAGGATAGGGATTCGGATCAAAACTTTTAAACGAAGTATACGCGGTATGATGACTATTGATTACCCCGTGCTGCATCTCAATTACCGGAATATGTTTCAACTTAGCAACATAAAACGCAGGCATTCGCATAATATCATAATAACAATTCACATAAATCTTAGAAGGTTTTATCAACTCAAAATATATGTAATAAAAATTGATTCCACCAATGATTAACCGGACAATTTTTTCATAATTAAACTGAATACCTAAATCATGGATAATATTTTTAACTATCTCTTCTCCTTGAAAGGCTTTCTGTTTAAAGTGAAGCAATTTCGAAAATAATACAATAAAACCGGCAATAAGATCAGATTGTACGTAATATTTAATAGGCATATTATACGACAAACGTTTTACAATAACCGGTATCTGCCTTGTTTCGATAGCAAAAACACATTGCATAATCCTATCAATATATTCATCATTATGCTTCTTAATTTCTAGATCATCAGTAAAAATAATTACACTTTGTTTCTTTAACATTTGAGTTAAAGAAGTCTCTTTCAATGCTGTAAATAATCGCCATAATTTATTTTTCTTCTGAGCTTCATTCGCTTCAGGTTTTTCATCTGAATAATAGTATAAAGTAAAAATACTATTTCGCAAAAATGGCCATAATTTGATACCTGCATATTCAATATCTTCAACAGAATATGTTGTTTCTATATACTTTATCTTTTCTATAACATCAGTTTTCATTTTTACACCATAAAGTAAATTTATTGTATAATGCCAAGTAAAAAAGTTTTCAAGTTAAGACCTTTAACCTCACCCCTTCAAATGCTCTGCAATTTCCTGTACTTTTTGAAAATCAGCAGGTTTACCGATATCTATCCAATAGCCGGAAATCGGAAAACGAATGACTTTGTATTGCTTTGCTATAAGATCATTCAAAAAATCCGTTGCATCATAGAAAGTATTATGGGGGATTAAATCAAGCAACGACCTCTTAAAAAGATATATCCCTGCATTTGCATAGTAATAATAACTCGGTTTTTCTTTGATTCCAATAATATCTCTTTTATTTTCAATATCAAGTATGCCATACGGTATATTCACGTTGTATGGCATAGCTGCAACACTCATATCTGCGCCATTCTTTAAAAAATGCAAATAAAATTCTTCTAAATTTATATTGGTAAAAAGATCCGAATTCATTAAAAGAATAACATCATTATGCCAATCATGTATATATTGCACACCGCCAATAGTTCCTAAAAATTTTTCACCTTCGCGAATACATTTAATCTGTATACCATCTTTTTCAGTTGAGAAATGTTCCTCTATTTGCTCGGCTAAGTAATTTACCGTAACATTTATATTATCAATACCGCAGTGCATAAGATTATCAATATTATAATCGATAATCGCCTTACCGCCGACTTTTAAGAGCGGTTTAGGTATATTAAGCGTTAAAGGCCGAAGACGCTCTCCCTTTCCTCCCGCCATCAACACCGCATCAATGGGCAAATAGGATTTTCCATTTGAAAAATCAAGAATTTTCTTAACGGTTTTATCTTTATGAAGATAAGGGACAAGTTTAATGCCTTTTTGCCTAATAAAGGAAATTAAATCGGAAGAATAATTATCATCATCAATATAGGTAAAATCTTTCCGCATAACGGTTGCTATGGGATCCGCTAAAGAAGCACCTTTGATTAGAGCTCGTCTACAATCACCATCAGTCAATGAACCCACCACCCGCTTCGATTCATCGATAACAAACAATGTAAGCATCCCATTATCAGAGACAGCATCAAGTTGCTTTAAAGCATCGAGAATACTCGTACTATCTAGTACAAGATACTTTGTAAAATCATGTGTATTCATTACTACTTTAAGCCTTTTACCAACTTTTTCTCCAAAATTGCTTCAGCAAGCTGCCAGTCAAATGGAGTATCAATATCTATCGAGTTTATATCTTCCATAATGCTCTTCTTTATCCTGGAAAAATGAGCCAAACCTTTTTCCTTCAAAGATATTGGATTGATGACATAAACAGCACCATTATACTCATAATACGATTTAACATCTTGACGCCGGACATCATCTTTATTTAGAGTCATCGTTAAAAAGCCATCTGAATCTTCTTCACATATAACGGCAGCGGAAGAAGATAGTTTTACCGACACCACCATATCTATATCATCAGTATATAATTTTACAGCTGTCTGCACATTTTCTACCAAACGCAATGGAGATGTAGGCTGCAACAACACTATTGCCGTATACTTGTTTCCGATAGACTCATAATACTTCAGTGCATGAAGCAAAACATCATTCGTACTTGCCGTATCACTTGCCAATTCCTTTGGTCGCACAAAAGGAACTTGCAAACCGTAATCGGAAACAACTTTGATAATTTCTTTATCATCCGTCGATACACAGATATTCTCATCACTTGTTAGCGCACGTGCTATGTCTATCGAATAATAAATCAGCGGCTTCCCGTGCAATGTCTTGATATTTTTATGAGGTATCCCTTTACTACCGCCCCGGGCTGGAATAATGTACAAAAAGTCATTATCTATTCTTGCTACCATGTTATCCCTTCACCAATCCCAAAATCTTTTCCAGCTTTCAATCCGATTATAGAGTCCCACAATGAGGCTGACAGCCCGCTATCACTCCGCTTAACAGAGACATTGTTTGCCGTAAAGATTTCTCCTTTTGCAATATTTTGTGCTGCAACAATTTTTTTTAGCACCACTTGAGAAATCTCTATTTCCTTTTTTGACGGCAGTTTTATACCATTTCCCAGCGCCGCTTCAATATGCCGAATTTTTTGCACCATGGCAGTAAAATCATCCGGTGTAGTGCTTGCCGCATGATCAGGTCCTTCCATCGTTACATCAAGCGTAAAATGTTTTTCGACCACTACTGCACCAAGCGCAACAGCAGCTATAGCGACTTCATCGCCAATAGTATGATCGGAATACCCAACCGGACAGTGAAAAGCGTCGGCAAGTGTTTGCATAGCTTTTAGATTGACTGTATCGATAGGACACGGATAACTGGTTGTGCAATGTAAAAGAGTAATATCGTCAGTTCCCGCCTGCTGCAAAATTCGATAGGCAACATCAACCTCTGCTAAAGAACTCATCCCCGTGCTTAAAATTACCGGTAGCCTTTTTGAGCCTACATATCGCAAAAATGGAATATTGGTAATTTCACCGGAACCAATCTTCAACAGAGGAACCCCCAGCTCAACAAGAAAATCAAGACTTTCTTGTTCATCAGCGGTAGACAAAAACAGAATGCCAATCGAATCGCAATAGGTCTTTATCTTACGAAAATCATCATACGAAAGTTCAAGCGACTTCAACATTTCGTATTGAGAGATTACCTTTCCGGTATTTTTTACTTGATATTCTGCCTGGGCAACATCTTTTGTAATAATAGCATCCGTTTTCCAAGTTTGAAACTTGACGGCGTCTGCTCCCGTTTTTTTTGCAGCATCACACAATTTTAAAGCAAGCTCACAGCTACCATTATGGTTTACCCCTGCTTCTGCAATAATAAAAGTTTTGTATTTCATATTAATACCTATATTTCAACAATCTATTTTTATACAAAGAGGCTTTATCAGGATTCTTTTGCTCCCATTCTTGGCATACTGTACTGTAAACATCTTCATTAAAGATCATTTTCCCGATATAAAACTCTGCCGTAGTATGGCTAAAGGATTTTTTAAATTTAAATAGGGAATTTTCGGGATCATTATTTAAACCGCCCCCGAGATGAAATATTTTAACACCCTGTTTTTTCAGTTCAAGTGCAGCTTGCCATAGCAAGAGATTATTAACCCCATGATAAGAGCTTTTTACACTCCCCGCAAGGTGATAATGTCCATAATCTCTGCTGTACATGAATAATGCAGCCGCAAGAATTTCTCCATCTTTCTTAACACAGCCTAAAAATGATCTTTTTCTCAGCCTTTCAGCAAACGATTGATAATATGCCTCATCAAAAAAATAAAAATCATCGGCTGACAGCCGGGACATTGTATCGCCATATATTCGTATAAAATCCTTCAAAGAGACAAAATCGTAATCTGCGCAAAAAACCAACCCTTCCGACAACGCCTTTCTAACCATATTTCGATTTTTTGCAGAAAGCTGAATCGAAAAAATACTATCCTCATCTGGTAGTAAATCAATAACTACCGTTTGACGATCAAGCCTCACCTCACAACAGTTACAGCATATCGCATTATTATGCAGCAATGGATGAAACCGAATAAAACCTGCAATATACCGCTGTTCTACAAGAAACTGTTTCATACTTTGCAGGGCGGATTCAATCCAACGAATATCATCAGTATTTACAAGAGGCCCCCCATAACCATACGGAGTTTCAAAATCAAAAAAAGTCTCGAATTGGTGTCGGATAATGGGCAGCAGCAGTATATTATCATTCTCCTGCACTACAACACACAGAGCTTTCGAAATATTATCTTGATATAACTTAACATATTCTTCAAAAAAGTAAACATCTCTTTTATTGTCAGGAATAAGATCAAGATACTTATTCCAAGTATCTATTACCTGTATATCCATCATGCAGGAACCGCATAACCATTTTCTTTTTCTATAAAAATGGATTCCCGCACTGCGCTGTCAAATACCGTAATGATACTTGACAGGGAAATTTTAATTAGGTAATAATACCCCCCCCCCGTTCATTGTCGCAAGCATTTCTTGTTTTAAGACAACGACATCATCGTACATCATCATAACGCTTCCTTCATCATAATTACCGAATACAGGAATATTCTTTTCGCCATTCATATTCTTAAACATAAAATCAAAAAAATCTAAACCAATGCCATAAGGATGTAAGTAAGCTCCGCCGAAACGAGGGTTAATCTCAGAAATATAATACACACCATTTTTATAAAAAAAATCAACGTCGATCGTACCATAGAATTTAAAGACTTTGACTAGCTGTTTAATTGTGTCAAATAATTGTTCATCTTTAAATGAAACAGTCTTACTAGCGCCTCCAATTCTTGTCTCTAATTTACGTTTTGCAAACGCAGAAACTGCTTCATGTGTATAATAATCGACATATACATCCACATCCATATCTGCAGCATCCATAAATTCTTGTATTATATAATCGTACTGATGCTCATCAAAAAGGCTTTGAAGCTCTTGCATTGTTGCAACCTTTCTGGCACCAACGCTACCACTTCCGGAAACAGGCTTTATAAATACAGGAAAATCTATTTCTTTGTTTGCATATGCAATCATGAATGAATCTAAAGTCCGAAATGTCTTAACAGTAGCAATACCTTTTTGTGTTAGATATTCAAAAAAAAGGAACTTATCAAAACAAATATCAGCTGTCATCTCATCCGGTGTGAAAACAAAAACATTCTCTTTTTCAAACAATGCCCGATTCGCTGCTAAGAGACTTATCTCAGGATCGATTAGCGTAGTAATTGCGTTAATTTTTTCCTTTTTACATATAGAAAGCAAACAGTCAAGATATGAAGCATCTTCTATTGGCGGTGTTAAATACCCCTTATCAGCACAATATAATGCGGGAGAATACTCCGTTTGGGAAGTTGCAATAATTTTTCCACGTCCTTTAAACGAATGCTGTGCATTGTGAAGTAACCGCCCGCGCCTTCCAACATTACAAAATAATAGATTTACCATAATACATCAAACTCCTTGTATTTAAGTGTCTAAAATAAGTTTTTGATATGTCCATCGAGGTCTTATTAAAATATATTTTTCTTTATAGACATAAACATTTGGGAAATAGCGTATAAATACAGGACTTAATGCCATAGTATACGCTCCGACAAATTTAAACAGTATTTTATTATCAGTGGTCAATTTGTAAGTATCGTGCATTTCAAAAAGCCTATCATATTCCAAACATGAACAGCCAACAATAATCTGTCTCTTTACTTTTTTAATTTGCTCATCATGAAGATGGGCGGTATATATCTCATAGAAATATGAATCTTTATGAAAAAATGGATCAATATCATTTCGACTACCATCAATAGTGACTACATAATGCTGTTTTATTTTTTTCACATCAATAATAGAACTTAGAAAATCGAAACACGATGCAGCAATAGCATTACCAGGCTCAACGATAATAGTTAATTTTTGCAGGTCAAAATACTCTTGAAGAACATTTTTTATGCCAGCAAAATAGTCATTATAGGTAGGAGCATTCGGTTTATCCCCATAAAATCCTCCACCAATATCAATATATTCCAAATCTAACCCATAGTTTTTTGCTATAGCTATAGCAAAACGACACAACTTTAAATACCCATCAACGCTTCTTGTTTTAGTCGTTCTATGTAAATGTAATCCCGACAGCGTTATATTGTTAGATTTTAAATATGCAAGTGCCGATTCAAATTCACCATTTTCTATATCAAACCCAAAACGGCTACCATCTTGGGGATAATCAGTTACACCGGGCAATAGAGCTTCCATATCGATATTAACACGTAAACCAATTTTTGCAAGTATAGTATTTTGTTGTGAAAATTCAACCAACCATAATAACTCACGGTTCGTATCGATATTGATAATATTCCTTTTAGAAAGTGCATGGAAAAATGTTTCTTTTGATTTCAGCGGTCCATTGTAGACAATATCTCCATTTGAAAAACCTAATGCTTCAGCAAGCATGTATTCATCTTCTGATACAACCTCTGCATAACACCCACTATTTTTTAAATATGTCAACAACCATGGTAATGAATTTGTTTTCACCGAATATGAGAAAATTGAATGAGAAAAATAGGTTTGCAAGGCAGTCTGTAACTGTAAGGTATTATTACGCAACCGTTCTTCATCGATTATAAAACAAGGTGTTTCTAGCTCATGTACTGTATTCACAATTTTCTTCATAATTTATCCCTGCTTGTAAATAATTGAATGTAAAACTTCTATAATCTTTTCAGCAGTACGCCCTTCACCCCAATAGTTTTTATCGTTGTAGGCATTTTTATCTGCAGCGAGCGCTGTAGTAACAGCAGCTTGTATCTCATTAACTCCAATAGATACCTGTATAATATTAGCGCACTGATGCCGCCCCTTTTGCCTATTCCCAACATTTACGGTTGGAATAGACAAAAAAGGGGTTTCAACAATGCCGCTGCTCGAATTTCCAATAACGAACGCTGCCTGTTTC
The DNA here is from genome assembly GCF_050937395.1 of Treponema sp. OMZ 805. Classification (NCBI taxonomy): domain Bacteria; kingdom Pseudomonadati; phylum Spirochaetota; class Spirochaetia; order Treponematales; family Treponemataceae; genus Treponema; species Treponema sp. OMZ 805. Next base: position 236,548 of record NZ_JACCLP010000002.1, on the reverse strand, counting down.
ATGAAGCTTAGATAGCGAAGCTGTCCTAACGAAGAAACGACACAAAATACCTTAGGACATTGCATTGCGACAGTTTCAAGATATTCGTTAATTTCCTTGCCGCCATAATCCATATTCGCCTTGGTAATAACAATTTGAACATTCGGAATGCTCTGCAATGCTTGAATAATATTCTTTACCGCTTCCAAATTATAATCAATACCTTGCATCGTTTCGGGATGATACGTCATCAATACCCACCGTTTACCGGAGTCGAGATGCAGCGTTTCGGCTAATTCCGTGCGAGTCAACAAAGTTCCTGTTGTATAGAAATCCAGCGTAGGTTCGCCGACTGTAAAGACATTTTTATCACTCCCCCGCATTCTGATGATATTTTTTGCAGAATCGTCCGTACCGGGAAAGTGATACTCGGCAAGCATTGTTACTGCATTTCGTATAGCATCATCCAAAGCCCCCTCGGTAACATCCCCGCCTGAAAGATGTGCGATTGGAATTTTCATCATAAATGCTGCAGAACAGATCGGCAAAAGCTCGTACCGGTCACCCAATACAAAAACAATATCCGGCATCAGTTTATGAAAGGTATCAGCAAAGCCTTCCGCATAACGGCTCATTGTATGCGCAATAGTCAGTTCAGAAGTATTATCCACCGCAACATCTACAAGTGCTGCGATTGGATAGCCATCTTCTTGTATGCGTTCAATCGTATATCCCTGATCTTTTAACAAATGAGCGCCTGTTACAACAAGCTGCAACTGAAAATGATGATCATGATGCACTGCATCTATTAAACTGCGTAGATAACCATATTCTGCCCGCGTTGCTGTTACAATACAAATCTTGATCATATTTATAACTGCTCCAATTTATAAATCCAATCGGAAAAATGCTTACATTCTTTTTGTAATTTTGCTATTCCGATTTTCTCGAGTATGGAAATTCCTCCGCCAATTTTATCGTAATCCGGAATACACGCAAGAATTCTCTTTGACGGTGCTGTAGATTCTCCATCGTTAATCAACTCCGGATTTTTAACTTCTTTTAAAGCTTCTTTAAGAGGACTGATATCATAATCAGATTCAAAATATTTTTGGGTGATCTTATCCAAATCAGCAAAAATCAAACTTTCAAACTCATGCAATTGTATATACGGAAGATATACATACGGAGATACTTTTTCAAAAGCTTGTATTTCTTTCTCCAGCAATAATATCTGCCTATAAGGATCACTAATGGTTCCTATTTTATCCATACCAGGTGTATCCTGCGGAAGTTTATAAAAATCAAACATAGTCGTAACAAATATGTGACCATTTTTTACATTGGCAAGAGCCTTAGTTATTGTTGAACGAGCTTTTTCAAAATTGCTCATCCCGCCCTTGTACATTTTACCATGCTTTTTATCAAGTTTGGTTAATACAGTCCAAGGAATAAGTATTTTATCTCGTAAAGCAAAATATGGCACCAGTATGCGCTTTACAAAAGTAGCTTCAGCCTGCCCTTCGCAAATAACAGAGATATACTTCACGGCTGCCCGCCTAAAACATTTTTTTCCCACAATTCAGACAAAGTAAAATCTTCCAACCATAGCTTTAATTGTTCTTGCTCCAACCGATGAAAGAGACTGCATTTGCGTATGCTATCATACTCGGCAACAATAATTTCAGATGAATCAAAGCTATCAAGAAGCCGTGCAGACTGCGTTGCAACAATAACTTGAGCATTTTTTGCTGCGGTTTTTATCATTGAAGCCAATAAATCAATTGCTTGCGGATGCAAGCCTAACTCAGGTTCATCGACAATAATAACATTCGGCAGTAATTCCGGCGGCTGCAAAAAAAGCGTTGTAAGCGCAATAAAGCGGATAGAACCATCAGATAACTGTTCAGCCCCGAAATCATACTCATTATTATCAGCACTAAACCATCGTAGTTTTATATAGTCAGGATTTAATACCTGTGGTTCCAGTGAAAAATCACAGAACTGCGGCATAACAAACTTTATTCTTTCAACAATCCTGTCATAATATTTTTTGTATTCTGATGATTTGTTTTTTAACATATAGAGATATGCAGCAATATTTCCGCCATCACTCATAAGGCAACGGTTATTCTCAATTTCTGACGTATTCCTGATATGAGAAGTCATAGACGTATCATGAAATTGAAATGTTCTACAATTTGATAAAATATATTTGATAATTCTTTCACTGCTATATTTTAGGTTATTAGTAGCTAAATAACTTTCTCTTTGTCCTCCCGCGAGTTCATAACGCCGCTCTCTCCATTCTATTGATTCATCCAAAAAAATTAAAGAATCCTGTATGGTTTTTGCAAGCACTATATCATATACATCGGTATCTTTATCGTTAACAAACGTAAGACGCGATTCAATCGACGATGTATATTTCGAACCAAAATGGAGAAGGTATTCCGCACCACCATATCGAGCAACATAGTTCTGAAAAGCTCCGGTCATCATGTAATTAAGCATTTTGAAAAAAGAAAGTAAATTTGTTTTTCCGGAACCATTCGAACCGATAACAATATTTACATCGGTCAAGTCCATATCTAAGGCATATTCTTTTGATGAACTAATTGATTTAAAACCGGCAAGTTCTATCTTTTTCAAAATTGATCGTCTATTCATAATGCGCCTATATCTATTTTATACAATCGATTCTTACTCCGCTCGGAATGTTCACAACCCTCTCTGCAAACCATTCGGCATTGGTCAGATCACCGCATTCACAATCTTTAAACATAGGTAAGTGATTCATAAGTTCCCAAATAGGACGAGTCATTACACCGGCATCGTTCGTTGCTGTTAAAAATTCTTGTTGTTTTGCTTTATTTTCACATATAACCGCATTGAGCCAGAAATTCGAATGCGTACTGTTCGGTTCATCAAAAAAAGTAATATCGGAGCCTTCAAAAAATGCCTTGTACCGCATAGCTGTTTCCCGTTTATTTTTTAAGAACACATCAAGATTTTCAAGCTGGGCACATCCTAATGCAGCATTAATATTCGGCATACGATAATTATATCCAATTGCATCATGCTTAAATTCCCACCGATGAGGAATTTTTGCCTGTGTTGTAATATGTTTTGCATAGGAGCCGAGCTTCTCATCCTGAAAAAGCAATATCCCGCCGCCGCCGGTTGTAATTGTCTTATTACCGTTAAAACTGATAACACCGATTTTACCGAATGTTCCGGTATGCTGCCCTTTATAAAAGGATCCGATGCTTTCAGCAGCATCTTCAACTAATTCCAATTTCCAATCATTACAAACCTGTACAAGTTCATCGAGCTTAACAGGATGCCCAAAGGTGTGCATAGGCAAACAAGCTTTAATGCGCCTACCGGTTTGTTTGTTAAAACATTCATTATTTTTAATTAGAGCATGTTCTTTCAGCCATTCAACCATCTTTACAGGATAAAGCCCCATTGTTTCCTTATCAACGTCTAAAAATACCGGATGGGCATAACAATAAGAAATAGCATTTGCTGTTGCAATAAATGTCAACGGTTGTGTAATAACCTCATCATTCATTTCAACGCCCGCAAGTTTAAGCGCTATTGCAATGCCATTCGTGCCATTAACACACACAACGGCCCGCTTAGCTCCCGTATATTCTGCCATATCTTTTTCAAACCGATCCACGAACGCACCGACACTGGAAACATAGGAGGTGTCAATACACTCCGCAAGATATTTTTTTTCGTTGCCGATAAAAACCGGTGCGTGCAGCTGTACGGAATCAGCATTATAGAGCTTTTTGATAAAAGTAATAACTTCATTAATATTCATAATTTACATTCTCCCATCTAAATTCTTATACTTTTCTTCGTGTTCAAAATTTGGTAGAAATTTCTTTAAGAGTGCTATAATCTCCGCTTTTTTCAGCGTATCGTTATTAAACAATCGCTCCAGTTCAAAAATAAATTCATTAATTTCAGTGGATGAACGCTTTTGTATACCCGTAATAACACCCAGTGCGGAAAACTTATTCATATCAACCGTTTCTGTTTGGGTAAAGAACTCTTCATAAGGTTTCTCTCCTGTTGTATCTGAAACAGAAAAATAAACAGGATAATCCCTACTACCTCTAAACAGTTGTAAGGCCTTCTCTTTTGCCTCTTCTTCCGAACTGCACTTACATACGGTATAACCCAACTCGTGTAATAATTTTTCTGCAATATCGGAAAAAGTCATTGTTGAAACTTGATCCAGCTTTGGGAAATATACCTCACGATTATGCCCAAGCATACAAGCAAGCATACAAATTTCGCCACTCTCTTTCGGAGAAACAAAATACCGCTTGACATCAGTTGGAGCAGAAATCGGCTGATATTTAGCTATGCGTTCTAAAAATCCTGCCGGTAACGAACCGTTTGAAAAAGCCACATTCGCAAAACGTGCCGTTTTAACGGGGAAATAATCGGAGTATGAAAAAATTAAATCCTCCATTATTCTTTTACTTGCACCCATTACGTTCACAGGATTTGCAGCCTTATCCGTAGAAACACAGAAAAATGCTGCTGGAGGGAATTCTTTTAACAAATCCAATAACTTTTTCGCATTTATAATATTATTTTTGAGCAAAGCTTCAATAGAATATATATCTTTTTCAGTTCTGACATGCTTATGTGCAGAAAAATTTGCTACGATATCAAAGCCTTTCCTCGCTCTCAATATCTTCTCAAAGACAACATCCGCATAATTAATCGGGTACGTAGCATAGTCATCGGGAATAAACAACCCCTTTGTGCTTCGTAAATCTCGCGTCAATTCCGCAAGCTCATTTTCGTTTGTATCAACTACGACAAGGGTGCGGGGCTTAAACGGTAAACACGCTTTAATGAAAGAACTTCCAATACTGCCTGCCCCTCCAATTACGAGCATTGTTTTTCCTTCAATACAAGCACTCAACTGTTTTGTATTTGCACGAATATCAGAAGCAAAAAGACTTTCTTTCCGCTTTATTACATATTCTGAAATAAAATTTTCTATATTAAAATCAACCATAAAGACTCCTTCCTTTTTAAAACAATGCCCTTTGTTTAATAATACGCAATAAAAGGAATACCCCTAAACAGGTTGCGACTGCCCATCGTATATACCAAAACGATAATGTAAAATAATATAAGATAGCAACGCACAGAACGGGTACGAGACCGCACAGATAAAACCTAAAATGATATTCCAAATTTTTTATAACATACCGCGCAATAATGTCATGAAAAAGAAATAAGAACACAAACGAAACAACCGTTGCAATGGCCGCCCCCATATCTCCATATATGGGAATCAGCAAGAAATTTAGACCAATATTAATACCGGCAGCTACTAAAGTACCTAATGATATATAGATAGTTTTTTGATAAAAAAACTCATGATTAGCAGGAAAGGCATACAAAAAATTGAAATAGTACGCCAATACAATAAGCGGAATAAGGCGGATTCCCTTCCAATAGGCCGATGGGGCCATAATTTTATACACCTCCGGTGCTAATAGTAAAAACCCCATAGTTAGCACGGAAAAAAGCGTCATATACCGACCAGCCTTTTCCAAAATGAGATTTCTGTTGTTATCCTTCTTATACTCATAGTAAAAAGGTACCCACGAAGTATTCAAGGCTCCCCAAATCGAAGAAATAATAAGAGCTAAGCTGTATCCTACACTGTATATACCAACACTTTCCTCTCCAACAAACTTCTTCAGCATAATTCTATCACTTTGGGATAGAATCAGCCCCCCCGCACCATGAAGGATAAGCGGCAGAGTCAATTTTAAACAATATTGCCAATAGTCTTTATTATAAAAACATCGACCATTCCTATATAGAAAAACTAAAAAAATACATGCCGACAAAATTTGGGGAATAGCAGCACCATATATCTTTCCTCGATATTTTTCCTCCTGAAAAAAGTAAATAAAAATGAGCGACAGACAAACACTTACGACAGCTATTAACACTCCAAAAATAGCATTCTTTTCAACATCTTTAAATTGCATCCATTTTGTCGTATAAAAGTTAACAATAAAGACGCAAAAACTATGAATGGGCAGCAGAATTACAAACCCCTGCTGTATACCCAAAATCCTTGATAATGGACGTACCCAGATTATACAAATACTCAAAACACAAGCAAAAGAAAGGAAGCTTAAGGTCATAATTGCAGATAAGTACATATCTATTGTATTTTTTTCATACGTAATACGGGCATTTGCAATAGAACCATAAGTTTGCAGTCCGATAAATAACATAAATAAGCCCTGCCATGCCGTATAAACAGCGACGATACCATAATCAGATGGACTTAAAAGACGCGTAAATATTGGAGCAGTAAAAAACGATATCCCTTGTAAAACGAAACTCCCAAACACATTAAAAATAACAACGCGGGAAATCGATTTATTTTTTGAAAAAACATCAACCATTTAGCCCTACTTAAAAAGCTCAATACATTTAACTACAAAACTTTATACACATGAATAGTATATATGCTATTTTTATGCGTATAAGTTTCCACTAAATGTAATTTTAAGACAGCAGCGTTAGTAATCACCGGCCTTGATAAGATATACTTGACATTAAAAGTATCTTTCAAAATATTCATATCTACACGTAAAGCCGCAGGTTGAGGATTTTTATTACGGGTTGGCGCATAAAAATCAGCTCCGCCATTATATAAGTACATGCGTCCACCCCAACTATTATAATAGTCTCTCATTTCAGGATTCACTGCAAATTCAGGCTCGAGCAGTTTTCCGAATTTCCTCATATATGAAAGAGGAATAATACTATTATAGCCATCGACCGTGTGGAAGCCGTTATACATTAGTACCGCAGGATGATAGCCAAAAGCGACTACATTTTCATTGGCATATCCAATGTCATGCTTTATATCATTAAACAACTCAATATCAAAGAACTCTTTATAAGAAATAAAATCATCAGAGCTATAGACAAATTTTTTAGAGATTGTCTTATCTATATGGATGACTTTATCAAGACCTGTTTTATAAACAATTTCGTTATACCATGTTTTAATAGTATCATTATACTCTGTCGGGGAAAATAAAACATAGCATAATTGCAACAAAACAACGGTATAGCCAAGCCATTTTTTATTAAATATAGCATTAATCTGTACAGCAACTAACGCAAACAAAATATACCAAACCGGAATATTCAAAACCCAAATTCTTCCCCAATTAAACCCTGATAAAGGAGGAATGACAGTTTCAACAAATGTGCTGATAGAATTATTTTCATACAAAGCCGCAATGAATGAAAAAGAGATAAGTATACAAAATAAAAATAATATTATGTGAATATTTTTCCTACTGATATTTTCAAATTGCGTTTTTATCCGTTTTACCCAAAAAGATAAAAAATATAAAAGTAAAAAAATAAATGCAAACGGGATTATGATTTTTCTTTGTAAAGAAGCAAAATGATACCAACCATTCAAAAAATAATTTTTAAACCATAGCAAAACATTACCGTCGCCCAGAGCAAATATTGACCTATTTAACGGCTCCTTTATTACCAAGGCATGATAGAATAATTTAAATTCAACAAGGATATACCCAGTACACAAAACAAAAAAGGCAACAAACAGATTGATATTTATTTTTTTAGATCGTATTAATAAAATTATGGAAACAAGCAGCCATAACCCTATAGCAAATATGCCGACAAAAGCAAAATTTGAAATAAGTGGAAAAAATAAAAGGAGTATATATTTTTTGTTAAATCTGGCATTTTGTTTGATTATATCTAAAAATGTAATTACTAAAATTGGTATAGAGGAAATAGCAACAGCTGACCAATAATATTTAGGCAATACAGCAAAAATTATAGAGATAACAACCGCTATAAAATCATCTTCTATTCCAAGCCTTTTTAATAAGATAAGCATAGATACGAAACCTACAATAATTGCAATATAATAATTAATCATATAGGCAAAGAAAGTAGGTAAAAGACAAAAGATAGCAGAATATAAAGAATAATTAACCTGCATAAAATACAAAGTTGACAAATTATTAAAGGATGGTGTGGGACTATTAAGCGTAAAAAAAGAGTCATTATCCTTGATCATTTTCGCCCATGCAGCATTGGAGTCCAAATTATCGTGTATGGAAATGATAGAATTCTCACCGATAAACGCCGGAAATACAAGAAAAACAATCACAAGCAGCAATATTATACGCAATAAATATCTCTCTTTCTTTTTTAATTTCAACATAAAAATCCTCAATAATAAAAATTTATGATTCACAAATTCAGCTTAGACACCATTTTTGTACTTGATTTCTTTTAACAAAATACGCATTTCCAGCTAGCAAAGCCATAGGCAAATCAGATTTTGAATCGGAGTAGAAATTTTCAATTTCTATTTTCCCAAATTTTTCTTTAAATAAAATCGGCTTAACAGTTCCATAACAGTTTTCACCTAGAATATTCCCCGTCTTTTGGTCCATATTTGTGGCTATTAAATTATTTATACCAATTTTTTTACATATTGGGCGAAGCAAAAAATCAGGAGATGCGCTTATAATGCAATCATCTGAAGCCTGCATCTCTTTGTACCATCCTTTAATTTTATTTTCATTCTCAATCCAAAAAGAGAGAATACAAGCATCTATATCCTTTATTCCTTGTAAAAATTTAAAAAACAATTTCTTAAATTCTTTTTTATCAACAAATTTAAATATATATAAAAACAGACCGCTAACTTGCAAAGGAAAAAAGCGAATAAGCTTTATATCATTTTTTAAACAGAAAAGCCAAAAATTGATTGAACTGTCTCCATCATAAATCGTTCCGTCAAAATCAAATACATTCATAATAGATATATAATTCCAAACAACATACATAAAAACAACAAACAAAAAGCCAGTATCTTTTTATCTGCAAAAACAACTTCAACAGGATCTCCATCATAGGAACTTTCGATATCAAGACTATATTGCATAAATATAATAATAACCACAGGCACAGTTAAAATCATATATGGATTAGGGTACTCCTTAGCCCACAGAGCATAAAACACACAGGTCATACCCAAACACAGATACATAAATTTATCAAGAAAGTTGAATGTATATTTTTGCAAAACGGCACGAGTCACACCATCGATGCCGCTCTCAACCATTTTAATTTCATTTCTACGCTTCCCTAGACCTAAATAAAAAGCAGCCGAAACAATCGTCAAATACAACCATGAAGAAACATAGGTTCCAGCAAGAAGAGCACCAAACATAACCCTGATTAAAAACCCTGCTGTTAAAATAGAGATATCTATAATCGGAATGTCTTTAAGACCCAAACTATATGCCAAATTCAAAATAAAATATAACAACAAATTAAACAAAGCAAAAAAACTGATATGATGAAATACAATTAGATAAAAAAGCAATCCTATAGAAATAAAAAAACAACATACAGCATACACAAAACCCTCTGCTATCGAAATTTTTCCGCTTGCAAAAGGTCTGTTTTTTTTAGTTGGATGAAGTTTATCTTTTTCTACATCCTTAGCATCATTTATTATATATATTGTTGAAGCAATAAGGCTAAACGAAATAAAACCAATTAAAACATATAGTATTCTCTGCCCCCCCCCCCTTCATCCCGCATAAATATAAGCGGAACAAAAACAAGAAAATTTTTTATACAGTGTTTTAGACGAAGGAGCTTTAATATATTTCTAAATTTCCCCATTTAAATCTTACTGTCTCTCCTTTTCGTTTCCGAATACATCCTATATGCATCTATTAACATATCATCATCACTATATTTAGGCTGCCAGTCCAAATCTTTTTTAGTTTGTGAAATATCAAGAATATACTCCTCATCGGCTATCATAAATTGTTCGGGATACATAATCGTTAGTCCTATTTTATCAAAAAGAGCAAGTATTAGTTTTACAAAACCTCCCGGCGTATGAATAACAGATGAAGAAGAGCCTGCATACTGTATAACCTTTTCTAAAAGAATCGTAATATTAGGCGGAGATTCCGATCCGAGATTGTACTCCTTATTAGGGATATCTTTTTCAAGAGCACAAATAATTGCTGAAACACAATCAAAGACCGAAATCATTTGATAATGATTTTTACCACTTCCGATCGTAGGCACAGGAAGACCTAAATCAATCAGTTTAAATAGCTTAACAAGGATACCAAACCGTCCAGGTCCAATAATCATTCTAGGTCTAAAAATTGTTATATTTATCCCTTTTTTGCGAAATTCACGGCAAATATCTTCACAGGCTTTTTTACTTTGTCCGTAAGGACCAAAAGGATTCTGCGGATGATTTATATCAACCGGAAGATATTGAGGCTTGCCGTATGTCATATCCGTTGTAAACATAATATAGCTAAGACATTTTCTTTCATACATTACCTCTAGGATATTTTGAGTTCCTGTAGTATTGGTATCAAAAAAATAATCATGGCGATTTTGGGGTACTCTGTTGTGATACTGATTCGCAGCCAAATTTATAACAGTATCGCACGAAGCAAATGAAAGATTTTCTATTTGTCTTTTATCACGAATATCGACATGAACATAGTCAGCCTTCTCATTTATTTGGCTATCCAGAACTTCATGAATATCACAAACGGTTACCGATTCATTCCTGTTTAACAGTTCATTTGCAAGATAACGCCCAACAAAACCATTACCACCAAAGATATAATACATTTAATTTCCTTAACTTCTTGAAATAAGAACAACACCAATACAGATAACTGCAATCCCCGCAATACGAACCGGCGAAAGAGATTCCTGAAAAAACAAGTAACCGGCAACTGCCGAAAGCACATATCCTATACTGAGGAACGGATATGCAAAACTGACTTGAACCTTTGAAAGAACAGACATCCAAAGGATAATACTTACTGCATAACAAAACATTGCAATCCAAAGCCATATATTGCTTGCTAAAAGCCCTATATTGTAAGCCATTCGAAGCATGTTCATTTCACCGACTTGAAGCATTCCTTTTCTAATAAACAGTTGGGCACAGCAGTTAAGACAAACACTTAATAAAATAACACCTATATTCATTTTATCAATCCTTTTACAAAACACAAATATTTTTGATATTTTTCAACAACCGCTACTTTAACACCACACCGTATTCATCGATATGCTTGATTAAATCCTTATGGTTCAATTTAGCATAAGCAACAAAGTCAAAAAAATAGGGTAGGCATGTTTCCTCTTCAATTTCCGACTTCAAATGCGCTGCCAAAAAAGAATCTACTTTATTACCTTTTAATGCAATGTCCACATCCGAACCCTGCTTATACGTTCCTAATGCACGCGAACCGAATAAAACAGCTTCCTCAATTTCGCTATGCCGTGCAATGTAACTTAAAATGATTTTGATATGCTCTTCTGGCAAACCGTACCGCATACGCTAAAGTTCCGCTCGCAGTGTATCATTAAGTTTTTCAACTTCAGGTAAAAAGCTTTCAATCACAAAATCATTAAGCTCTCCAAGAAGGGAAACATCATAGACATGACTCGTAAGATTTCTCACTTCAAGAGCTTTTAACCAAACTTCTCCATTTTCAATTATTCCATCTTGAAAGGCTTGACGGAATGCTCTCTTTCCCGTTTGAACTTCCGTATACCCTTCACTTTCAAGATAGTCTTTTAACACCTTCCAAGAAAGCTCTATAAGAATTTCAAAAGCTTGTACCAATGCCATCTGAAAGGCATCATAATATTTTGAACCCTCAGGATGTTCCTCAACGTCCAAGCACCTTTCTTTAAAGACGATGAGGGCTTTTTCAAAATTTTGAAACCGCTGTTTCCAACGGATATTTTCCGTATCTTTCATCATTGCCTATGATAAATACTTTTCCAGAGGGCTTTCATCCCCTCTACTCCTTCTCCCCCGCCTCATTCACCGTGCCGTGCACCCGTGCGGGGTTTCCATAGACAAGGGTGTATGGCGGCACATCTTTTGTTACTACGCTTCCTGCACCGATTAACGCATATTCACCGACAGTTACTCCGCAAACAATCGTAGCATTTGCACCGATAGATGCGCCTTTTTTAATCAAGGTTTGTTTATACTCATGTTTGCGTTCAATAAAGGCACGGGGATTTATCACATTGGTAAACACACAGGACGGACCGCAAAAAACATCGTCTTCTATCACCACATCGTCATATAGCGAAACATTATTTTGAATCTTTACGCCATTGCCGATAACAGCCTTCCCGCCGATGTTAACATTCTGCCCGATGGAACATCTTTTACCGACTTTAGCGCCGCTCATAATGTGCGTGAAATGCCAGACCTTGGTTTCTTCTCCTATCTCCGCACCTTCATCAACATAACTCGATTCATGCACAAAATAATTTTTAGCCATATTCCCCTACCGCTTATAAAATACTTTTATTGCATCACAGGTATAGGCAATTTCATCTTGAGTCAACTCAGGGTACATAGGAAGAGCAAGTACGGAAGCACACAGTTTTTCGGCAACGGGGAAATCACCTTTCTTGTAACCGAGATACTTAAAGCACTCCTGTTCATGTAAGCACTTGGGGTAATACACCGTCGTACCTATTCCTTTTTCGGTAAGATATGCCTGTAACTCATCCCGGTTTTCAGCAAGGATATTAAACACGTAGTACACTTCTTTTCCCTTCGTTTTTACGACGGGAAGTTTTATCTGCCCTATATCTTTTAGCAAAACCCGATATTGCGCTGCGTGTTCAGCTCGCTTTGCAATCGCCTCATCAATATGCTTGAGTTTAACATTCAGAACGGCAGCCTGTAAGCTGTCAAGCCGAGAGTTATATCCGATATAGTCATGGTGGTACTTTTTTGTTGCTCCGTGGACACGCAAGCTTTTCGCTTTTAAGTAATACTCTTCGTTATTCGTAACGATCATACCGCCATCGCCGTAGCCGCCGAGCGTCTTGGTCGGAAAAAACGAATAAATCCCCATATCGCCGACAGTTCCTGACTGATGCAAAGCGCCGTTATACATATCCTGCATCCCGAAGGCCTCAGCTGCATCTTCTAACACACGGAGATTATGCTTTTTTGCAAGTGCCATACAAGCAGTCATATCCGCCGTTTGTAAGAATAAATGCACAGGCAATAGTCCGACCGTATTTTTTGTTATACGTTTTTTCGCATCCTGCATATCCATACAGAAGGTGTCTTCATCAATGTCGCAAAAAACAGGTTTACCGCCTAAGCGGGCAATACAGGAAGTGGATGCAAAAAACGTAAAAGCAGGTGTTATAACCTCTGCGCCGTTTTTAAAGCCAAGAATATCGGAAGCAATCACCAATGCGTCACTGCCGTTCGCAACCCCGACCGCGTATTTTGCTCCGGTATACTGTTGTATTCCTTCTTCCAAACTTGCTACAGCTTTTCCTAAAATAAAATCCCCCGTTTCCAGCACTGAGGATAATGCCGTATCGAACTCATTTTTTAAATTTTTATATTCTCGTGTCGCAGTATAAAAAGGTACTTTCATCATCTTTCTCCTCTTAATCTATTTAAAGATACCCCTCATTTTCAACGTTGAAAAATCACACGGCAGCGTTACCGGCAATCCTGTTTTTTGGGATTTGTAAATAGCCAAGATAATCTCTAAAGCTTTTTTGCCTTTTTCGCCCGAAACGAGCGGTTCACGATTATGTTCGATTGCATCGACGACATCTCTAAAAAGAGCCGTATGTCCGAAACCGTACACCGTCGGCGGGTCTTTTTCATTAGGATTAAGGACATTTTCTTCCGTGTCCCCTACCTGTTCCGCATCGGCAAAACGCCATGTTTCCATCTTATTAACCGCAAGCCCGCCGATCACAACGGAACCTTCCGAACCGAATAAGCTCAATGTTTCATTGAGATTTTTCGGATACACATCGGCAGTTCCTTCTATTATGCCAACAGCACCGGAAGCAAATTCTACAATCGCACAACCGAAGTCCTCTGCATCAATCGGACGGATAAACCGGCGGGTTTGCGCCTGCACGCGGACAGCATCTTCCCCCATCATCCATTGCAAAAGATCAATACCGTGCGTACACTGGTTCATCAGAGTACCGCCGTCCTGCTCCCACGTACCGCGCCACTTTGCCTGTTCGTAGTAACCTTCATTTCGGTTCCAGCGCACTTGGATCATTCCGTGCAGCATTTTACCGAAACGGCCTTTTTGATATGCTTCACGTGCTTTTACCACCGGTGCATTAAAGCGATTCTGAAAGCACACTGCCAATGTTTTACCGTGTTGTTTTGCCGTATCAATCATCGCTTGTGCATCAGCTGTAGAAAGCGCCATCGGCTTTTCGCAAATTACATGAGAGCCATTCTGCAAACAATGCACCGCAATATCCTTATGCTTACCGGATTCGGTCGCAATCGTTACTATCTCCGGTTTACACGTCGCAAGCATTTCTTTATAGTCGGCAAATACTTTCACCATTGCATTCGGCAGTGCTTTAGCGTACTCAGCTTTTTTCTCTTCTGCACGCTCCTGCACGGGATCGCAAACAGCAACTAAATCAACCTTATCCTGCATCGCAACAAATGCTTCAATATGCTTAAAACTAATTCGGCCGCAGCCGATTAACGCAATCTTATATTTCATTTTATATCCTTCTCTTAATTTCACTCCAAAGCCACATACTTAAATTTGCTTAATTATTGATTAACTGATACGCTTCTTGTGTTTTATCGATATACAGGTAATCTTCATTTCTAATTTGAGAAAACGTATGGATACCAACCGGTAGTTTTTTCATGGAGATGTTACCTCATTGCTCAAATATGCTCGCAATCGATATACTTACCCTTATAGGCATCTTTAAAAATATATTTTGGAGACAATCGTTCGAAAGTCAATCCATCACATTCCATTTTATCTTTAAGCGTCTTCCAAGCAAGACATTCAAGATTCATCCGAAAATTGCATTTGTAGAAATTGTCCTGCAGATAATCCAATCGCCTAACCGTAGTTTTTATGCTTACATCCATAAAACATCCTTATATAAATTAAATCTTACAGCTATAAGCATAAAAAGCCAACAAGAATTAAAGTTTTTATAGGTATAGGCACAAAAACAGCAATAAATTTAAAATCTTTAAAGACACAACCATAAAATAGTATAATCTATTTATACAACGTGTAAATTAACCCCAAGCCCCTCAAAAATGAAGTTTTTAGGGGAGGCTATTCATTTATTGGATAGCGGGCATTCCAAATCTTCCGTACCAAGCAGTTTTTCTGCCGTTACAGCAAGCTTCATGTATAGTGTCATAAATTTATCCCATGAAGCATAGAGTGCATTAACCGCATTGACAATATCTTCCGGCCGCTCGGGGTATTCATGGGCAAAACTATTTCTCAACGAACGGAAATACTGCCAGTCCTCAGCCGATGTTAAAATGTTAAATTTTTCAAGTTTATTGAGAATATCGATAAACGGATGCGCGGTTGTATCGCTTTCCAGCAAACTATATACAGCAGGGATTAACCGCAAACCAATGCAATCTTGCAACTTTGCAAACCGATAGAGGAATTGATCCAAAACAGCAGTTTGCTCATCGGATAATGCGTTCAGCCTCTCTTCTGTAATCGGAAAAAACGAATGCAAAGTTTGAAGCGCCACATCAATCCTGTGTATATGTTTTTTACATTCTTCCAGCGCAGAAGCGCATTTTAGTTTTGCTATTTCGTCCATAATACTACACCTTGCCGGTATGCATTCTGCACGATCAACCGCCCATCATCAGCGCCGGTTGTTGTAAGTAGATCAATCCGTTGCTCACCGAGCTTCAATTGTAGAGCCGCAGCCGTCTGTAATTTTTCTTCAAAGGCTACAGCAGAAGTAAGCGGCGTTTGCACCAGTATATCGATATCCCCGCCCCGCTTGCTATCATCAGCACGAGAACCGAATAGGATAATTTTTTCAGCTTGCGTAAAATGCCGACGAACGGAATCGATGATGATGCTTTTAGTTTCTTCAGACAGACGCATTGTTACCCAAAGTAGTCCCACGCAGGCATGATAGTTATCCTTTTATCTTCTTTTACAAAAAGATCACGAGAATCCCGCGTAAGAATAAGTCCTTCCCGAACCTTAAAGAAATCCATAGCTTTCAGAAGTCCGTTTAACTCTCGTTCGGTGTTATCGAGGTTCAGCTCTAAGCATACCTGAATGCACTGCGGTGCAAAAAGCGGATTAACGACAAAATCGCACTCGCACGCATCATCACTATAATAGTAGATTTGTTTATCGTCAAAAGTCCCGTACTTTCGGCGGAGTTCGTTAAACACAAAATTTTCTAAAATATGCCCCGAATTTTCGCTAAACGTAAGCCCTGCCGTCCGTATCAATCCGATATCGGTAAAATAAACTTTTTTTGGGGCAAGGCTCTGTGCTTTTTGCGACCATGCGAACTTAGGTACTAAACTCAACAAATATGCATTCTCAAAATATGAAAAATAATCAAGAATGGTCGTATGCGACTTTACTCCGGCGACTGTTTTCAGCTTACTGGGAGAAATCAGTGATGCCGCATTGGAAGCAAGATACACATACAGCCGTTGCAGCGATTTATCATCACTGACATTGTAGCGCACTGCTATATCCCGATATAAGATGTCCTTTTGAAGCTGCATAACAACTTCGGAATTATTCAGCTTGAGATACTCGGGAAAACCGCCTGTTTGAAAATAGCTTTCAAACGATTGAATACCTTTTTGTGCATGCGCAAAGCGCAGATACTCGGAATAAGAAAACGGAAACAACTCTTTTACGATATGCCGCCCGGTCAGTTTTGTTCCAAGTTCACGGCTTAAAAGGGAGGCATTAGAGCCTGTTAATACAACCTGAAAACCTTGATCCAGTTTTTGCCGCACGTACAATTCCCAATGCGCTGCGGCCTGTATTTCATCAAAAAAAATAAGACGACTGTTCGATTCCTCAATAACAGCATCCAGTATCGCATAGTCGGAAACGGAGAATTCCAACAGCCGTAAATCATCAAAATTCAGATAAAAAAACGGCTTATTGAGCTTCTTTACAAACTGCTGTAACAGAGTGCTTTTCCCGCACCGCCGAACACCGCATACCACAAACGCATGGGTCGTTATATCGGGGATATCCGCTAATGCATCTCGATAGGTTCCGTCATCGGTTTTCCGCAGTTTTTCGAGTTGTGTAAGATATATTTTCTTTAATTCTGCCTGTAACATTGTGAAGAAAATATATCAACAACTGCATGGTATGTCAATATCATCAACATATATATGCCAATAACGTTAACATATCACTAAACACAATACGCCCCTTGTAAAGGGCTGCATTATCAATGGGGGTGCCTTAAAAGTTGTTTACTTCCCTACCCCGATTCCATGCATATACTGTTCGAGTTTAACGGTAAAAGTACGCATTTCTTCAGGTTTGATATCACCGATATTTGCGATACGGAATGTATCAATATTCCCCAGCTTTCCCGGATAAATGGTAAAGCTGTGTTCAGCAGCAAAGTCATGCAGGGCATCAAAACTGTATTGAGGGGTCTTCGGCTCCAAAATTGCCGTAATAAAATGGCTTTGATGCTCCTCTTTTACCAGCATTTCAAGGCCAAGCTTTTTAACCGCTGCTACTAGTATATTCCAACACTCGGTATAGCGCTCATACCGTTTTTGAACGGTCTCTTGTTTGGTCTCTAAAACAGCCTGCCGTAATGCGTACATCGTTTGTACCGGCGGCGTAAACCGTGTTTGATGGGTCTTTGAAAAATACGCATATTGATCATACAGATTTAAATAATAATTGCGCATCGGATAGTCTTTGGTCTTTTCAAGCTCGGCTTTATTGCAGATAACAAATCCTACACCCGCCATGCCTTGAATATTCTTGTTGCTTGTGGAGGCCATAAAGTCTATACCGAGTGTTTTTAAATCCATCGGCATTCCGCAATAAGCGCTTACCGCGTCAACAATCGTAACCATGCCGTATTTTTTTGCCATAGGACAGATAATATGCAAGGGGTTAAGCAAGCCGGTTGTTGTTTCATGGTATACACATGCAAGATGAGTATACTTTTTCGATGCAAATACAGCTTCAAGTTTTTCCAAGTCGATAGGTTCATACGTTGAACTTTTATATACATCCATAGGGATTTTATATACTTGCGCGATTTTTGCCATCCGCGCCCCATACGAGCCGTTATCAATTACTAACAGCTTTCCGGTATCGGGCACACAGGAAGAAACCATGACTTCATCCGCACCGGTACCGGAGCATCCGAACATAACAGTTTCATATTCATCGGGATTGGTCTGAGGCGCCAGCGCAAACAGCTTCATTTCATCGCAAAGCCATTGCATTAAATTTCCGAATTCTTTTTCACGCGGACAAATATCTGCTGCGACTTGAGCATATTTAACACTATCGGTAGTTGTGGCAGGCCCCGGATTAAGAAGCACTTCGCGACGAACATTTCGCAGACTTTCATTTTCTACGATATGAGGATAAATATCATTTACTGCCATCGCCAAATGATCTTCATCGTCGATTTCCCGCCATACATAGTACTCACTTTTCTTTACCGCAACAGCGTCAGTCTCCGCAATTTTTAAAAGCGCATGCTCGTATTCCATTTTAGGTAAATCATTATGATGAGCCTTTGCGTACGCACACATGTTATTTAACACTTCTTTCGTCAATTTGGTAATACCGACAAGTTCACCTAAAATACTGTGTAAGTCCTGCTTCTTCTTAGATAGCCCTGTCAGGCGCATATCTGCATCAGCTTGAAGATACACCTCATCACCGGAATGCGTAGCGCCGCTCGCTAAAATAAGATTTTTCCGCTCATCATTTATCAGGGTAAATAATCCGATCGAATCATAAATCAAATCGGATTCCAGCAGTAAAAAGGAACCGGTAACCAAAGGTGCACAGCATTCAAGCGTTCCCATACTGCCGGTTTCAGCATAGCGCTCATTTTTTACCGTAATGATAGCCGGATATTTTTGGGCAAGACGGTCATAATATTCGTTGCAATGCCCCGTACCGATAATAATTTTTTCTATTCCTTGAGCAAGCAGTTTTTGTACCGATTGCTCTACAATTGCTGTTCCCCCTATTTCCAAAAAACCTTTCGGCATTGTTTTTGTCTTATCTTTTAAGCGGGACCCCAAGCCACCAGCCAAAATAACAGCTTCCTTAATCATACTATTTCTCCAGTAATGCCATAAAAGCTTTTTTATTTTCAATAGGAGATGATTTCGGTCTTCCTAAGTCAGGGCGCGCACCTTTAGATACCATCACCTCAATAAATACCGTACCGGGGCTTGCAAACGCGATTTTTAAATTTGACAGCAACGCTTCCGGCGCTGCAACGGATAGAGCTTGATCATATCCACATGCCAAAGCAACAGCACATAAGTTTATGTTCCGCGCTACAGTAGGCTGTCCGCCGACCGAATCATGAGCGCCGTTATTTAAAACGATATGCACCATGTTTTTCGGTTTTTGAGTACCGATTGTACTGAACCCTCCAAGGTGCATAAGAGCTGCGCCATCGCCGTCAATACAGATAACCGTCCTATCCCGCTTGCATAAAGCGATACCGAGCGCTATTTGAGAAGCATGTCCCATTGAACCGACCGTTAAAAAGTCCGTATTATGCTTTTGCTGATTTTTCTCGCGTAATTCATACAATTCACGAGATGCCATTCCGGTAGTCGAAACAAAAACTGCATCTGAAGGAGCATAAGCTATTATATGGGCTATAGCCTGTTCTCTCGTCATTTCAGCAGGGACAGAGTCGTTTGATTTAAGCGTATAGGGTGCAAAGCATCCTTTCCGCACTACAAGCGCAAACGGAGCATTTCTTTCTTTGACCATTTTATAGGCATGGGTAATTTGAACGGCTGCCTTTTCCTCATCGGCTTCCAAAATTACATACGGAATTTCCATTGCATCAAGAAGTGCACAAGTTACTTTTCCCTGCGTTATATGCTGCGGTTCATCATGAACACCGGGCTCCCCCCGCCATCCGATTACAAGCAATAACGGTACGGAATACACCGCCTTATCTGCAAGTGAAAGGAGCGGGTTAACCGTATTACCCAATCCGGAATTCTGCATATACACAAGCGGAATAGTATCGGTTGCAAAATAGTGCCCCGCTGCGAGTCCGACAGCACAGCCTTCATTTGCTGCAATAATGTGATGCGTTTTATCTGCCGTATCCGTTATATATGCACAGAAATTTTTTAACAAAGAATCAGGCACTCCGGTAAAAAAATCGGTACCGTTTTCCTGTAATAACGCATAAAAAAATTGAGGGCGTATCATTTATTTAGTCCCCGGAATTAATTCCAAAATATTTTTTATTGAAAGACACATATCATTCACTTCTAAAGAACGTTCAGCTTCTAAAATAGTCTTTGCGACTTTATACATTGCAGGATACGATGCCCGCAACATGTGATTCGCATAAATAATAACATTTGCTCCCCATGAAGCAAGCTCCGATTCGGTAAATTGATTATAGGTAGTGGGTACTAAAACGATCGGTACTTTTTTATATTCGCCTCTAAAGCGTTTACAGAATTCTTTAATATCTTCCCCTGTTTTCTCTTTACTGTGAATCATAACGCCATCGGCTCCGGCTTTTACATACGCAAAGGCACGTTCCAAAGCCTCATCCACAGAATGGCCTGCTATCAGAGATTCAAGGCGAGCAATAATCATAAAATCTTTGGTAACTTGTGCCTTTTTACCTTCCGCTATTTTATGACAAAAATCTTCTACCGGCGCCAATTCCTGCTTAGCTTCCGTACCGAATAAGCTGTTTTTCTTCAAACCGACTTTATCTTCTATTATAATAGCGGAAATACCGTTCCGCTCCAAAGTTCGAACGGTGAATACAAAATGCTCAGGTTTGCCGCCCGTATCACCGTCATAAATAATCGGCTTTGTCGTACATTCCAGAATATCCGTTAAACTTTGTAAACGAGTTGTAAGATCAACCGCTTCAATATCTGGCTTTCCCTTACTGGTAGAATCGGTGAGACTTGAAGACCACATTCCATCGTAACGATGAACACCATCTTCTTTTTGTACTTCAATATTTTCGATAATCAAGCCGGAGAGGCCGGAATGAGCTTCCATAATCCGCACAACCGGTTTTGCTTCGATAAGTCTCCGTAACGTTTTCATTCTAATTTCAGGCGTTGTCCCGATAGTATGCATATTAGCGGCAAGCGCCGTTGAATTAATTCCTTTCGTGTAAGGAATTTCAATCACCTGACCGCCCCACTCGTTCATTACTTGAAAAACTTCATCTCTGATCTTGCTTAAGGGGCCGGCTTGCCAATCATCACCGTGAATAATAAAATCCGGTTTTAATTTTTTTAAATTCGGAACATACGACCAGTCTTCTTGCGGAATGACTTCGCTTACGCCTTTAATATTCTCTATAACCTGTTTTCGTTGTTCATACGTCAAATACGGTAATCTTTTATGCGAAACAATAGCGCTATCCGTCAACACCCCAATAATAAGGCGTCCGTATTTTGCACCTTCTGCAATAATATTGATAATGCCGGGATGGATGATATCCCCGGTAATTCCCAAATATACTGTTTTTTCCATAGGTTACATTTCCCAAAAAACATCAAGCTTGTATCAAGCCTCATATTCGCCAATATCAATTAAATATTTTTAACACCGCACACAAAAATTCATAAAAACAGTCTATTTCTTAAAAGCATGTTCAAGAATATACATTTGCCCGCGCTTATAGATGGGATAATAATCTTCATACCAGTAGAGAGCGGTCATCGTATGCCTATGCAGCAAAACACTTTCCTTAGGCATCGCAAGGATAATTTCGGGTCTAGCATCAAAAAAGACCGTAAGTTTTTCTATAATTGCGGTATTCATTCGCGCCTTTTTCCTAAAAACAATATTCTCTAACGCATGAGCACAGGGGCATTACATGAGCTACATGAATCAAAACTCCAACCGATGTTTTAGCATCCCCAACCGTACAAGTGTTGCTAAGACAGCTCCGGTACAGTCGGCAAACCAGTCATATACGGAAGCATCGCGCCCGGGAACAAAGATTTGATGGATTTCATCAGAGATACCGTAACAAGCAGTAAAAAGGCAAACAAGCGTGAAATATTTAAACGGTTTTGCAAGCCATTTACCAGAAGCAAACCAATAGGAAAGCGTAAAAGCAAGACTCCCGAAAGCGCATGCATGCAAAAGCTTATCTAATCCATGAAAAGAAACGCTCTCCGGAATAGGCAGCTTTGACTGCGCAGAAAGGAGAAAGATTACAACGGCGATACACATTGACATACACCGCATAGTATATTCGATGATTTTTTTTGAAATCATGTCCGACACCTCCGAAATAAGATGAGGACATACCTCACCCATTCACACAACTGCTTTGATTTTTAAACAGGCTGTATGCCAATCAATAAAAATGACCGCCGCTGCTTTCTGTGCCGCCGAAACAGGCTCCATTCCGCATAAGGCTGATAATCGTAAACTACGGCAATATACACCAAGTTTAAGCTAAAAGCAAGATACGCAAGCTATGGTTTTTCGGATATTCAAAGGTTTTCTAAACGTATCGCTTATGAAATAAAGGGACAAAGACATCGAGGGAGACTTCCTATTCTGCCTCGTCTTTTTTGACAATGCGTACCTTCCGCGCGGGTTTCGGTTTTGTACTTGAGTTGTGCTTATTGATGATTTTCTTTTTTTCTCCGCCGGCTGTCTCTGCAGAAATACTCCGCTGCTTTTTCTCTCGTTTTTCCTTGAGCTGCTCTTTCCGTTTTTTTTCGATAAATTCAAGGCTTTCGTTAAGCCCCTGCAAAAAGGTTTGCATTTCATCCTGAAATACGACAATTGCATGGCGGTCAAAACCGGCGCCGTCAGTGTTTTTGCTTTCGACAATCTGCAAAAAAACATCACCCAGCCGATTCTCTTTCACATTAAAAAAATATGTCCGGTTCTCTACCGGAATTTGAGTGGTAAATAATTCTCCTCGAATTCCCATTCCGTTATCCTTCCCTTAAAAGCTACCGATAATTGCCGGAATGCATATAGCCAGTAAGACCATCAGCATTCCTTTACCGGCGCCGTAAAATTCGGCTACAGCTTTCTTAATTTTTTGCCGATACCGCCGCATCGGCTTTGCGTACCATATCTCCCTGCCACTGAACCAGATATTCTTCCGCTGCCTGATCATATCCTTTGATGTCTGCCATAATGCGGAATACCGGTTCGGTACCGGAACCGCGCATCCAGATAAAGGCAATCGGCATATAGCTTGCATTATAGAACTGCACTTTGAGGCCGCCCTTTGCGGAAACTCCAAAATCTCTGAGATTTTCCGTACAAACCGTTCCATTATACGCAAACACTTTACAGGCTGCTATACCGAACCGGTCTTTCAGCAGCTGTTTTTTATCCGCCCATTCCTGCATAAAAATCTTCTGATATGCCGATTTTAACGCAGTGTGGTCGGTTGTATGGATGTGCATCAGCGCCCGCGCTTCCTGCGTCGGGGTTGTCCAATAGCGGGGAAGCGTTGCAATAATATCCGCAAAGGTAAAGTCTTTCCGGTACTTTGCCGTTTGCCCCGACCGCTCGCACCAGATACGGAACGGGCAGGATGCGCTCGGCGTATCTTTTATGAGCAAGAGCTTACTGATAGCAAAGAGCGTATTCAGCGGGTCACGCACGGCGGCGGGGTAGGTGATATTCCCCCCGTTGGAGCCTTCGCCGAGTATCCGTACTTTGTAACCGTACCGGCGTGCATCTTCCGCTCGGTTTACTACATTGGCTTCGCCTACCTCCGCATAAAACACTTCCGCATCCAAGGCTTTTGCGATTTCGTTAATGCGGAGCGATGTCGGCCCGTTGACGGTAACCGCGAGAGGCGCGCTGATGTTACCGCTGTAGTGCAGATAACTCAGTTCCGCGATGACCGACAAAGCAAAGACTTCCTGCGCTTCAAGGATCAGCGCTTTTTGCTGTACCTCATCCCAGTAGATGATATTGCCGCGGTCTCCGTCGCAGTCGGGCATATAGCCGAACAACGTATTCTCCGCCTGTGCGGGATTGCTCCGGTGCAGTTCTTCGATCTTTGCAGCACAAGTTGCGAGGTTCCCCCCTTCGGGAATAATACCGTGGACGATATTTCCGGCCTGTTCCGCAATACCGACAAGCTGCATACCGAGCTTTTCAAAGAAAGCTCGGTCAACCGAAGCGGCGCGGGCGCTGCCGTTAAAGTCTGCAACCAGTGTAAACGGCTTCCCTGCTGCCGCAAGTTCGGTGCATTGAGCGCGGATGCCGTCAAAAAAACGCGCTTGTTCCGCGCTGTCTTTTGAATCGGCAATCACTTCCTGTAAAAAGTTTTGATAGGCTGCAAGCGCCGCTTGTTTATGCGCAGCCTCCGCCTCAAACACCATTTGTACCTGTGCCGGATTAGCCTGTTTGCGCAAGGCAGCCGCAGTATCTTGGTGTGCGGCGGCGCATTTTTGTGTGAATAAGGCTATCAGCCGCGTCGATTGACTTCCGTCCAGTACGCCCCCGGTATCCAACCCGAACTTAAAGCCGTTATGCCCGATGGGATTATGGCTTGCGGAAATATACATGAAAGCCGCCCCTGCAGCGCGCGCGTACGCCATAATCTCCGGCGCCGCTGCTATTCCAACCGATTGTACCGCTAAAGCCGCCGAACTTTTCACCGCGGAAGTAGCCGTAGCAACCGTTGCCATAGGCACATCCGAACCTGTTATCGCGGACGCAGCGGCAAACGCCGTTACAGCCTCTTTTAAAAGCGCTGCGCCGGTGGGACGGCTGTCGCGGGCTATGACTATCGTGCGGATTGCCGGAAACTCAGCTTGTAAGAATTCCGCAAATGATTGAGCGGCAAAGAAAACAATATCGCGGTCGGCGGCGGAAATTTCCGGCGCTCCGTCGTTTTCGCTTCCGGATTGAGCAAATACTTTGCGCCAGCCCGACGCCGATAGAATCATCTTTTCAAATGCATGCTGTAATTCAGGGTATGCTGTATTCATTGATATTCTCTCGTATCGAAATCGATTAACCGAAACCTCTAAAAACCACAGCTTTTAGAGGTTCCGCTTCGCTTTAATGTGCTTTTAAAAACGCCTTGTAGGCTCGGTATGCCATTAAAAGGTCTACTTTACTGATCAATTCGATGGGGGCATGCATCGACAATACCGGCACTCCGCAGTCTACGACTTCCGTTCCGTACTTAGCGAGGATGTAGGCTATCGTACCTCCTCCCCCGGCGTCGGTCATACCGAGTTCCGCCGTCTGCCAGACAACATTGTTGGTGTCGAATAAATGCCTGATCTTTTGGAGATATTCGGCGTTTGCGTCATTTGAGCCGCCCTTGCCGCCGGAGCCGGTGTATTTGTTGATGCAGATACCGTTGCCGATAAACGCCGAATTGAGCTTTTCAAATACGGACGTAAACGCGGGGTCATAACCGGCGGACACATCGGCAGATAACATACAGGAGTTAGCAAATGCGCGGCGCACGCCTAAATCGCAGGGAGCATTTTGCAGGGCGGCAATCTCCGCGACCATGTTTTCAAAGTAGAGCGCTGTCATGCCGGTATTACCGACCGAACCGATCTCTTCTTTATCGGCAAAGAGGGCGACGGCGGTCTTTGCGGGAGTCCCCGAAACTTCGAGCATCGCTTTCAGTGTGGTATAGGCGCATACGCGGTCATCATGGCCGTGCCCTGCAATCATCGAGTTATCAAGCCCGACATTCCGCGCCTTTCCTGCGGGGACAATCTCGAGTTCCGCAACGCGGAAATCTTCTTCCGTAATGCCGTATTTTTGATTCAAGATTTTTAAGATATTTTCCTTAACGGGAGACTCCTTATCTCCTTTTTTATCCTCTTTAGATTTGTCTTTTTTCTTATCATCCGATTCATCCGGCGTTGCAGGTTTCATATTCCCGACAAGGACATTGAGCTGCTCGGCGGTAATGCCTTCCGCTAAGGTTTCCTGCAGCTGCTTTTTTGAAAGATGGATGAGCAAGTCACTGATAAAGAGCACAGGATCGTTTTCATCTTCACCGATGCATATTTCAACCTTCTTGCCTTCTTTGGTAAAGATGACCCCGTGAATAGCGAGCGGAATTGCAGTCCACTGGTACTTTTTGATACCGCCGTAATAGTGGGTCTTTAAAAACACGAGGTTGGAATCTTCATAGAGGGGCATCTGCTTGACGTCGAGACGCGGGCTATCGATATGAGCGCCGACAATATTCATCCCCTGCATGATATCCTCGCCGAGCACCATCATCACAACGGACTTATCTTTATTGTTAAGATAGACCTTTGTACCCGCAGGCGCTTTTCCGCTCTTTATCACTTCTTCAAGCGGCTTAAAACCTGCTTCCTTTGCCTGCCGTATAATTTGAGCGGCGCATTCGCGTTCGGTCTTTCCGGTGTTTAAAAATGAGATGTAATTTTGAGAAAGCGTTTGCATCTCGGCAAGTTCACTTTCGGTGAGCTTTTCCCATGCTGTTTTTGCTTTATACGTGAGTTCCATAGTGCACCTTCTTAATTATGTGATGTATCAAATTATCAACCAATTTCTAAAAACTTTAGATGTTGAGTTTAATCATCAGATGGGGCAGTATATACTATTGAAGAGAATTATAAAAGAGGTACATCACGATGCCGGAATATCAAAAAAAACTGGACAACCGTCAGAAAGTCAGCTACACTATAGAAAGATAGTTGGACATCTCTAAAAAACCGGTCAGCTTTTAAAGATGTCCTGACACTTTTAAAAAGGAGTTTATTGTGAGTGCAAAAAAATTAGGTCTATTGCCGCGTCTTATTATTGCAATCGTTGCCGGTATTTTAATCGGTAACTTGACGCGCTCCATCCATTTGCCGTTGCCTGTTCAGATTTTGGCAACCTTTAACGGGGTATTCGGCAACTTTCTCAGCTTTATCATTCCGCTGATCATTCTTGGATTTGTCATTCCGGGTATCGCGGATCTGGGTTCCGACGCAGGAAAGCTGCTCGCTATCACTGCCGGTATTGCGTACGGTTCAACACTGCTTGCCGGTACGTTGGCCTTTGTAACCGATTCCATATTCTTCCCGTTCTTTTTAAGTTCTCATGTGGATGTTTTTTCCCATGCGAACCCTGAAGATGCGCTGCTGCCCGGCTTATTCGGTATCGATATGCCGCCGCTGATGGGCGTTATGACTGCGTTGATTTTAAGCTTTGTTCTGGGTATCGGTATTGCGGTAACCCGTTCTGAAACATTAAAAAATGCAGCACGCGAATTTCAGAATATCGTTACGAAAGTTATCGAAGTTATCATTATTCCGCTTCTGCCGATTCATATTTTAGGCGTATTTACCAACATGACCCATGCGGGACAAGTTGGGCTTATCCTCAAGGTATTTATCAAAGTATTTGCAATCGTCATTGCGCTGCACGTCATCATGATACTTATTCAGTACATCATTGCCTGTACCATTGCAAAACGGAATCCCTTTACGTCGATTAAGACGATGCTACCGGCGTATGTTACCGCATTGGGAACGCAGTCTTCTGCTGCGACCATACCGGTAACGCTTGCTTCCGCCAAGAAAATCGGTATTCAGGAAAAAATTGCGGACTTTGTTATTCCGCTCTGCGCAACCATCCACCTTGCAGGAAGTACCATCACCCTTACCAGCTGCTCGATGGCTATCCTGATCCTGCACGGACAAACAGCGAGCGCCGGCGTTATGCTCCCGTTTATCGCAATCTTGGGTATCGCAATGGTTGCAGCCCCCGGTATCCCCGGCGGCGCCGTTATGGCAGCGCTTGGCTTTGTTCAGTCCATTCTCGGCTTTAACGACACGATGAGTTCATTGATTATCGCGCTCTATATTGCACAGGACAGCTTCGGAACTGCATGTAACGTAACCGGAGACGGCGCCATCGCCATTTTGGTCGACGCCATTTCGAAGGATAAAAAGAAGGCGTAAAGACATACTTTCATTCGATAGGAGAAAAGATGAAAAAGACAAAGATTGTCTGTACTATCGGTCCCGCTTCCGACTCGGAAGAAATACTGCGTGAATTATTTAAGGCAGGGCTCAACGTATGCCGCCTTAATTTTTCGCACGGTACGCATGAAGAGCACCAGATCCGTATCGACCGTATCAAGAAGATTCGACAGGAACTCAACTTGCCGATTGCGATTATGCTGGACACCAAGGGGCCGGAAATACGGCTGAAAAACTTCGGCGTTAATTCCGTACAGCTGAGCAAGGGACAGCAATTTACGCTTACCGTACGCGATGTTGTCGGCGATGAAAAAATATGCAGCGTAACCTATAAGAACCTTGCGCAGGAAGTACAGCCTAATAATCGCATCCTTATAGATGACGGCTTAATCGAACTGAAGGTCGAGCGGATCGATAACGGCGCCGATATTATCTGTACCGTCATGAGCGACGGCCCCGTATCGAATCATAAGGGCATCAATATTCCCGGAGCAAAAATCAATCTTCCCTTCCTGAGCGAGCAGGATATTTCCGACTTAAAGTTCGGCGCTCAAAACGAGGTTGATTTTGTAGCGGCCTCATTTACCCGCGGCCCTGCGGATATCTTAAGCATCCGCAAGGTCTTGGAGGAAGCAAATGGGAACAATATCCACATTATTGCGAAAATCGAAAACCAAGAAGGCGTCGACTCCATCGACAAAATTATTGAAGTTTCCGACGGTATCATGGTTGCTCGCGGCGATTTAGGTATCGAAATTCCGCCGGAAGAAATTCCGCTCGTGCAAAAGATGATTATCCGTAAAACGTTGCGGGCAAGTAAACCGGCAATTACGGCAACCCAAATGCTTGAGTCGATGACGCATAATCCTCGCCCGACGCGGGCGGAGGTTACCGATGTTGCAAACGCCATCTTTGACGGAACGAGCGCCATTATGCTTTCAGGAGAAACGGCTGCGGGAAAATATCCGGTAGAAACCGTTAAGATGATGCACCGCATTGCCGTTACAACCGAAAATTCGTTAAACTACGACAAGATTATGGGGGCGGTTGCCCGGGAGCATTCTTTGACCATTACGAATGCCATCGCACACGCAACCTGTTCTATGGCGTTGGAAATGAATGCACAGGTTATCGTTACCGCGACCTCTTCGGGAGAAACGCCGCGGGCACTTTCAAAATACAAGCCCAAGGCGCCGATTGTTGCCGTAACACCGTCCGAAGCAACAGCGCGGCGGCTGTCACTCAACTGGGGAGTATATCCGATTGTAACATCCTATTTTAAATCGACCGACGAAATGTTCGAGCAGTGCATCAACGTCGCAAAAGAGAATGGATTCGTACAAGAGGGCGAACTTGCCGTACTGACCGCCGGAGTTCCGATCGGACTGGTCGGTTCGACAAACTTGTTGAAGGTTGAAACCGTCGGAAAGATCCTGCTGAAGGGTAAGGGCACCGGCGTTGAATCGGTTGTAACCGGCCGAGTAAAGGTTATCCGCACCGAGCAAGACTTGCTGACCGACTTTGCGGATGGAGACATTATCGTAACCCAAGCAACCAACGATTTAATGAATTCCTTTATCGAGCGGGCAGGCGCCGTCATTACCGAAAACGGAAACTTGAGCGGACATGCCGCCCTGATGGGAATGAACCTTTCGAAGCCGACCATCGTCGGAGCCGCCGAAGCAACGACCGTATTAAAAACAGGCGATATTATCACGCTGAACGGAAAAACCGGTGTCGTGATAAAAGGAACTGCTGCGCTTTATTAAATCGGTTTCGATGCAGAGACACGGTATACCGGCTTCTTCATCGTACGTTCCACAAAGTATCCTTCCGTGTCCGTATAGGTTGCTGAACTTCAGATTGACGCCGATAACGCCGTCCGCTTTAAATTCGGAAGCGAGACGCTTAATATCTTCAATCCGCTCTTTGTTCGGGGTAAAACGCGCACAGTTGATGTGTCCAAGATAGCGCTTGCTTAAATCTTTGACCATGCCGTCAAGGGTATTGCTTGCTTCGTCGGCATCAATGAACAGGAAAATGCATCAGATTTTTGGCCAGCATTTCCGCACTGCTTCTTTAAAGCGAAGGCCGCGGTCGAACTCGTTTTTAAACATGCCGAAGCTCGTAGCGCCGGGGGAAAATACGACGATTGCTTGTTCTGCAGCAGTCGTGTTTTGCAGTGTCGGTTCATAGTCTCGGCGGATTACTTCAAGCAAGGTAGAAAGGTCTTGAAAGGGGCCAAAGTACGGGGTGTGCTGAGCTTGCAGTAGCGGTGTCAATTTATCGGTTCCTGTGCCGGCAAGTAAAAACAATGCTTTTGCCTTTTTAAGCTCCGGCGCAAGAGTGGTAAAGTCAAGCTTTTTATCGGTTCCGCCGGTGATGAGGATAACCGGCTTTTCAAAAGCGTTCACTGCTGCCGCTGCCGCTTCGGGAATTGTTGCTGCGGAATCGTTATAGAATTTGAATTGTTCCGTTTCGTAAAAAAATTCAAGCCGATGGGGAATACCGCCATAGTTTTGCATAACGGACGGGATCTGTTGCAGATCGGCGCCGTATAACGCAAGGGCAAGCGAGGCAGCCATAACATTTTGTTTGAGCGCTGCGCCGGGAACGGTAATCCGTGAAGGGAGCAGCAGGCGGTCTTCGTCCGGCGCCAGCCGTATCCGAGCAGAGCCGTCGGGGGCTATCCATGCGCCGAGTAGATGCGGCGGCAGCGGATGTGCGCTGTACCAAAAGACTTGCCCAGCTGTTTCTTGCGCAAAGGTCTTTCCCCAGCCGTCATCGTAATTGCAGATTGTGTAATCGGTGTTATCCTGATTGCGGTAGATGATTTTTTTGTCGGCTACATAGCGTTCCATCGAGCCGTACCAGTTTTGATGATCGGGCATAATATGGGTAATAATCGCTATTTTCGGTTTTAACTGCGGGCTTTGCGCAAGGTCGCTGAGCTGCCAACTGGAAAGCTCCAGCACAACCGGTGTGTCGGCTCGTGTTTCGGTTAAGAAGGTGAGCGGACTCACCGTGATGTTGCCGCCGAGGAATACCCGTATGCCGCATTGCTGCAGCCCATAATACAGCGCACTGACGGTTGAGGATTTTCCTTTACTGCCGGTTACGGCAAGCACCGGCGCGGAACTCAGCTGTAAAAAAATTGAAATATCGGTTTCGATACAGCGCGCAGCTGCAAGATACGGATTTCCTTCCGATTTTACGCCGGGGTTTTTAATCACCATATCCGCCGTACGGAAATCTTCAATATTGTGACCGCCGAGCGCAAAACGTACATTGGGATAGCGCCGCAACTCCGCAACCGAGGGAGCAAGCTCCTCTTCGGTTTTCATATCGGTTACGATAACCTCTTTTGCGCCGTGTTCCGCAAAAAAACGAGCCGAAGCAAGCCCTCCGCCGTTTAATCCGAGTCCCATAATCGTTACCGAAAGCCCTGCAATATCGTTTAAATTCCGTATCATCATTCAACGATAGTATCAAAAAACAAGCGTTTAGAAAAGAATAGCGAAGAGGCGTCTCTAGGGCGCTGCGCTGCAATTACTTTACCTTGACTATTATACCCTGTAAAGTTAAAATGTTAATATGAAAGATACATTGATAGATAGTGCCGTCCGCAAGATTCCGGATTTTCCTAAGAAGGGAATTTTGTTTTATGATATTACGGGGCTTCTGATAAATCCTGAAGCGTTTCACTATTGCTTGGATAAGCTTACGGGCTTTTATAAGGATGAAAAAATCGATGCGGTTGCAGCGATCGAATCGCGCGGTTTTATTTTTGCGGCTCCCTTTGCCGATAGGCTCGGTATTCCGCTGATTCTCATTAGAAAAAAAGGAAAGCTGCCGGGTGAAACCTATTCCTGTTCTTATGACCTCGAATACGGGCAAGCAACGATCGAAGTTCACACCTCCGATATACAAAAAGGCCAGCGGATATTGTTGCTCGACGATTTGATTGCAACCGGCGGCACGCTGAATGCGGCGCGGAAAATGCTGAATCAGGGCGGCGCCGAGGTGGTTGGTTTTTGCGGCCTTATCGGATTGCCGTTTTTGCACTATGACAAACTTCTCGGTGATTTACCGATTAAAACACTGATCGAATACGACAGCGAATAGGGATAAGATTTTAAAATGATTACATTAATTAAAGATATACTGACACAAAAACCGGACGGGCAGGAGGTCGCTGTCTACGGATGGGTGCGTACCAAACGCGAAACAAAGAACCTTATTTTTATTCAGGTAAACGACGGTTCATGCTTTGCCTCGATTCAGCTTACCTTTGACCGCGATAAGGGGATCGATGCGCAAACCGAAAAAGAATTAAGCAGGATTACGACCGGCGCTTCCATTAAAGCGGTCGGAGCATTGATCGAATCTCCCGCATCGGGACAGGCCGTAGAGGTTGCCGCAAAAACGATTTTTGTGTACGGCGAGGCTTCCGGCGAAACCTATCCGTTGCAAAAAAAACGGCATACGTTTGAGTTTTTACGCGACATAGCTCACTTACGCGCCCGTACCAATACGTTCGGAGCGGTTGCCCGTGTGCGGAATCAAATGGCTTTTGCCGTACACAACTTCTTTCAAGAGCACGGATTCCAGTACGTGCATACGCCGCTGATTACCGCCTCCGATTGCGAAGGCGCCGGCGAGATGTTTCAGGTAACCACGCTTAATATGCAGGAGATTATCCGCAAGGCTTTAAAAGATAAAGTTGATCCTGCCACTTTCGCGGTTGATTACAAACAGGACTTCTTTGAACGGGAAGCCTATCTGACGGTTTCCGGTCAGCTTGAGATAGAAACGTATGCAACGGCGCTTTCACGGGTCTATACCTTCGGGCCGACCTTCCGCGCAGAAAACTCAAACACGACGCGGCACCTCTCCGAATTTTGGATGATAGAACCGGAGATGTCGTTTTTCCGGCTTGAGGACAACATGGATTTAGCGGAGAAATTTGTTGTCTACCTTCTCAAATGGGCATTAACCCATTGCAGAGCCGACCTTGAGTTTTTTAACGCGCAGATTAAGCCGGGGCTTATCGAAACGCTGGAACACGTCGTACAGTCCAAGTTTACCCGTATCACCTATACCGATGCGGTGAAAGAACTTGAAAAACACGCTTCCGAGTTTGAGTTTAAACCGTTCTGGGGTTGTGATCTTCAAAGCGAGCACGAAAAATATTTAACCGAGCAGGTCTTTAAAGGTCCCGTTATCGTAACGGATTATCCTAAGGAAATAAAAGCCTTCTATATGAAGCAAAATGATGACGGTAAAACGGTACGGGCGATGGATGTGCTGGTGCCGGGACTGGGAGAGATTATTGGCGGTTCCGAACGGGAAGACAACCTTGCTGCGCTGGAAACCCGTATGACCGATCTCGGCCTTGATGTCAAAAACTATTGGTGGTATTTGGATTTGCGCCGCTACGGAACCGTACCGCATTCGGGATTCGGGCTCGGATTTGACCGGCTGCTCCTCTATGTCACCGGTATGGCGAATATCCGCGATGTTATTCCGTATCCGCGGACTCCAAAATCTGCGGAATTTTAACCGCAGCAACACAGTGGATTGTACCGCAATGCAGCGTACCGCTACGCGCGCACTGCGCAAGTTGTTCTTATATGGGTCGTACTTGTTCGTGACGCACTTACACGTTCCGACCATAAGACCGGCAGTATGAGTAATCGTTCTTGGAATACCGAGGCGCTCGTGCTGTCGGTTTCTTCTTTTAGCAGCGACCATCGGAACGTGTCGCTTCTTGTGCCGCAGGAACATGGGTGCACGATTGTACCGGCGACCCTTTTCGGCGGCGCACGGAGTAAACTGCGGGGGATGGTTTCTACCTATCAGAGCGGGCAAGTCTGGCTCTATTCAAACCCGATAAAAAATTCAAACAAAATTACCGATTTTTCAGTGAGCGCCTACCGGATGGAGCTGCGCGAAAGTTTAGCCCGCAGTTGGTGCGCCGCCGTGTGCAGCGAAATCACGATAAAAACCTGCGGCACGGTGAACTGGCAGCTGGTGAACGCTTTTTTGGACGGGCTGTGCGTGTCCGACGATGCAGGATGCGAGCGGGGGCTCTTGCGCTTTTTATGGCGGCTATTGCAGACCGCAGGCGTTGCCCCCGATATATTCCACTGCGGCACGTGCGGCGTCGAGATTGCACGTCGCACCGGGGGTGTAACCGGCAGCGCGGAAATTGTAAGCGTCGGTGCGGGGAGCGGCAGGACTGTAACCAATGCTGCGGGGTGGGAGAGCGGCAGCGCCGAGATTGCAGCCGACGCTGAAATTGCGGCAAACGCCGCGTCCTGCCCGGCGGAAACGTGCTGCGCTGTATATAGCCCCGCAGAGGATGAGTGCTTTTGCAGCTCCTGCCGTCGGTTCGATGCCCATACGTTTCCGCTTTCAGCAGAGGCTTTCAGGTATCTGTATGCCGTAACGGAAAAAGCTCCCGGCTATTCACGGCACTTGCCGCTCAGCCCCGCCGCTTATGGGGAGCTCAAGCGGTTCCTCTTTTTCTTAACCGAAAAGATGGCAGGAGCGCCGCTTAAAACCTTTCAGATGAGGTATGTGTAATTATCAACATTGTGCTTTCCTTGCTTATACTATGGAGCATCTCTAAAAAGTCGGTTAGATTCTTAGAGATGCCCGACGAGTTTAAAATTAGTCCTATCAAAGAAGTATCATCATTTTTAATTTTCTGCTATAATGGGGGTTATGAAACCGATCAATGAAGTTCGCACTTCATGCCTGAACACCCGCTCATCATCGAAAAAGAATGCGTATATTCTCTGCGTCGGAATTGCCGAAATCATGGACTGGGCATCTGCAAAAAACTCAAGTTTTTAGAGGTCCCATTGTTGAGTTCATTTAAACTGATAAAAGGATAACTGGGAATATGGCGCTTATAGATTGCCCCAATGGGACTGATTTTGAATTCGGTGTGTTAATACAAAAGAAAGATATTTTTATTTTAGAAAGCGGACAGCTGCCGATCGGTAGCGAAGTTTCCCAAGCTCTTAAAACATATCGTAATGAAGATATTATCAGCCTTTACGGTGAAAGGATATACCGTACCTTTGCAGCGGCCTTATCGCCTGATGCAGCGGAACCGGAAGGCTTTAAACGGATACCGTACCGGAATTTATTTATAACGGAACCTGTCGAGTATGCCTCGATTGTTGCCCGTGCAGCTCTTTTGCTCGATTGGCTGCAGCATACTAAGTATTGTGCTTCATGCGGCAGTCGGCTGTATTTAAGCGTAACCGAAACAGCATTGGAATGCCCGCAATGCAGCAGAATATTTTATCCTGTGCTTGCGCCGTGCATTATTGTGCTCATCAGTAAGGGGGAACATATCCTTTTAGCACGGCATGTACAGCACATCTCCGACCTTTATACGTGCATTGCGGGCTTTATCGAAGCCGGTGAAACGGCAGAGGAAGCCGTTATCCGTGAAGTCCGTGAAGAAGTCGGCTTAACGGTTAAGAACATCCGGTACCGTGGAAGCCAAGGCTGGCCGTATCCTAATCAGCTGATGCTTGCCTTCCGCGCCGAATATGTTTCGGGAGATATTACCGTACAAAAAGAAGAGTTATCGGAGGCCGCATGGTTTACGCGCGATGCGTTGCCCCCGATACCGCTCCCCGGCTCCGCCGCTCATCGGCTTATCTGTGGCGACTGGTATTAGCCCTGATGTACACTGTTCACCAGCGGCACGGATGCCGCTGGTTCCATGCAGAAGCGAGTTTGTCCTGCAAACTCGTCGTTGAACAGCGTACACGGACGTACGCTGTTCAACGACGGCACGACTTACGGCTCTTTTTCAACTTTAAACCGGATATCGAATAATAACGTATCTGTCGGGTTTCCCTTCCGGTAGAGTGTAAAAGATTGCAATGGGCTTGCTTTAAACTCGCTGACTGCACGGCTCTTCTGCAGTGGATTGTTCCCTTGTTTATCGCTTACAAAAATATTCTCCACGCCACTGATGTCTCCTTTTATATCGAAGGCAAGCTGAACAACAGAAGATTCGTTCGGTACAATAATAGTGTCCGTCTGCGCTTGAGGTTGTGCATCCTTCATATATGTAAATGTTAATTTTGGTTTCGTATTATTGTCGTAGTTAAAGATCGTTTTCCGCAGCTTATCTTTATCAAGCGGCTGCATACCGATAGTACCGGTAACATCTATAGTGTTATGTCCGGTGTATTTTATCTTTTCCACCGTTGCGGTTACCTTGTATCCTTTTGCAGGAATTTCCGTACGTTCGACGGTCTTGTATTTTTCGCTATATTTGATATACGCAGTCGCATTGTCATCTAAGAACCGTAATTGATACTTAATAATCTGCCCCGGATTCTTTGAGGAAAAACCTTCTTTTACAATATACTTTTGGAACTGCTTCAGATCGGTTACTGCCTCGCTGCCGCCTCCGATAATATTGATTGTAATGGTTGTTCCCTTTTCCAGCTTTTTGATTGCCAAATCAATATCGGCTTCGGCATGGTTTGTTGTTGTAACTTTAAATACCGCGTCAAGATTTGCCTTGAGCTCAGACTTCTTTTGATCGGATTCGATGGTAAGGTAGGCGATGCGTCCGTAAGAAACCGACGATACATACACCGGCATTGTGTTTCCAACCTTGTCGCGCGGTATATTGACCATAAGCGGTGCCGCTTCTTGATTCACATCGACGGTGTAAAATGTTTCGACGAATTTGATAAGACGCCGCTCCTTCTGTTCTCCATCCTTGAATTTAAAACCTGCTGCAATTTTACTTTTAATCCCTGCTGCACCAAAACCTACTCCTATTTTAAGCTGTGCTTCAAGGCTTTTCTCATTGGTAATTTCCATCTCTTCATAGCTTAAATTGGCTGAGGCATGGTAAGTAATACTTTGACTGAGGATTCGATTGCGCAGATCTCTATATGATGCCAAATCCGGAAAAATTTCGCCTGAAGTAATTCCCGATTTTCCACCTTTATCTTTTACACCTTGCAAATCGAAAGATATTATCGCTTTCCGTTTATTGCCTTCGGTAATTTCTTGATAACTATCTTTGTCAAGATTATCACCGCGCAAGACTGACCCGGGATAAATGGAGTTCTGGGAAGGATCGAGCAAGAGCGTGTTATCAAAAGCTGCCGAAAGATCGTGTTCTACTTCTTTTTCGATGTATTTGACTACCTGCCCGTGAGCATTGAGTTGCGGTTCCGTTTCTCTAATTTGCTGTCCTTGGAAAATCAGCTCACGCAATCGCTGCGGTGAACGTGCAAGGCTTTCGGGAAGCTCAAGCCCTTTATAGGTAATTTCTCCCT
Source organism: Treponema sp. OMZ 805 (assembly GCF_050937395.1). Lineage (NCBI taxonomy): Bacteria > Pseudomonadati > Spirochaetota > Spirochaetia > Treponematales > Treponemataceae > Treponema > Treponema sp. OMZ 805. The sequence continues at coordinate 199,099 of NZ_JACCLP010000002.1, read as the reverse complement.
GCTGGTTGTTAGGCTTATCCTGTTTGGGTGAAGAAGGGTTTATAGGCTTTTCTTGTTTTGTTTCTTTCAGCAGCGGTTTTGTCGGTTGTTGACACCCTGCTATGCCTATTACTGCAAGCCAGATCAACAATACAGCACGGTGTTTGATACGTGTTGTGGACTTTGCCCATTCTTGTTGTTGCATAGAAACCTCCTTGCGGTTGATGCTGCCTGTCTTATAAAGCACGCGCCGCAAAATGGCTTGAAATTCGGGGCAAAAAATGAAAATTTTTATAAAAAATATGATATCAAGGAAAATCAACAACCCCGACGCAGAGCGCCGGGGTATGAAACCCGCACGAATCAATCATAAAAATAGCCGAGCTAATACTGAAATACCGATAACATTGATTACCGTGATAATCAGCGTAAGCTCTATGACAAACCGTTTTTTAAACAAAGAAAACAGCATAAACAGGTTTTTTATATCCATCATCGGGCCGTATACTAAAAAGCCGAGGATTGAACCTAAGGAGAATCTATCTAAAAAACTGCGGGCGATAAAGGCATCGGAGGTGGAGCAGGCGGAAAATACAAAGGCGAAAAGCATCATTAGCAGAAGCGAACCTACCGCGCTGCTGCTTGTTATGCTGAACAATTCCTGCGGGACTGCTGCGCGTATTATGGCGGTGATAAACGCACCGAGAATTAAAAAGGGGCCTGTGGTAAAAAATTCCGAACAGGTGTGCATCAGCAGCGTGTATGTTTTGGATTGCAGCCATTGCATCCTGCTTTCTGCAGTGGGTTTGCCGGAGTTGTCCGATTGAAGCTCATTGTGTACGTTTTGAGGAGCCGTTCTGCCTGTCGCAAGCCGAAACGCTGTGTCTACGCCGACAAGGGTGTGTGGTTGAGCTGCCTGTTCCATATCAAAATCTTCCTTTAAGTATTTTTCTTCGGGATAAAACAACAGTAGAAGCCCAATCGTACCTGCAACTAGCAAGCCGAAGCATAGCCGATAGACTGCTACGGACGGCTGTTGTGGGAAAGCGTACAGCGTCGAGACAATCGAAATAGGGTTGACGATGGGGGAAGCAAGCATAAAGGTAACCGCGATGGGCATTGCAATGCCTTTTTTAATCAGGCTGCGCATCAGCGGAACGGCAGCGCATTCGCAAACGGGGAACAGAGCTCCGGCAAAGAGCGCTGTTAAAAAGCCAAGTCCGTATCTTTTAGGAAAAACCTTGATAAGAATCCGGTCGGGAACAAAAGCGTACAGCGCTGAGGATAAAAGTGCCCCCACCAGCATGAATGGCACAGCCTGCAGCACGATGCCGGTAAAAACGGTATGTATGGTAGAAAAAAAAGCCGTCATATAAAGACCTTCTACACTCCGTAATAATACAGGCAGGTGTCGAGGTTACCGCTTTTTAACGGACGCTTTTTGAGCGTAATACCTGTACGCAGGAATATATCTGCAAAAGCCGGTTTGTCAGTAATAAAACCTAAGCGCCAGTTGTCAAACTCGTGCGGAATGGACGTCATTTTTTCGTAGAGCGCAGTTGCTTCCTGTTCATCGCCGAGGCGGTCTCCGTACGGCGGATTGGAAAGGAGCGCACCTTCGGGATACGGCGCAGCAAGTTCGCTAAAATCAGCCTGTATAAATTCGGGACGCGGGATACGGTTATCTTTTCCAATCCGCTGCAGCGCTTTACCGGCCAGCATACAGGCGCGCTCGGCATTGGTTTGTGCAAGCCGCACCGCCTCAGGATCGTTGTCTGAACCGCTTACCCGTACCAAGCAATCCGTGCGGATATTGAGCGCGCCGCGTCGGCGTTCTTCTTCAATAAGCTGCCGGTCTTTTTTAGACGAATAGCAGGCAAAGGTTTCAAAGGCAAAGCTGCGGCCGATCCCGGGCGGAATATTGTAGGCATACAATGCCGCTTCTATCGGGATGGTACCCGAACCGCAAAAAGCATCGTGCAGCGGCAACTTCCGTTTCCATTGCATACACTGCAACAAAACAGCCGCCAGCGTTTCCCTCATCGGTGCGGCGCCTCCGCTTAAGCGGTATCCCCGCCGGTGCAGCGGTTCTCCTGAAAGGTCAAGCAGCAGATACACGCGGTTATGTTCTATATATATGCGTATGCTGTATTCTCTCCCCGTTTCGGGTAATACATCCATCTTCCATGCAGAACAGAGCGCGGTACAGACCGCCTTATGGACAGCCCGCTGCACGGCATGTTCGGAGGCGAGTTTACTCTTAAAGGTTCTCACCTTGTCTACCGTTATCTTGGAATCCTTGGAAAAAAAACGCTGCCAATCTACTGCGGCAACGGTGTCATACAGTGTATCAAAGTTGTCAGCTGCAAATTCTTTTAGAACGAAATAGAGCCTGTCCGCAGTGCGGAGATAAAAGTTTGCACGCATGATGCTTACAACTTCCGGCTCCTTCAGTGTAGAGGTAAAAAAAACACGCCCCGGCAATCGATTGACCGGTTTAAAGTCTAACAGTTTTAATTCATTTGAAAGGATCGGCTCAGCGCCGACTGCGCAAAGCGCTAAAAATTCAAGCATAAAAGGACTATACTCATTTTTATCGATTTATACAATTAACTGAGGGTAAAATCCCTACGGCGCTTTTGTGGGGAAGAATACTTAATTCCTCATCGGTTTATCCGGTGAGGAATTTCTCATTCAGGCTGTGAATTAAGGGGGCGAATGCAGAAAGCAAAGAGCCGGTAAGTGAATGCTTATCGGCTCTGTTTTGTGTCTACAGGGGTCGCGGGTAGTTTAGTTTTTTTGCCGACATTAAAACAGTTTTAAAAATGCCTCCTCGGTGATAATTGCAGTGCCGAGTTCCTGCGCTTTCTTGTTTTTTGACGAACCGGAATCGGGGGTATTGGTTACGAGGTACGTAAGTCCCTTGGTTACCGAAGATTTTACCGTTCCGCCTTTTGCTTGAACCATCGCTTCAGCTTCTTTCCTTTTAAGTGTGTTCAACTCTCCGGTAAAGCAAAAACTTTTTCCTGCAAGCGGCAGATTCCCTTGAGTTGCGGCAGCAGGTGTTTGAATAACGATAGTCCCCGAACCGGTAAGGCGCAGCATCTCTTCCTTTGCATCGCGGAGGCCGAGCGTAAGCGTATGGGCAAGGATGCTGCCGAATTGGTACACGGCGGCAAAATCTTCTTCCGAAGCTGCAAGCAGTTTTTCGAGGGTGTCAAAGCCCGCATCAACCAGTTTTTCTACCATCGTGCGGCCGATGCCTTCGATATCGAAACCGGCAATAAAGACCGGCAATGGGATATCCCGTTTGGCGTGCAGTGCGCGGTATACTTTTTCCGCAGACTTTTTTCCCATGCGTTCGAGGGCTGCGAGTTCCTCAACAGTCAGCGTATATAAATCGGAAATAGAGCGAAGGCGCTGTGCGTCAAAAAGCTGTTTGAGGAGCACCGTCCCAAAGTCCTGAATATCAAGGGTGTTGATCCATTTTTCTATCCGGTGATGAATGAGCTTAGGGCACGCCGGATTAGGGCAATACAGGCGGGTACCTTCGTCACGGAGCGCAGCGCCGCAGCTCGTACATCGGCACGGCTGTTCGATGGGCACACTTGATGCAGGATTTTCGATAAGCGCTTCTATCTTGGGGATAATCTCTCCCCGTTTGGTTACCAGCACTCTGCTGCCGATCTTGAGGTTCAGCTCCGTAATCATGTTCGGATTGCAGAGGTTTGCCCGCTTGACGGTTGTACCCGCCAGCTGTACCGGATCGATAAGCGCGATGGGGGTATAGGTAGCGCCCGATTCGCTCCACTCGACGCTGCGCAGCGCAGTGACCGCTTCTTCAAGGCTAAACTTAAAGGCGATTTGTTTTTCCGGCCGCGCCCTGCTGAGGTCGGCAGTATCGATACGGTCGTTTTTAATAACAAGACCGTCGATGTCGTAGGGAATAGTGCTGCGAATATCCATAACATGGGCGCGGTAGTCGATAACCTCCCTGACGCCGACGCACCGCATAACCGGTACCTGTAAAAAGCCCTGCGTTTTAAGCCAGTTGAGCTTTTCGGTTTCCGTGGTGAAAGGCGCCGCTTCGGTAAAGGGCTTTCCGACTGTTCCCGCGGCAGCATCATAGCAAATAATTTCGAGGCGCTCGCTGCCACTGCCGTCCTTCCGCTTCATCAACCCGTTTGCTGCATTCCGGCAATTCTTTTTATCGGGGTAAAAATTGTGCAACACCTCTTTGGTCATCAGCACTTCGCCGCGGATGCCGCCGGAAAAGGGTGACGCTCCGTTAGGAGCGGAATCTCCTTTCATCTCAAGTACGACTCCCTGCATCTTTTTAACATTCGCAGTAATATCATCGCCGATTTTGCCGTCACCCCGTGTTACCGCACGAACAAGCCGCCCTTTTTCATATTGCAGCTCCATACTGGCGCCGTCCAGTTTGTATTGTACCAGAAAATCGGAAAACGGCATTTTCTCCGCCCATTTTTGGAAACTTTCGGGATCCGCCGCCTTGTCTTGGCTCCCCATCGGGATAATATGTTCCGCTTTTGGGAAACCGTCGGCGCTGTCCTTGGGTACCGTTGCAAATAAGGCATTCCGAGGGTCAAGGCTCCGCAGTTCGTCCCACAATAAATCAAAATCCGCATCCGAAATTTCCGGTTCTGCGTTATAGTATAAGTCCTGATGCTTTTTTATCAGCGCTTCAAGCTCTTGTATCCGTGTATTATTTGTCATACCCGAAAGGATACTATGGATATAACAAAAATACAACCAAGTCCTTTTGAAAATAGCGTGTCTGATGCGTTTGCCCTGAACAATTTCCCTTTACAGGACACATAAAAAATGATACTGTTTGTGTACCTTTCCGGTAAAAATGTTGTTGAAGGTCGTAGAAACTAATATGAAAAAACGGATAACTGTATATGCGGCGCTATGTATACTGTTTATTTTATTTTCTTCATGCCACCGCAATCATAAAATTGAATATATTGAAGATCCTTCTTGGGCGAAAGTTCAGGTAAAAGCCACATTGGTCATCGGTGTTTCCGATTTTGTTCCCATCCTCTCTTTTAGAAATGAAAAGAACGAAATAGTAGGGTATGACGTCGATATAATGACGGAATTATGCCGCCGCCTCGGTATTCATCCGATCTTTTACCCGATAGATTGGACGCAAAAAGAAATTCTTTTGAATACGGGAGTAATCGATTGCATTGCAAGCGGTTTTAGCCTTACGGAAGAACGTAAGCAGCATTACCGAATGTGTGCGCCATATCTTCAAAATGCTAAAATTGTTGTAACGCTTGCAAGCAAAGGATACCAAACATTGGATCAGTTAAGAGATAGAAGGATAGCAGTTGAGGTAGGCACAGGTGGCGATGAAGCATTATCGGATATGGAGATATTGAAAGATCATGTGAGCATTCAGCAATTGATCTCCATAGATCGCCTGTATGAAGCGCTCAATGCAGGTACCTGCGATGCCATCGTATTAGACCTTATTTACTCCTGCAACACGCTCGATCAAAGCCCGAACTACAGTATTATAAATGAAGCTATTTCTACCGAATATTACACGTTCGCTTTTAGGAAAACGGACGGTTCGCTGGTCGCTAAAATCGAATCCGTTTTGGTCGAAATGAATGAAGACGGCACTATTCCGGATTTTTCCCGAAAATGGTTCGGTTCTAATTTATCAGTATTGAATGTTCGATTTTAATAACGCTGAGGTAAAAATGAAGATAAAAAGTCTTTTCGGCATATTATTAGTATTTTCACTTTTTTCTTGTACCGGCAACCGGATAGAGAATAAAGGAATAAATGATACTTCATTGGCAAGGATTATTGTCAAAAATGAGCTTGTGGTTGGCGTCGATCCGTCAATTCCACCGCTCAGTTTTTATTCCAGCACAGGAGCAATTGCCGGATTCGAAGCGGATGTAGCTCAAGCTCTTGCCGATAAGCTTGGCGTAAAGCTGCGACTTGTACCTATTATAAGCATCGCAGATAGAATCGCAGCGCTCGAAAACAGAAAAATTAATTATATTGCAAGCGGTTTTATTAATAATGAGGCAAATGCAGAACGCTTTTTACTAAGTACACCGTATTTACGAGATGCGTTAGTGGTTGTTGTACTTCAAAGTATGGACGGCACAGTGCCATTCAGTCAATTTTCCGATTTACGGAATAAGCGGATCGGCATACTATCCGATGAGGGAATGTTCGAACTTGTAATGAAGTCTCCCCTTTATATTAATAACGGTCGTCGGCCATATCGTTATTCCCGACAAGAAAGTATGCTGCTTGCATTGGATTACGATCAGCTTGATGCGGTCGTCATGAACTTGCTGACATATTACAGTAAAATTACAATAGAAAAGAAAAAACTATATCAGGTAATTGGAGATCCGATTAGCATCAATACTTACAGCTATGCATTTAGAAAAGAAGACAGAGAATTAATGGAAACAATAAACGCTTTTCTTGCCGATATGGCACGGGACGGAACCCTGCTGGCAATATCCACAAAGTGGTTCGGAGCCGATGTTTCGATGGTTGGAAAATATTAACCCCGCCGCATAATCAGCAACCATGCCGCATAATAAAAAGATAAAATACAATACCGATAGCAGGAAACACGCTGAATAATAAAAAAAGCGCCGGATACCCTAAACATTCGATAACATACCCACCAACCATACTCCCTATTACGTAGGCAATGCCGTTTGCTGCAGTAAAAAAAGTCATAGCAGTAACTGTTTTACCGTAACTGTGCACAACACAGAGCAGTACACCCAATGGGTGGAATAAACCGAAGCTCAGCGAATGCAAGAGCTGCCCTACGACCGCACCGCTGATTCCGGGAATAAAAATATAACAGCAATTCCGTATAATCACGCTTAGTAAACAGACAGCAAGGAGCCGTTCTTTGCCGAAACGCCGGATAAGTTTTCCGGAGATAATAAGCAACGGTATTTCCGCCATTGCCGACAGCGCCCATAAACCGGCAGAAGCTTCCACTTTAATATATTCTTCAACATAGAGCGAAAAAAAACGCTGGCAGGGAACCAAGCCTAAAAAGGCCAGAAAGATCAATAATAAACATTCCCAAAACAGCTTAGGGAATGCAGCAAACGCAACTTTCTCCTTTACCGATTGTCCTTCGGTAGATTCTTTTAATGTGGCTTCTTCCGTTTTCATCGGGGTTCCCGTCTCGACAAGCAAAGAAGCATATAAATCAGGTACCCACCGGAGCGTTACCACAAACATGAGTGCAACTATGCTGACAGCCAAAATCATTGAAACAGGATTTTTCCCTGAAATAGAGGGATGCAGCTGTAAAAATAAATTCATACCGACAAAGCCGACAGAACCGAGCGCCCGAATTTTCCCATATTGAGCGTTATGTTGCCCCAGTGCCTTTGTTGTAAAACCGTCCAGTACCGGAACCATTCCCTTAAAACCTACAGCAAAAATACCGAGACAAAGCGCCGTAACAAAAAATGAATGAAAGCGGAGAATGGGCAGCAGTAATAGCGCAATATCGAATCCGAATATACACATTATCAACCCGTAGCGGCCGGTTTTATCAAGCTGCCGCGTAATAAAAAAAGGCGCACATACGCCTACTATTTCAATAATGCCGAGCAGAATACCGATTTGGGCAGTTGAAAAGCCGAGCGTTCTAAGCATAATCGGTAAATAGGTATTAATTATCGCATATAGTGAAAACAGCAAAAAGTACGGAACACCTCTACGCAATATCAGCGGCTGCTCCATCGATTTTTCCATAGGGTTTATACTCCTTATAACCGGATTGCGAATATGTTAGTCGTACGAATAATACAAATATGTGTATGTTTTGTCAAAAATTTCCCGCGAAAACATCGACCGATTATGCCGTATGCGCGCCGACTATAACGTATGGGGCAAGCATCCCGGATACAAGCATTACCGAAAAGACGAATAAAAAAAGCCTTGAAACGTACTGTTTCAAGGCTTTCCATACTACACAGCATTACCGATAGCAATCGATACCGGCAGTTGTAAACTACCAGCGGTAGTGAGCAAAGGCTTTGTTCGCTTCCGCCATACGGTGGGTATCTTCCTTCTTTTTGAAGGCGGTACCGGTATTGTTGTACGCATCGATAACCTCGGCAGCTAAACGCTCGGACATTGCATGACCGTTCCGGCTGCGGGCAGCGCCGATAATCCAGCGCATTCCGAGCGCCTCGCGGCGGGATTCGCGGATTTCGATCGGTACCTGATAGGTGGCGCCTCCAACGCGGCGTGATTTTACCTCGACAAGCGGCTTAACATTTTCAAGCGCTTTGGTAAATACGGTAAGCGGATCTTCGCCTGTCTTTGATTTAATTACATCAAAGCTGTCGTACAAAATAGCTGTCGTAACGGATTTTTTTCCGTCAAGCATCATGCGGGCAATAAACTTTGAAAGCACAACGCTGTTGTAGCGTGCATCCGGCGCAATCGGTCTATTGATAGTCTTCTTTTTCCGTCCCATAATAAACCTCTCCTTTACGCCTTAGGCTTCTTTGCGCCGTACTTTGAACGGCCGCGCTTACGATCGGCAACACCGAGCGTATCCTTTGTTCCACGAATGATATGATAGCGCACACCCGGTAAATCCTTAACACGGCCGCCGCGAATTAACACGACGGAGTGTTCCTGTAAGTTATGTCCGATACCCGGAATATAGGCAGTTACTTCGATACCGTTGCTCAAGCGCACACGGGCAACCTTCCGCAATGCGGAATTCGGTTTTTTCGGCGTAACCGTCATTACACGGGTGCATACACCGCGTTTCTGCGGGCATGACTGCAATGCAGGACTCTTGGTTCGCGAGACGACCGCTTTTCGACCCTGCTTTATCAATTGATTAATCGTAGGCATTTGCCCTAACTCCTTATATCTCTCCGCCAGCACTACGGATTAAGCTATAATCGGAATCGTTACAAATTCCTGTTCATAACGATCCCAAAGTATATACACTTATAATCTGAACATACAGACGCACTATTCTAGTGTACTATATACAGTCTGTCAATCCTCAAAATCTCCTGTAGGTTCGTCAAGAGAAGTTTCATCATAAGAAGTTTCGGCGGACTCCGTATTCTCGTAGCCGAGCTCGTCATCCGTATCAAAGTCTTCTTCATCCATCTCCGCTTGAGCTTCGGCAGCTTCCGCTTCTTCCAATTCGCGTCTGCGCCGTTCGAGTATTTCGTTGACCTGCTCATCCAAGTCGCTCATGTTCTTATCGAAGAGCTTAACCGATCGATACTGCGGCATACCGGTACCGGCAGGGATAAGATGTCCGATAATAACGTTTTCCTTTAAGCCGCGCAGCTCGTCGGTTTTACCGGCAATCGCAGCGTTCGTCAAGACCTTCGTCGTTTCTTGGAAGGAAGCCGCCGAAATGAACGAATCGATATTCAATGCAGCCTTGGTGATACCTTGGAACATCGGACGAGCGACAGCAGGTTGACCGCCTTCCGCAGTAACGCGCTTGTTCTCCGCATGGAACTGATACTTGTCAACCTGCTGACCGTAGATAAAGCGGGTATCGCCGACAGACATAACCTCAATTTTCCGCAGCATCTGGCGAACGATAACACCGATATGCTTATCGTTGATGGAAACGCCCTGCATCCGATAGACATCACGGATTTCATTCATCAAATAATTCTGAAGCGCATTTTCACCCAAAATTGCAAGAATATCATGCGGATCGAGGTTACCGTCGCACAGCCGTTCACCTGCTTCAACCGTATCGCCGTCTCGGACAAGCAATCGCTTGGACATCGGAACCAAGTGTTTATAATCCTTGCCGTAATGATCCTTCACGATAACAATCCGCTTACCTTTCAGCAAGCCTTTAAACGAAACGGTACCGGCGACCTGAGCAAGTACAGCAGGAGCTTTCGGACGGCGAGCTTCAAACAGTTCCGAAACACGGGGAAGACCACCGGTAATATCCTGCGTTCTCGCAGCAGCTTTTGCAAGTTTTGCGATAACAGTACCGGCCTTAATCTGCGTATCTTCTTCTACCATCAGCTGAGCGCCGTCCGGCAGATAATAGAAGCCGAGCGCATTACCGGATTCATCCGAGATAAAGACACGGGGCTGCAAAGTCATATCCGATTTCAACTCGGAAATATGGCGCTCAACCACGCCGGTTTCATCGTTCACATCTTCTTCGAGGGTTGAACCGGGGATAATATCCTCAAACCGGACAAACCCATCTTGCTCCGCAAGGATCGGTTCATTATACGGATCGAAGGTTGCAATAACCGAGCTGGCCGGTACGTAATCACCTTTTTTGACAACAACCGTCGAACCGTTTCTGATTTCGGTTTTTTGTTCGGAAGCCGTCAAATACAGTGTCGAACCGTTCAAATAGGCAAAAGCGCTCATCGGACTCTTCACAACCGTACCATCCGCAGCGGTATACAGCACATCGTCACGCAGAACACGAACGCCCGTTTCCACCGCAACGGAATCCCCTGCCGCAAGCCTATACTCCTCAAGAACTTTTTCAAACAGAAGCGTGCCGCGGCGGGTAAACAGCAGATTACCGTCATCAAGTGAGATTGATGTACCCAAAATATCTTTGATGATGACGGGGTATTTAAAGGTGATATGATTCTCTTCGGTTGTGCTGCTTGCCGTACCTCCAACATGGAAGGTACGCATCGTCAACTGAGTACCCGGCTGACCGATAGACTGTGCCGCAATAATACCGACCGCTTCACCGATTTCAACAATCTTATTGCGGGCAAGGTTGCGGCCGTAGCACTTCACGCAAACGCCGTGTTTGGACTCGCAGGTTAATACCGTGCGGAGCTTAACGGTCTGTACGCCCGCCTCTTCAATCTTCGCTGCAATCTCATCGGTGATATATTCGTTTACATCGATTAAGAGTTCATGCGAAATCGGGTGCTCTACCCGCTCGAGCGTATACTTACCGACAATCCGTTCGCTTAAAGATTCAATAACCTCATCTCCGGATTTTACCGCCGAGTATTCAATACCGTTGATGGTACCACAGTCTTCTTCATTGACAACAACATCCTGCGCAATATCGACCAGACGGCGCGTCAGATAACCGGCGTCTGCAGTCTTCAACGCGGTATCGGCAAGTCCCTTGCGGGCTCCGTTCGTAGAAATAAAGAATTCAATAACATTCAAACCTTCTTTGAAGTTTGAACGGATGGGCAATTCGATAATATCGCCGCTCGGTTTAGCCATAAGACCTCGCATACCGGCAAGCTGACGTATCTGGTTTCGGCTTCCTCGCGCACCGGAGGTAGCCATCATATAAATCGTGTTAAAGCCGTCCTGATCTTTCGCGAGCGTATCCATCATTATCGTGGTCAACTCTTCGTTTGTCTTTGACCACACCTCGACGACCCTGTTATACCGCTCTTCCTGCGTGATATGGCCGCCACGGTACTGATTATATATAGAAAGAACTTCGTTGTTTGCTTTTTCGAGCATAGTCGATTTTTCCTGAGGGATAATGATATCGTCCATACTCAAGGTTGCGCCGAAGAAAGTCGCATAGTAATAACCGACGGATTTAAGCTTATCCAGCATCTGAACGGTAATCCATGTTCCTTTTGTGCGGTACACAGTTTCGATCAGCTTGCGGATTTGCTTATCATCCAAAGCGGTATTGACAAACGGAACGCCTTCGGGCATCTCTTCATTAAAAACGATCCGTCCGGGTGTTGTTTCCACTTCTTCGCCGCGATAGTTAATCTTGATAAGTTCCTGCCAACCGATAGAACCTGCCTCTGCGGCCATCATAACCTCGGAAACCGAAGAATACCGGCGGACATGCTGTCCTTCCTTTAACGAACGCTGCTTGGTTAAATAGTACAACCCGAGAACCATATCCTGCGACGGATATACGATTGTCTTTCCGTTTGCAGGGTCGAGTAAGTTTCTGCTCGAAAGCATCAGCGTCCAACATTCCATCTGCGCCGCTTGTGTAAGCGGTACGTGGATAGCCATTTGGTCGCCGTCAAAGTCCGCATTGAACGGTTTACAAACAAGCGGATGCAACTTGATGGCTTTACCTTCGACAAGAACCGGCTCAAAAGCCTGAATACCAAGACGGTGCAGCGTCGGCGCACGGTTCAGCATAACGGGATGCTCGCTGATGACCTCGTCGAGAACGGCAAAAACCGGAGCGGCCTCCTGCTCAACCATGATTTTCGCTTTCTTGATATTGGAAACAATTTCTTTTTGAACGAGCTTTTTCATAATGAACGGCTTGAAAAGTTCCATCGCCATCTTGGTAGGCAAGCCGCACTGCCACAGTTTCAGTTCAGGACCGACAACGATAACCGAACGTCCCGAATAGTCAACGCGCTTACCAAGCAGGTTCTGACGGAAGCGTCCTTGCTTGCCTTTGAGCATATCGGAGATGGATTTAAGCGGGCGATTTGAAGAACCCTTAATAACGCGCTTCCGCTTCGAATTGTCGAACAGAGCATCCACCGCTTCTTGCAGCATCCGCTTTTCGTTGCGGATAATGATATCGGGCGCTTTAAGGCTCATCAAACGGGTCAAACGGCTATTCCGGTGAATAACGCGGCGATATAAATCGTTTAAATCCGAAGTCGCAAAGCGTCCACCGTCCAACTGCACCATCGGGCGCAAATCGGGCGGAATAACCGGAATAACGTCGAGGATCATCCATTCGGGCTTATTGTTTGACGTTCTAAAATGTTCGACAATCTCGATACGCTTTAAAAGCCGCTTATCGCTTTTTGCGCCCTTTTCGATCATCTTCATTCTGAGCTGAGCGGCAAGCTCATCCAGATTTAAATTGCTCAATAAGGTTTTAACGGCTTCCGCACCCATATTTGCAGTAAAGGCTCCGCCGTACCGCTCCTGAGCATCGCGGTATTCATCTTCGCTCAACAGCTGATTTTTCTTTAAATCGGTTCCACCCGGCTCAATAACAATGTACTTTTCGTAGTACAGTACCGAACGGAGCGCCGCAACCGGCAAGTCCAGCAAAAGTCCCATCCGGCTCGGTACCGAGCGATAGTACCAGATATGAGAAACGGGAGCCGCTAATTCGATATGTCCCATACGCTCGCGGCGTACCTTAAAGTGAGTAACTTCGACACCGCAACGGTCGCAAATAACACCCTTGTAGCGGATTGATTTAAACTTACCGCAATAGCATTCCCACTCTTTTGTAGTTCCGAAAATACGCTCGCAGAAAAGCCCGTCCCGCTCCGGCCGCAGGGTACGGTAGTTAATCGTTTCGGGTTTCTTCACTTCGCCGTACGACCACGCACGGATCGCTTCGGGCGAAGCTAATTTAATCATAATATTGTCGAAATCTTGTATATCTCTCATAGCCCATCCTTATCTCAATTAAAACTTGGAGCTGTTTTCGGTAATCAATTCTTCATCACGCTCAGTCAGCGGGATTTGCTTTCCTTTTTCATCGTAAATCGTGAAGTCCAGCGCCAAACCGCGCAATTCCTGTACCAATACGTTAAACGATTCGGGGATTCCGGCAGCGGTCGCAGCCTGTCCCTTTACGATGGATTCATATATTTTGGAACGTCCGTGCATATCGTCCGACTTAATAGTTAAAAGCTCCTGCAGCGTATTAGCTGCACCGTAAGCTTCGAGCGCCCACACTTCCATTTCTCCCAAGCGCTGACCGCCGAACTGGGCCTTACCGCCGAGCGGCTGCTGAGTTACCAGAGAATACGGACCGGTTGAACGGGCGTGCATCTTATCGTCAACAAGGTGCGCCAGCTTCATAAAGTAGATAACCCCGACAAATACGTCGTTTTGGAAGGGCATACCGGTTCGTCCGTCGCGCAGCTTCACCTTTGAGTTGGCGGGGATACCCGCTTCCACCAGTTTCTTTTCGATTTGCTCATTGGTCGGCGACTGGAATACGGGCGCTTCGTACCATTCGTCAAGGCGCAAGCCCGCGAGTCCGAGTTCCGACTCCAAAATCTGACCGATATTCATACGAGAAGGAACACCGAGCGGATTTAAGCAGATATCGAGCGGAGTACCGTCTTCCATATACGGCATATCTTCTTCCGGTAAAATGCGGGCAACAATACCCTTGTTTCCGTGGCGGCCTGCCATCTTATCGCCCTCGCGCAACTTGCGTTTTGTCGCGATGAGAACCTTGATAAATTCGTCAACACCCGGATTAAGATCATCACCCTGTGAGCGCTTCAATCGCTGTACATCGATAACTGTGCCTTCAACGCCGTGCGGTACGCGCAGCGATGAATCGCGAACATCCTTTGCCTTCTCACCGAATATTGAGTTGAGCAGCTTAAATTCCGGCGTCGTCTCCGACTCGTTTTTAGGCGTAATCTTTCCGATCAATATATCGCCGGAGCGGACTTGCGCACCGATGCGGATAATACCTTCCGCATCAAGGTTATCGAGGCTTTTTTCCGATTTATTGGGAATATCGCCGGTAATCCGCTCCGAACCGAGTTTGGTTTCACGGACTTCCGTCGTAAACTCTTTAATATGCACCGACGTAAACATATCGTCTTTCAGCACGCGACGGGAAATCAAAATAGCGTCTTCGTAGTTATACCCGTTCCACGGCACAAAGCCGACCAGAATATTGCGGCCGAGTGCAAGCTCCCCTTGATAGGTTGCAGGCCCGTCGGCAATGACATCCCCGACTTCTACATGCTGTCCGACGGCAACAATCGGCCGTTGATGGTAACAGGTATCCTGATTGGTACGCTGATATTTCAGCAGCGTATAGTCGCGTACTTTTGCCTCGTTTTCTTCCGACGCATCGGATTCGATGGAAATCTTCTCGGAGGAAACGAACGTAACCGTACCGCTCCGCTTTGCTTTGACTAACACCCCCGAATCATACGCACACTTGCCTTCCATACCGGTACCGACACGAGGCGGTTCGGGGAATACGAGCGGTACACCCTGCCGCTGCATGTTTGACCCCATGAGCGCACGGTTTGCATCGTCATGCTCAAGGAATGGAATGAGCGACGCGGAGACGGAGATAATCTGCTTGGGCGACACGTCCATATACTGTACTTCTTTGGAACTGCGCGTCGTGTAGTCTCCCTGATGGCGACATGCAATTTGTTCCGCCGTAATCGTGCCGTCGCTCTGCACTGCAGTGGACACCTGTGCAATGTAATATTTATCTTCGTCCATCGCCGAAAGGTATTCAACCTCACGGGTTGCAACACCGTTCACGACCTTGACATACGGCGCTTCCAAAAAGCCGTAGTCGTTGACATGCGCATAACTTGCCATCGACACGATAAGACCGATATTCGGACCTTCCGGCGTTTCAATCGGGCACATCCGACCGTAATGAGTGTAGTGAACGTCGCGGACTTCAAAACCGGCACGGTCACGGGAAAGACCGCCGGGACCTAATGCGTTTAGACGGCGCTTATGGGTAAGCTCCGCGAGTGGATTGACCTGATCCATAAACTGCGAAAGCTGACTTGCCCCGAAAAATTCTTTGATGGTTGCGACAATAGGCTTTATGGAAATAAGCTCTTGCGGCTTAATCGTTTCAATTTCTTTTGAACCCATCCGCTCGCGCGCAATCCGCTCCATACGGAGAAACGCGGTTTTGAGCGTATTGGTCATCAGCTCGCCGACTGAGCGAACACGTCTGTTTCCGAGATGGTCAATATCATCGATTGAAGCATCTCCAATGTAAACCTGAATAAGGTATTTCATCGTATTTACGATATCGTCGAGGATAAGCGTACATTCTTCAACGGGATGCTCGTAATCAAATTTTTTATTGAGTTTATACCGCCCAACACGTCCGAGATCATACCGGCGGGGAGAGAAAAACATCGAAGTTAAATCTTTTTCGGCAGCCTCTACCGTCATAGGATCACCGGGCTTTAAAGCGGCGTAAACGACAGACAGCGCCTCTTCCTTTGTAGGCTCTTGCCCCTTTGCAGCATCGGCAAAGCGGATTTCCTCCCGTTCAAAACAGTTGATAATTACAGGAGAATCAAGACTGCCCTCTTTTTTAAAATCGATAACGGTAATTTCAGTAATATGATTTTGCTGCAATTCATCAACAACGTGCGGATGAATCTTTTCACCGGCTTGATAGAGCGTCCGTTCCCCGGATTCATCTGCTACGGTTATCCGCTTGGCAAACACACGGCCTACCAGTTTATCGTATTCCGCTGTTCCTTCGGCAACCGGTAAGACTTCGGTTTTATAAAAAAAGTCGATAATCTGTTCACGGCTTTCATAGCCCAACGCCCGCAAAAACAGGGTTCCTAAGATACGCTTTTTCTTATCGAGCTTTGCATAAATCAGATCTTTTTTCTGATCGATTTCAAATTCAAGCCAGCTGCCACGATAGGGAATAATACGGCTTGAATAAACACCTTTGTCGTGAGAAAAGATAACGCCCGGGGAGCGGTGTATTTGAGATACGACAACACGCTCGGCACCGTTGATGATAAAGGTACCCCGCTCAGTCATCAAGGGAATATCGCCCATATAGATACTCTTGCGGCGGATTTCACCGGTTTGATTAAATACCAAGTCTATCTGAGCCTTTAACGGGATGGCATAGGTCAACCCCTTCTGCTTGCACTCATATTCGCTGAATTTAATGTCATTTTCATCAAGTGTATATGATTGATATTCCAGCGTCATATCGCCGTTTGGGCTTTCGATTGGGAAGGTCGTCCGAAACACATCCTCCAAACCGACTTCCTCCGAAGTATTTCCGCTCCGGTGTGTTCCGCGGCATAAAAATTTTTCATAAGATGCGAGCTGAATATCAATTAAATTAGGCAGCTCCATAAAATTTTGGATATTTTTTCCGATATATTGGCGATTAACCGTTTTCCGCACAGGCATCCCGTCTTCCCCCTTCTCTCGCCCAAGCAGCTTCGCGTCTCTATAAAAACTTAAAATAAGCACGCCATACTGCACAGCATATAATTTATCTTACAATCTACCCATTTTTTAAACAGATTTTTTAATAGTTCGTTATTTTTATTACCGTATTTTTTACCTGTTTAAACTACAAAAGCCTCCCCTATTGACGAGGAAGCTCCACATAGCGTTTGAGAAAAAAATCATAGAATCAAACAATAGCCGACTGCACTACACAGCCGGCTTATATCAAAAAAATTAAGCAATCGTAATCTCTGCACCGGCAGCTGTCATTGCCTCTTTAATCTTTTCAGCTTCTTCTTTAGAAACATTCTCCTTCAATACTTTCGGAGCGCCTTCTACGAGTTCTTTTGCTTCTTTAAGACCAAGCCCTGCAACAACGTTTCTAACCTCTTTGATTACGCCGATTTTCTTGCTGGGGTCTGTCAGACCTTTAAGCGTTACGGTAAATTCAGTCTGCTCTTCAGCTGCTGCTGCACCGCCTGCAGCGCCGCCGGCAACAACTGCAACGGGAGCCGCCGCTGTTACACCGAATACTTCTTCCATCGACTTAATCAATTCGGAAAGCTCGAGAATAGTCTTCTCTTTGATTGCCTCAATAATTTGTTCATTTGTTAATGCCGCCATATTATCTTCTCCTATAAATTAAAATTTCACAGCTCATACAAGCCGCAGTAACGGTAGACAGGAAGACAGCGCGTGAAGCCTGACTACCGCATTTGGAATTGGGAACTCTAAAAATCTAACAAAGTTTTAGAGCTACCCAATTATGCTTCAGTCGATGCAGGTGCAGCGTCGGAAGCGCCACCTTCTTTATCAACAATAGCTTGAAGAGTACGCACAAACTTTGCGGTCGTTGCATTGACCGTAGACATAAACATTGCAATAAGTTCTTTTTTGCCGGGCAATTTAGAGAATGCTTCGATTTTTGCAGCATCATAGAATTCCCCGTCAACCACAGCACCTTTTACCACCAGTGCAGGAGTTTCTTTTGCAAATTCAAACAACGTTTTTGCAGCAGCGTTTGCATCTTCGCTCATCATAGCAACTGCAGTAGGACCGACTAAATAGTCTTTAACATCCAAATTCACGGAGTCAAAAGCGATGCGTGCAAAATTATTGCGTACGACTTTGTAGGTACAATTATTTTCGCGGAGCTTTGCGCGCAGCTGTGTAATCTGCTCGACAGACAACCCGCGGTATTCTGTAAAAATAAAAGACGAAGCAGCTTTTAACTCATTCGTAATATTTTCGATAGCAGCCGTTTTTGCAGGCTGCGGTTTATGTGCTCGCAGTGCCATCTTATTCTCCTACCTTATAATCTACCCAGACACCCGGCCCCATCGTAGAGCTGACAGAAACCGATTGGATAAAATCAGCCTTCGCATCGGCAGGCTTTTTTCGTCCGATTTCAGTCAAAAGGATCGTAATGTTTTCGGCGATTTTATCCGTATCCATCGAAACTTTACCGATTGCAAGATGAACAACGCCGGTTTTATCGGCACGGAATTCAACACGGCCTTTTTTAAGCTCATTGATAGCAGCGCCAATATCAGCAGTAACCGTTCCGGTTTTAGGATTAGGCATCAACCCTTTCCGACCAAGCACCATACCAAGCCGCCCGACATCTTTCATCATATCAGGGGTAGCAACAGCGATATCAAAATCAAGCCAACCACCCTTAATTTTTTCGATATAATCGGCAGCACCGGCATACGTAGCTCCGGCATCCAAAGCTTCTTTCACACGGTCTTCTTTACAGAACACCAACACACGCTTCTCGCCTCTAAATTGATGTGGCAAAACAACAGTATCACGAACGCTCTGATTCTTACCCAGTTTCAGACTGACATGAACTTCGACCGTTTCATCGAATTTTGCAAACTTCAGCTCTTTCACCAATTCTACAGCTTTGGGAACAGAGAAAAGAGCAGCATTATCGTATTTTTTTAACGCATTGCGGTAATTTTTTCCGTGTTTCATTAGCGCTCTACCTCCACACCCATACTTCGTGCAGTTCCCGCAATAATTTTCTTTGCAGCCTCCAAATCATTTGCAGTAATGTCCGGCATCTTCATCTTAGCAATTTCTTCAAGCTTTGCTTTTGACAAAGTTGCAACCTTCTGACTTATCGAATTTGCAGAACCTTTTTGGATATTACATGCCTTTCTGATTAAAACCGCAGCAGGCGGAGTTTTCAAGATAAAAGTAAAGCTTTTATCCGAATAGACCGTAATAACAACAGGAACAACCAAGCCCGGCTCCATCGATTTTGTGCGGTCGTTAAATTGCTGCACAAACTGAGGTGCGCTTACACCATGCGGCCCAAGCGCAGGACCTACAGGCGGAGCAGGCGTTGCCTTTCCGGCAGGACACTGCAATTTAATAACCGCAGTAACCTTTTTCTTTGCCATAACCATCTCCTTCTGGTACTAACGGGAAAACATTCCCTCCCATAAATAAAAAACTAAAACACTAAATCAACTCAACCTGAAGCATATCAACTTCAACAGGGGTTGTCCTACCGAATATAGCAACCATCACTCGCAGTTTATTGCGATCTGCCATAACCTCTTCTACAGTGCCGGTAAAGGTATCAAAAGGCCCTTCTATAATTTTAACCTGTTGACCGGGCGTAAACATCTGCACGGATCGAGCTCTTTCGCCCTTAATCTCCCCTGACTTCTGCAAAACACTTTTTGCCTCATCAGCCGAAATAGCCTGAGGCCGAGCATCGCCGACAACACCCAAAAATCCGGTAACACCATGTATTCTTCTAATCGGAGCACACACCCCTTTCCAGTTTACGGCAGGCAAGTCCATTTCAATAAGGATATAACCGGGCAGGAATTTTCGGCGAACAACCCGCTTTTTACCGTCTTTTACCTCAGTCAATTCCTCTTCGGGAATTTTAATTTCAGAGATAACTCCCGCAGGAATCTCACCACTTTCCATTAATAGACGTATTGCACGCTCCACTCTCTTTTCATAGCCCGAAAAGATATGTAGAATATACCATTCTTTTGCCATAACCGTTCCTTAAAAGAACCAGCCAAGGCAAGCAACAAAAAACGTATCAACAATACCAAGAAAAACAGCAACAAGAATGGTAGAAACAATAACAACCTTCACAGCAGAAACGACATCATCACGAGTAGGCCAAACCACCTTGCGCAGCTCAGCAACACACTCTTTTCCAAAAGTAATTATTTTTGACATATCTACCCCTTATTTATGAAACAGGCCAGGAAGGACTCGAACCCTCAACATTCGGTTTTGGAGACCGACGCTCTACCATTGGAGCTACTGACCTCTATTTAAAAGCCGCAGGCCATCGGTCGGACTTCAAATACTTATTTAACTTTTGTTTCTTTATGTACGGTATGCTTACGATCAAACGGACAATATTTACTTAACTCAAGCTTACCCTGAATATTTTTCCGATTTTTTGCGGTTGTGTAGTTCTTCCGCTTACATTCAGTACATTGTAATGCGATAAGCTCAACAGATGTTTTCTTAGCCATCACAAACCTCCTATAAAACAAAAAGCTTCCGAGCGGAATCGAACCGCTGACCCCAACCTTACCATGGTTGTGCTCTGCCGACTGAGCTACAGAAGCAGAATGACGCTTGAGAATACCAGAAGAATAAGAAAGTGTCAAGGACTCAGGAAAAATGCATCAGATATTTTTTTGAATACCCCCCCCCCCCCGCAAAAAAAGAGACTGCCCAACCAGAGTTTCGCCGCAACACGGCTCAAATGGTTGTCCAGTCTCTTTTTTTGCGGAATTTGTGCTATAATTCTCTGATGCATTTTTCCTTCTTTTAAGAAACTGATTGAAATTTTGAAGAAAAATTCAATCAGCGGGCATGAGGTCTCAATAACTTCACGGATTAAAGAGGCCTTTCTCAGGGGCGCGTACCCGTACCATCGCTGTATAAGCATCTTTGTTTTTTTCAATAAACTCATCAACCGGTATCAGCTCGCCGTCCTCATATATGTCAAGATGGAATGCTCCAAAACCGTCAAAATACGGAAAGAATACGGCTATCCGCTCATACGTTCTCAGCTCTGTAGCCGAAGACACCGTGCTGATACATGCAAGATAAAAGTGATCAGGTTCGACGATGGCAAAATAATATAAAAGCGGTAAAAGATACGATGTTTGATATCCTGCATATCGTTGATACCCCAAAAAAGCAGGTTGTTTTACCGATCCCGTTTTTGCACTCGTACTTACCGGAATTGCCGCTCCGGTAAGCGCAAAAGGACAGCTATCTACATCCAAACCGGAAGAGTCGGGATAAACAGTGCGCTTCAAATTTAAGCTTAAAGCAGCGGCGCCGAGATTCCGTATCCAATCCAATCCGAAAAAGATATTCTCGGTATCCAGATACGGCCTTGTAAAATGAGTTTTAGGCGCATCGGTCTCGCGTTTTAACGCTTCAACAACCGTCCCCTGCCCTGCAATAGGACGAATAATCCCATCGATAACCCACTTTGCAAAACCGGCCGAATCAACACCGCCAATTACTTCAGAGCGGATTTGGTCGATATTCATCGCAGCTGTTATTTCCAATTCCGTTTGCGGCTGGGAATTACTGATATGCACCGGCTTTCCGTCATGGTCAAAGCAACCGTCTTTCACCCGTACCAACCGATACCGGAGATTTTCAACTATGCGCGACATCGATTTAACGGGGCTGTTATCACGCGGCGGATTAAACAAATCCCATGGAATGATTGACTGACTTAATGCTTTCAACCGTAAAAGCGAAATATGATAGAGTGTTTCAAAAGGAACGCCTATAGCGATGTCTTTCCGCATATAAGCATTAAAAAGACATATATCGATAAACGACTTCCCGCTATAAGCCTTTTGGCTTGCAGGACGGAGAGAAACCGAAAGGGCAGGATTTTCACGCGGATATATTTTAATCGACAATGGAGCGCCGGTATCAGCCCTTCGGTACAGCATCCACGTACCTTGCGGCACGAGATTGTGCTCCGGCAAACTGTAATCGGTAAGATTAGGAATAATAGAAATGATATATACATTCTTACTGTCTTCCGCATACTTTCCCGATACCGTAAACGTATTTCCTTTTGAATCCGTATGCAATTCGGGCGCCTTTTTGATAACTTTTTCAATCGGCGCAGAAAACCATGAGGCAGCAATCGCTTCTCTAATTTCAGCGGAATCCGGTATTTGATCAAACGGATAAAGATGTATGGTTTTCGGATTTTCACCGGCTACCGTTTCTACCGTAATAACGGATTCTTTGCTCTCGGCATCTTGTTTTACTGCCGGGGAATTCGGTGAGGACACATCAGCTCCAAAAGCAGCCGCTATACTTATGAATATGAGAATACTCCCTATCAGATAAGAAGGTATCCTAAAATGAACGCTTTTCATACTTCTATGGTATCGGCATTTCCGTATTATATCTTAAAACACCATCGAAGGTACTTAAAGTCAATGAAGTTTTTCGGCGCATCCTTCAGTCTTCCAATTCGGGAATCCGATCTTTCAGTTCACGCAGAAACTGCTCGCCGCTTACTCCTTCCCTCAAACAAATAAATACGCAATTATCACGGCCTGCAATAATACCGAGAACGGATTCAAACCCCATATTTTCAAGCGCCATCGAAATAAGCTCGGTATGCCCTGAGTACGTTTTGATAACCGCCATATTTCCCGAATAATCTATAGAAATATACCCGCGTAAAAAATCTTGGATGCCCGCCTGCTCGGTTTCACGAGGATGGTCTTCACTCGGTACCGTATAGACATAATCACCCTTTCCGTTGGAAACCTTGCTCACCTTGAGCATTTTTAAGTCGCGCGACAAGGTTGCTTGAGTAACGGAAAACCCCTCGCGATCCAAATAGCCGAGCAGCATTTCCTGTGATTCAATCGGGTATGATTTTATCAATTTTCTGATTGTTTTTAATCTTGTTAGCCGCTGTTTCACTTATGTCACCTATGGAGTAATAGTGCATAAATATTCAAAAAAGTCAATAAAAATAAAAAATATAGACAAAAATATGCATAATCTTGCATAAAATTCCGCGCAGAAGACAGGCAACCGCTTAAAATATTGCTAATGCGGATGCCCTAGTCGATTACCACGGTTCTTAAAGAATGAGCATGGCATCGCCGTAAGAAAAAAAGCGATATTTTTTTTCTATTGCATGGCGATAAGCAGCAAAGATGTTGTCGCGGCCGGCAAATGCGGATACCAGCATAACGAGGCTCGACTGCGGCGTATGGAAGTTGGTAAGCAGCGCTCCGGTGAGCCCAAACCGAAAGCCGGGATAGATAAATATATTCGTTGCCTGCATCCCGCGGCTCAGCCGCTGCGTATCGGATTTCCATGCGGATTCGAGCGTCCGCACCGAAGTGGTGCCTACAGCAAGGATGGTTTTGCCGCTCCGGTGAGCCGCTTCCACTGCCTCCGCCGTTTCGTCGGAAATAAAGAATTTTTCGGAGTGCATTGTGTGTTCTTCGACTACTTCAGTCCGCACCGGTAAAAATGTACCGAGGCCGACGTGCAGCGTTACAGCGGTTCGTGCAATATGCCGCTTATCCAGTTCCTGTAAAATCGGCTCCGTAAAATGGAGACCGGCGGTTGGTGCAGCGACCGAACCGGTGTTCTGTGCGTATACCGTCTGGTACCGCGCGGCATCTTCATTCGTGTCGCCGCGCTTGATATACGGCGGCAGCGGGATATGACCGTTGGCTTCCAGCCAACGGTCATCAATGCAGCGGTCAAAACGTATATATTTGCAATCGACTTCCGCTGCATTGGGGGAAGGAGGTGGAATCAGCACGGCACGGGTGCCGTCGTCAAAAGTGTATTCCTTCCCCTCCCGCTGCCGCTTGGCACGCTTTACGATGGTTTTCCACACAAAGCCTTCGTCGAGCGGCTCAATCAGCAAAAATTCAGTTTCACCGCTACCGGTATGGGCATACAAACGGGCATGGCGCACCTTTGTGTTGTTAAACACCATTAAACAATCGGGCGGCAGAAAATCGGGCAAGTCGGAAAACATCGCATCGGTTAATGTCCCCGTCCGTCTATTTAACACGAGAAGTCGATCCTTCCCACGTTCGGCTGAAGGATACTGCGCAATTAATTCTTTCGGTAAGTCAAAGTCAAAATCTTTTGTAAACATAATGCCTCAAAAACGGAAAGCACTATACCCGAAACCCACCACCAGTGACAAGGCAATCGCTTGAAATATCTCCGGTGCGGTTTATCTTGGATGTTTAACTGCACTGGGTCTATCTCCGTTCTTGACGCACAGAAGCCATTCTTTCGGTTCGGGGATTTCAAATTTCAACGGTTCTCCTGTAAATGGGTGATTAAATTCAAGCGTCCGTGCATGGAGAGCAAGCCGCCCGAAAGGATTGGTTTTTGCTCGGTAATTTTCATCTCCGGCAAGAACATACCCTTTCGATGCCAAATGCGCCCGAATCTGATTCTTTCTTCCCGTTTCAAGGCTTAATTCAAAAAGCGTATAATGAGTCCCGCGCTCAATTATTTTGTAATGAGTTACAGCGCTTACCATCTTAAAGCGGGCTTTATCATGCGGAACAAAACCTCGATTGTGCGCATTGTATGCAATTTCATCGTTAATGGTGCCGCTGTTCTTCATTACACCGAAATAGCTCCGCGCATAATTTCCCTGCACAGGATTTTCCGCAACCGCACGGTAAATACGCCCCGTTACCAGAGTCTGCCAATGATCCATAATCTTTTTTTGAGCTTTTTCCGTCATTGCAAACATCATTACTCCCGATGTTTCGCGATCAAGACGATGAACTGCAAACGGTCTATGCGCTTGAGAATAGGTTCCTTTTTTGCGCATTATCCGCTCAAGAACTTCGAGAGCAGTCTGCGCGCGGCTCCCCGGATACGGCACGGAAAGCATTCCGTCCGGCTTGTAAATCACCGCAAGATATTCATCTTCATACAGGATGGTAATCTTCTCCCGTCCGAAATCCCGTTTGCATTTCTTGTTGCATTTTATTCCAGCTGTCTTTGTTCCGGTTGTCATACTACGATTATCTCTTTCTTTCTGCCCGCCTTTTCCGCCGGAACATAAAACAGTAAAGCAGGCATTGCCTGCGATCGATTTATGGGAAACGATTTTATTCATATCGATAATAAAATCACAAAAGGCACAACGTGTACAGGGAACGAGGACCCAAGAACCGAAAGTCCACCGGCTTTTTCTGTAAGGAAATGATTTAGATACGTCTAATTTCTAGCCATTTTGCATCTCGTGCTCTATATAAGAGGCGGAGGTTAAACCATGAAACTCAAACGATTGTTATTTTCGTTCTTTGCCTGTATTACCGCCGGTATTCTCTTTCTGCAATGCACGCGGTGCACTCCTCTTACGGATACGCAGTTTAAGGAACCCGTTACGCTTGTTACTTATAACACGCAGACATTTTTTGATGCCGTAGAAGACGGTAGCGAATTCAAAGAATACAAAGGAAGCAAATCCCGATGGACAGCTCAGAAGTATAAAGCGCGTCTCGAACGGCTGAAAGGCACCTTGTTTGCGGCAGGAGAAAAATTGACCGGCAAAAAAGACCGGTTACCCGATATTGTAGTCTTACAGGAGGTTGAAAATGAGCGTGTGATTGAGGATTTTTGTAAACAGCTGCCAAGCGGGGAAAACTATCCCTATGCAATATGCCCGCCGCGTTTGGAAAAAGGGGCATTTACCACAATCATCCTTAGTAAGTATCCCATTGAACGCTATTTTGTGCATCGCCTTTATACCGAGCAAAAGAGAGCGTTGCGAGCATTGATAGAGATTGTATTGAATACGGGGAGTAACGACAAACCGCGGTTATTAACCGTCTTTGCAGCGCATTGGAAATCAAAGACCGGCAGTTCCGACAGTGCAGCTATCCGTGCTCAGCAGGAAGCTCAGTTGATAAAGAAGATTCAAGAGCATAGAGAAAAAAATCCGCGCATTCCTTTTATCGTATGTGGAGATTTTAATCAGACCCTTAAAGAATTTAATCAGCTGAATGATTTTCCGGTATGTTGGGATGTATCGAACTATAAAGCGGAGAACGAAGCAGGCACGCAGCCTGACGGCAGTTATTACTTTAAAAATTCGTGGGAAAAAATCGATCATATTTTCTACGAGGGCGGCGCGGACAGTGGCGCTGATTCAAAAACTGCCTCGGATGACGGAACCGCTTATATTGAACCGCTGTTGTTTTTCGTGCTATATGAACCGCCGCTCGTTGAGGGCGGTAAACCGGTCAGGTACAATGTACTGACCGGCGAAGGATATTCAGACCATTTACCGCTTGGCTTCCGCTTTGAGATACATTAAGGCATCTTTAAAAACTCGGTTAGGGAAACACTGGAGATGTCTCAAAAGTTGGTTACTTTTTCGCCATCCTTCATCAGCAAAGCCTCGATGCGGCTTTGGCAAGCTGCTCACCGGTTAGTCCGGCGCATTCAAGAACATCCTGCCGCGAACCTTGCATAAAGACCGTGTCGGGAAAGGCGCATACTGCCGTTTTTGTACCGGAAAGTCGTTTTTGAACCAAACTTTCCAGATACTGCCCGACACCGCCGATATATGCGCCGTCTTCGATAAAGAGTACGGCAGGGTATTTTTTGACTTTTTCCAAGAAAAAGGTTTCGTCAATGGGTTTTAAGAAGCGAAGATTGTATATATCGGCGGATATGCCTTTTTGTCCGAGCAGCTCTGCCGCCTGAACGGTTTCCGGGAACATCCCGCCGGTGCACACCAGCAGCACATCGCTGTGTTCTGCCGTTACGGTAAACACGCCGCGGCCGGTTTCCATCGGCAACGAAAATGCGGGACATTCCGCTGCGCACGTATTTTTAGGGTACCGTATTGCAACAGGCGTATCCAACTGTAATGCCCATTCAAACATTGCCCGCATTTCCGCTGCCGAGGCGGGAGCGAGCACCGTCATATTGGGAATGCTGCGCAAAAAGCAGATATCGTAGAGGCCTTGGTGGGTTTCGCCGTCATAGGGAACCGCTCCCGCACGGTCTATCGCAAAGATAACCGGCAGTTTTTGCAGTGCAACGTCATGGATAATTTGGTCGATTGCCCGCTGCAAAAACGTACTGTAGATAGCTGCGATAGGCCGTAAACCGGCCGCGGCAAGTCCGGCGGCAAAAGTTACCGCATGTTGTTCGGCAATACCGACATCAAAAAAACGATCGGGAAACTGCTGCCGGAACCGCTCAAGTCCGGTTCCCTGTGCCATTGCAGCGGTAATTGCGGCGATATCGTCTCGTTTTGCCGCCTCATCAATGATAATATGAGAAAATGCTTCGGTAAAAGAGTTTGTACTCGCCTTTTCAATTTTTCCGTCGGCAATATTGAACGGTCCGATGCCGTGGAAGGCGGAAGGATTATTTTCCGCGAGCGGATAGCCTTTCCCTTTCTTTGTTTCAATATGAATAAGTACCGGCGCATCAATATTTTTGACATTGCGGAATACTTTTTCAAGCTCTTTTTCATTATGCCCGTTCAGCGGCCCGACATACTCAAATCCGAGATCGGTAAAAAGATTGTTTCTGTAAAAAATCCCCTTGGCGCCCCGCTTTAACCGGTGAATCAAAAAATTAATGCGCCTACCTAAAAACGGAATTTTGCCGACAGCGGTATCAAATATATACTTAAACTGCTGATATCCTTTCCGCACGGTTAAGCGGCTCAGGTATTCGGAAACCGCCCGTATATTCGGAGAGATGGACATCTTATTATCGTTAAGGATAACAACCAGATTCTTTGTAAGCGGGGTAACATTCAGGAGCGCTTCAAAGGCCATTCCTCCGCTTAAAGCCCCGTCGCCGATAACAGCGATAACCTTTCCGCTCTGGTGCTGTAGCTTTCGCCCGATAAGAATTCCCTCGGCTGCTGAAATTGAGGTAGAGGCATGTCCTGTGTTGAATGCATCATGGGGACTTTCTTCCCGTTTGGGGAACCCTGCAAGGCCGTCTTTTAAGCGGAGTGTTGAAAAATTATCATACCTTCCTGTTAGGAGCTTATGAGGATAGGATTGATGCCCCACATCCCAGATGATTGCGTCTTTTGGACTCGAAAACACTCGATGCAGTGCGATAGTTAACTCTATAACGCCAAGATTGCTGGCAAGATGCCCGCCGTTTGCGCCGACTGTTTCCAGAATAACGCTGCGCATTTCCTGCGCTAATATATGTAGATCCTCTCTTGAAAGAGATTGTAGGTCTTTCGGGTCATGTATTGATAAGAGTACGTTTTTATCCATGTATATGTTCAGTGAACTGCCGGATATATAAAAAAAGGGCTGTGAAGATACTCAACAAAGCCCTTTCTCACCGTAATAAAAGCGATAGAACAATACGCCTATAATAATCTTGCAAACAATAAAAATCCTTCTTATATGCTTTATACACCGGTATAGTGGTATAATCGAGAAGGATACAAGATTATTGAAAACCTCTAAAAAGCGTAATGATATTTTTAGAGGTTACTTGTTCTTATGTCTATTCTTTCGAAGCTTCTTCTTTCGTTTATGCGTTGCTATTTTCTGTCGCTTCCGTTTTTTTCCGCAGGGCACGTGAACACACTCCTTATTTATAAAGATAGGAGATAATAGCCGAACAGCAGTAAAAAGTCAAGGCTGCCGTTTTTTTCCATAAAATAGAGTAGGGCAGTAACAGGGCAGTCGCTTTCTCAGTTTTCCAATTTTATGGAAGAAAAACAGAAAACAGAATATTTTGCGGGATGTTAAAAGAGAGTCTGATGCGTTTACCCTGCTGGCGAATCTGGACAATGTCGGTGTTTTCCGCTATGCTTAACAACCTTGTATGGATTATGTAGAAAGTTTATTTAACACGAATTTTTTAGAGTATGCCAGTTATGTTATCCGTGACCGCGCAATTCCCGACGTAGAGGATGGTTTAAAGCCGGTACAGCGGCGTATCCTACATTCTCTTTTTGAGATGGATGACGGAAAGTTCCATAAGGTTGCCAATGTCGTCGGCTATTGTATGAAGTATCACCCGCACGGGGACGCTTCCATCGGCAACGCATTGACGGTACTCGCCAATAAAAGCCTCTTTATCGACAAGCAAGGGAACTTCGGAAACCTCTTTACGGGGGACGAAGCTTCCGCCCCGCGGTATATCGAATGCCGCATCACCGAATTTGCAAAAGATATCCTGTTTAATCCCCATATTACGCGATATGTTCCTTCTTATGACGGCAGAAATAAAGAGCCGGTTGTATTCCGTGCTAAACTGCCTGTCGTACTACTCATCGGGGCGGAAGGCATCGCCGTCGGCATGTCTACCAAAATACTTCCGCATAATATCCGCGAAATTATCGAGGCGGAAAAAGCCTGCCTTTCCGGTAAATCTTTTACACTCTATCCCGACTTTCAAACCGGCGGACTTATCGACGTGTCCGACTATCAGGACGGCAAGGGCAAGGTGCTGGTGCGGGCAAAGTTGGACACCTCCGACGATAAACGGATTGTGATCCGTGAACTCCCCTTCGGCAGCACTACAGAAAGCCTCATTGCTTCTATAGAATCGGCGTCGAAGTCGGGAAAGATAAAAATTTCGGAAATTAACGACTATACGGCGGAACAAGTAGAAATAGAACTCAAGCTGCCGCGCGGCGTGTACGCAGCGGATGTTGTCGATGCGCTCTATGCCTTTACCGACTGTGAGCAGTCTATCTCCTGTAATTTGCTGGTCATTCAAGACAATCTGCCGGTTCAAACGACTGTTACCGAGGTGATTAAAACCCACGCGAAACAGCTGACCGCCCTGCTGAAAGATGAGCTTTTGTATGAGCAGGAGATGCTGACCGACCGGCTGCACTTGAGAACGCTTGAGCGGATATTTATCGAAGAGCGAATTTATAAAAAGATTGAAACGATGAAAACAGCCGAGTCGGTCATTAAGGCGGTTATCAAGGGTTTTGAACCGTTCAAAGCGGAGCTGATACGGGAAGTAACGGAAGACGATGTAGACCGGCTCCTCAAAATCCCCATTCGGCGTATTTCGCTCTACGACATTCAAAAAAACCGTGCCGAAGTGCAGGAAATTTCCGCCCGGCTCAAAGAGATTGCCCGTCTTTTAAAGAATCTCAAAAAATATGCCCTCAGCGTTCTTGACGGAATCCTTGCGAAACTGCCGCCCGAAGTTACGGCGCGTAAAACGGAGATTACCGGCTTTACCAAGGTAGATGTAAAAGAAGCCGTTAACCGCGATTTATCGCTCCGCTATGACGAAGCAACCGGCTACCTCGGCACTGCCGTAACTACCGGAAAAGAAATACTCAAAGTTTCGCCGTATGACCGTGTTTTTATCCTGCGCAAAAGCGGGGTGTACACCGTTATGGATGTGCCCGACCGGCTCTTTGTCGATACCGGTATGTGGTATTGCGGGTTTGCTGAAAAAGAATTATTGTCACAAATCCTCTTTACGGTTATTTATAAAGATGAGAAAACACAGTATCCGTATATCAAACGGGCACGGGTTGAATCTTATATATTGAACCGTGATTACCTGTTCGTACCGGATACGGCGACCGTACTCTACGCAAGCACGGCTGAAAATTTTGAGTTTACGGTGCAGTACGCGCCCAAGCCTCGGACAAAGAAAAACGAAGCGCGCTTCAAAACCGCGGATTATCCCGAAAAGGGATTAAAGGCGCAGGGGGTACGCCTTGCGGAACGGGAAGCGGAAGCGGCGGCGCCGGTAGCGAAAAAAAATACTAAAAAGTAATGGTGAATCTCTAAAAATGTGAGTTTTTAGAGATGACCAAAGGTTATGCTGAGTTGTCTTTGTCCGGATAATTCAGTACCTTGTAGGGAGGAACACTGCCTATGCAAACAATCAATGAATTGGGACATTATACCTTTCAAGCGATGCTGGAGAATAGCATCAAGCGGTTCGGGGCACGTCCGGCGCTTTCATTTGTGTCGGGAGAGCCGATTTCATACAATGAAGCCGGTAAGCAAATAAAACAGCTGCAACAAAATTTGTATCGGCTTGGCGTTAATCCCGGTGATAAGGTCGCAATTTACAGCCACAGCGTGCCCCATTGGGGAATCGCCTATTTTGCAATTGTTACGATGGGGGCTATCGCCGTGCCGCTGTTGCCTGATTTTACCGACAAAGAGGTTAAGGCTTGTTTGGAACATTCCGAAACAACGATGATTATCGTTTCGGAAAAACTGATGAGCAGAGTGCCCGAAACCGTTTCCGTCCTCATCGATATTCAGGACTTTTCGGTTAAAAAAGGTACGGAAACAAGAGACGGCGCCCCTCCGCCTCATACCTGCAGGGAAAACGATACCGCTTCCGTTATTTATACGTCCGGTACGACGGGTCGTTCCAAGGGCGTGGAGCTTTCGCATAAAAACCTTGTCTGCAATGCAATCGCAGGGCAGTCCTGCCAACGCATTAACGAGTATGACAGGGCGCTTTCCATTCTGCCGCTTTCGCATGTCTATGAATTTACGATCGGCTTTTTGATGTTCTTTTTAAACGGCGCCTGTGTGTACTACCTTGAAGGGATTCCTTCGCCGCGGATACTCCTGCCTGCTCTGTTGAAAGTACGTCCGACAATGATGCTGAGCGTTCCTATCGTCATGGAAAAAATATACCGGAACAAGATACTCCCGGCTTTTAACTCCTCGCCGTTCCGCGCACGGATGTACCATACTAAGCTCGGTAAAAAAATCCTAAACCGTCTTGCCGGAAAGCAGCTGAAAAAAACATTCGGCGGACACTTGAAATTTTTCGGATTAGGCGGCTCGAAAACCGATACAACCGTTGAAGAATTTTTGAGAGATGCTAAGTTCCCGTATGTTATCGGGTACGGTTTGACGGAAACGGCGCCGCTTATTGCCGGCTCGACCGTCCGCCAAAGTGTTCCGGGCTGGATCGGTTACGCCGTCCCCGATGTCGAGGTTAAAATCGATAACCCTGATCCCAAAACCGGCATCGGCGAACTGTTGGTCAAGGGACCGAATGTGATGAAAGGTTATTACCGCGACCCTGAGCTTACAAAAAATTCATTTACCGAAGACGGCTGGTTCAAAACCGGTGATCTTTTTGTAATGGACAAAAAAGGACATTTAGCAATTAAAGGCCGTTCAAAAAATATGATTCTCGGCGCCAGCGGCGAGAATATCTACCCCGAAGATATTGAGTTTGTACTGAATCAGCATCCGCTTGTAACGGAATCGCTCGTTGTTGAGGGGGAAAAATCATCCCTTGTTGCCTACGTGCAGCTTGATGAAGAAAAACTTGCAGCCGAGGTACAAAAAGAGCAAAATCAAAATAAAGAAGGTTCCGCCATTCAGAATCTACAATCTGCCGTAGCGGACGCTGTTTCGGGCATTACCGATGCAATGGCCTATAAACGGGCGGAAATCTTAAACGAGATTAAATTTTTCGTTAATTCCAGTGTGAATAAGATGTCACGGATCGATAAGATCGAGCAGGTCGAAGCCTTTGAAAAGACCGCCAGTCAAAAGATAAAACGATATCTGTATCATTTTAAGAACCGAGGGAAAAAGGAAGGCGAAGCTCCGTCCGGGAAATAATACATCCGCCGAAACCCTGCGTCTAATTTTGCCGGGGGCAGAATGCGTTTACCCTGCAGAAGTTTGACATTTGAAGGACTTACCGCTATACTTTTTTTTATGCTCAGTAATTTTCATACGCATACGTATCTGTGCAAACACGCTGAGGGCACTCCAATTGATTATGTACGGCAGGCTGCTGCTGACGGTTGTTCCGCACTCGGATTTTCCGATCATTGTCCTTATCCGCATGACGATATGTGGCTTTATTGCCGGATGGCGGCGGCTGATATACCGCTGTACAAGCGCCTTGTTGAAGAAGCAAAAAAAGAAGCCGATTTTCCCGTATACTTCGGCTTTGAGTGCGAATGGTCGCCGCAACACCGCAGCTGGTTTAAGGATGAACTGATCGGCCGCTACGGAGCCGATTATTTGGTGTTTGGTTCTCACTGGTTTCCGCTGCACGGCGGACTTGAATATATCGCAACTGTTACCGAAAGGCGGCGGCTGCATACCTATATCGATTTTACGATTGAGGGGATGCAGTCGGGGTTCTATGCATTTTTGGCTCATCCCGATTTGTTTTTGAGCAGCATCCGGTCTATCGACGCAGACTGTCTTGCCTGCATTGATGCGCTCATCGATGCGGCAAATGATTTGGGTATGCCGCTTGAAATCAATGGGTACGGACTGATTAAATCGAAGGTGCAGCGGGATTACGGCGCAGACTATCAATATCCCGTAGCCACGTTTTGGAAACGGGCAGCGCAAAAAAATGCCCGTATTATCTGCAATGCCGATGCGCACCAAATAGAACAGGTTTTAGCTGGAGTACGAAACGGTATCGACTATGCGGAAGACCTCGGCATACCGATACTCGATGCGGCGGAAGCGCTGGGCTTTGCTCATAAGTAGGATAGGTTCATCGGTATGTTGAAAGAGGGCATTTTTTTGAGGATATGCTATGCATAAGAATACGCCGCATACTGCCGAACGGAAGGCCGCCCGTGCCGTTGTGGAAGGCCGAGTGCAGGGCGTCGGATTCCGCTATTGGACGGTACAGGTAGCGCGGGAATTCGGTATCACCGGTTGGGTACGGAACTGTCCCGACTATTCGGTGGAGATATTTGCGGAAGGAGAAGGCACCGCGCTCTACGAATTTTTCGATGCGGTGCAGCACAGCCATCCACGCGCCTATATTTCCAATTTTACCGTTACAGCGGCGCAATATCAGGGGTTGCATTCGTTTAAAATACAGCATTAGGAACTTTTAATGATGCATCTACTGAGGAGAACATAATGGTTATTAAAATAGTGCTTCCGTTTTTATATCTCGGGTTCGGTTTTCTTGTTGGGAAAACGCCGATCGATATAAAAAATCAGACGGCATATTTGCTTACCAGAATAATTATTCCGTTGATTATTATTTACAATATCTCAACGTGCCGTGCCGACTTATTTGTCAGCATATTCGCTATGATTATTATGATGACGGTAATGATGTATATGAGCCGTCTTTTCAGCGCCGATGCCGTCGAACAGTTATGTTTTTTCTATTTGAATATCGGGTGGCTTTCGTTGCCGATTGTTGCATCGGTATGGGGAGACGGCGCCGCAACCGCCGTACTTTCGCTGTATATCGGAAACTCTCTTTTTGGAAATTCCATCGGCGCAGGGATGCTGATCAATAATGGCGCTGCAAAGATTGATATAAAACGGACACTGAAATCTCCTCCCGTTGCGGCGCTCATTATCGGCATTATCTGTATTCCTTTCGGGGACAGTATCAAACTTTATTTGCCGCCCTTATATCGAATCCTTAAATTGGTTATGAGTATTTTAGGTATGGGTGTGCTCGGTATGTGGCTTGCAAAGATTAAGCTTGAAATAAAAGATTTAAAACTCACGCTTAAACTGGCGGTACTACGGGCGCTTACGGTCGCCTGTTTGATGACGCTCTTTATCTTTATTGCGGGGCTGCTGCATTTGGAATTGGTAACCGCCAATAAGCAGGCGCTGTATATGATCTGTATCTTGCCGCCTGCCGCCAACATTATCGTGCTGGAAACACATTACTGCCATACGGGAAAATCCGCCGGCCTTACCGCGTGGGGAACGCTGTTGAGTTTAGCGCTTATCCCGATCTATATTGTGGTAACACGGCTGCTGTTTTAAACCATGGCAAACGCATCAGGCTGTTTTTTTAATAGCCCCGCAGAATAATTGAGGTCGTTCAACCAGAGTTGAACCTCTTCGCGGTTCAAATGGTCTCACGGCCTCAATTATTCTGCGATTTTTATCTATTCTGCCTGATGCGTTTGCCCGTCCAGCACTGGAAAAAAGTGCGAAATTTTATTTAAAATTTCGCACAGAAGGAAAGCAACCGCTTAAAATATTTCTGATGCGGTTGCTCTGCGTTTTAAATGCTACCGGAGCAGTTAAGCCGTTTCCCAGTTTTTGACGTACCCTTCCAGTTCATCCAGCATTGCAAGAATGTCAGCTTTGTTTTTTTCAGAATAGGTCTCAGCTTCTTTTCCCAGCTTTTTAAAAAACGGAAGCAATGGGGTCAGCTTCGCCATGGGTACCTTTGTCGGATGGTACGTTATCAGCACACTTCCGGTAACGGGATTATGCTCAATGGCTTTGACGATTGACGAGAGCGCCGGAGCTTGCAGGATGGATAATGCCCGTTCGGTGATTGCGGTGTCTTTAAAGACAGGCGCTCGCAGCCGTATGCGGCCGGGGAAAAAGCCGGTAATCATCGCGCATCCTTTAATAGCTTTTGCATGGATTCGATACTGACGGCAATGGTCAGCGAATTATGCAGCGCCGCCGCGAGTGCGGGCGGAATAAGGCCGAACATACCGGCAAACAGGAGCAGTGAGTTGCCGACGATAATCAGCTTGTTGTTTTTATCTATCCGCGACAGTGTTTTTTGACCGAGCTTCCGCACCGTAATTAAACCGGAAAGTCCGTCGTCAGCCAGTACGATATCGGCGGTGTCTCCCGCAATGGAAGAACAATTACCCATCGCAATGCCGACATCCGCGGCGGAAAGCGCAGGCGCGTCGTTGATTCCATCACCGATCATAATCACCTTGTGTCCGGCATCCCTCGCTTCCTGCACATAGCGCACCTTATCTTCCGGCAGCGTCTGTGCATGATATTCCGTAATACCGGCTTGAGCTGCGACTTTTGCCGCCGCCTGTTCGGCATCGCCTGTAATCATAACGCAATTACGCACACCCAATCGTTTCAGCTCGGCGACGGTTTCTGCGGTACCTTCTCGAGCAGGATCCCCAATAGTCAAAATACCGGCGAGCTGTCCGTCAATCGCCAAGTAGAGTAAAGAATAGCCGGATTTTTCGGCAGATTTCTGCACGCGGGCTATCGCTTTGGTTGTCGGAACTTTTTCATCTTCAAAAATAAAATGAGCGCTTCCGATACAGAGCCGCTTGCCCTCTAACGAAGACGCGATACCGTGTGCGACAATGTATTCAACCTTTGCGTGGCGTTCGGGATGTACAAGGTTCCGGTCTTGGGCGGCTTGCACAACGGCTCTTCCCAGCGGATGCGGAAAATGTTCTTCAAGGCATGCAGCGAGCCTAAGCACTTCATCCTTTGCAAAAGCGCCGAACGGATGCACTCCGGCTAAAACCGGTTCCGCATAAGTAAGAGTTCCCGTTTTATCGAAAATGACGGTATCGGCAAGCGCCGCCGCTTCCAAATACTTTCCGCCTTTTATCGAAATACCGTGCTCCGCCGCTTCCTTCATTGCAGAAAGAACGGCAATAGGTGCGGCAAGCTTCATCGCGCAGGAATAATCAACCATCAATGTAGAAATAGTCTTGGTGATATTTCGTGTAAATAAATAGGTTAAGCCGGTCAGTAAAAAATTGAAGGGCACTACTTTTTCCGCGATAAGTTCCGATCGTTTTTGAGCGGCAGCTTTTAAAGATTGCGAGCGGTCGATCATCGCGATGATATTGTTCACCTTTGTTTCCGACCCGACCGTGCGTACACGGATATACAGTTCCCCTTCCAACAGAATAGTGCCGGCAAAGACCGATATTCCGCTCTTTTTTTCTACCGGCAGCGATTCTCCGGTAATACTCGCTTGGTTCACAAGGCCTTCACCCTGTTCAACATTCCCGTCTGCGGGGATTTGGCTTCCGGCGCGGACAACGATAAGATCATCTTTTTTAAGTGCGGAAGGCGGGATTGTCCGTTCTTGATCACCTTCGATGAGATGTACCGGCTCATTTGAAATCAACAGCATTTGCGCCAGATTATTGTACGATTGGCGGCGGGTCAGCTCTTCAATTTCTTCCCCCATATCGAGCAATGTTGCTACAAAACGAGCCGTCTGCGCCTTGCCGTCCAGAACGGCAACCGTCAGCGCCGTTGCATCCAGTAAATCCGTGCTAAAGAATTTTCCTGCAAAGATGGACTGTACCGCTTTTATAATACGCGGGACAATCCTTTTGTAGAGCAACAGATTGCGAAGCGGCATCGGGAGAAGCGATCGTACGGTAACGTCAAAGAGCGTAGACGCTAATACATCGAATACACTTTCGGGTGCAGGAATTTTTGCGACGGAGTCAAGCAGACTTTCATCGGACAGGTATTTGTCTGACAGCGCCCTGAATAAGGCGAGCACCTCATCTTCCGAAAGAGTCTTTACATCGTAATACACTAAAAAGGATGCGACTTTGGGATTAACTTGAATATCGGTTATGCCGTCTTGCACCGCGACGAGGGTTTGCGCAAGGATAGCTTGCCGCGGCAAAATTTCAACCGCATTGTAGTGCAGCCGTATTCTGCCGGGCAGGGAGTGTTTAACGGTTACGTTCATCGATAAATTGATAAAAAGCTTTTATGCGTTTTGCGATTGGTTATATGCAGCTTCGGCTGCGATATCCTGTGCGTCCTCTTTCACCGCTTCCATAAAGGCCACGGCATCCTGTTTAAGCTGCATACCTTTTTCCGTAACTGCTATACAGGCCTTGCGAAAAGCCGGAGTTTTAATAACGGATGCTGCTACGAGACCCGCTGCAACACCTACGCCGAATGCCACCCATTTATTTGAAAACATAGTTTACCTCGCTTAATTATGATAAGAGTACTCCCAAAAATCTCGATTGTGGGAGATACCTATTAAAAGCCGCCAGCAGCTTTGCTGATAAGGCGTTCTCGTGTGTGCAACGATAACAGTTTTTGATAAAAAACGCAATAAGTAGGTAAGTAGGTAAGTTCTTTACATAGAATCGTTATTCACGTTATTCCGTTATTCTTGACACGAAATAGCAATATATGATAGTATCTTCCCCGTCAACTTTCCCCGGTTGTGTAATGGTAGCACCGCAGATTCTGGTTCTGCTTGTGGGGGTTCGAATCCTCCCTGGGGAATACGCCGAAAAACCTCTAAAAATGATTATTTTTAGAGGTTTTCGCTTAGTAGAGCAACCGATGCTCTGTTTTTGGTCCCTTCGTCTATCGGTTAGGACATGAGATTCTCAATCTTAAAAGACGGGTTCGATTCCCGTAGGGACCGGTTCTCATTTTAGATGTACTGTTCCGTTATATATGCAAACCCCATCTTTTTTTCTATAATGATTTTATGAAAAAGTTTACCGGTTTATCTGTCTGCGACGGTCTCGTTGCATGTCGGCTTGTGTGTATTCCTGAAAACGTTATACAGGCCACCCCCGCCTACGCAATTACCGCAGAAAATATTCGCCATGAACAAGAACGGCTGCGGATTGCGGTGCAAGCTGCTCAAGAAGAGCTAAGGCAGGCGCTTACTCAATACCGAACAACAAATGCTCCCTCAAAAGCCCCCGAACAGGCTATTTTAGAATCCCATCAAGCAATGCTTGCCGACGAAGAATTCATGCGCGGTATTTATACGGAAATAGAAACTTCGCTGACGAATGCCGAAGCAGTGCTCAAACGGAAATTAGATGAAGTTACTACGATGCTGACCGCTTCCGGCGACAGCTATCTTTGCGAACGGGCGGTTGATATTCAGGATGCTTACGAACCGGTGTTTTCTCATTTGAATCCGCAGCCTAAGCAACCACCCTCTCGATTTGTCGGCGTACAGCCGGACACCCTGCTTGCAGCACGGGTGTTTAAACCGTCCGAAGCGCTCGAAATAAAAAAACTTGCACCCTGTGGGATTATTATGGAAGAAGGAGGCGCAACCAGTCATATTGCGATTATGGCACGAGCGTGGAACATTCCGACATTGATTGCCGTTCAAGGCCTTATGGAGTCGGCAAAAAGCGGAATGTATGCCGTGCTGGATTCCACGAACGGAACGTTGATTTTGGAACCCGATGAGGAAACCGTCGCTCAAATAAAATCTGCAGGTACTGAACAAATTGAGGTAACCGAAGAAGCACGGGACTATGCGCAAGTGTATACGCAAGACGGTATTCCCGTTCATTTGAGTGCAAACATTGTACTTACGGAAGAATCGGAGATGTCGGCTGTTCAGAATACTGCCGGAATCGGACTCTTCCGCTCTGAATTTTTATTTTTAGGGGACAGTGATATCCCCGATGAAGAACATCAATACATAGCATACCGTACCGTTTTGGAACGGATGGGTTCAAAACCGGTGTTGATCCGCACCTTTGATGCCGGCGCCGATAAAATGCTGAAAGAACAGGAAAACCTTTTGGAACGGAATGCGCTTCTCGGCTGGCGGGGTATTCGGTATTGTTTGGATCGACCCGAAGTCTTTAAGCCTCAGCTGCGGGCGCTGCTGCGAGCGGGGCGTACCGGCAATCTGCATATTCTTCTTCCGATGATCTCCTGTAAAAAAGAAATCATCGCAGTGCGGAAGTTAATCAAAGAGATTGAGCTGGAGTGTGAACAAAATCGGATACCGTATAAAAAAGATATTCCGGTGGGGATTATGATAGAAGTTCCTTCCGCCGCAATCGCCGCCGACCTGTATGCACCGGCGGTCGACTTTTTTTCCATTGGTACCAACGATCTTATTCAATACACGATGGCGGCGGATCGGGAAAACCAAACCATTGCGCATTTAGCCGACTGTTTTCAACCCGCGGTACTGCGGCTTATCCGCCATGTTATCGAAGCGGAACCGCTCCTGCACCGTACCGGCGATTCGCGCGGCGGGTTTGTATCCATGTGCGGAGAGATGGCTTCCAAGGCGGAGGCTGTTCCGCTTCTGCTTGGGATGGGGTTACGCAGGTTCAGCATGGCAGCACAGAAAATACCGGAGATTGCGCAGCGCATCGAATCTATCCGGCTTTCCGATGCAGAGGCTCTCTACAAAGCTGTCAGCCGGTTTGACAGCTCCGAAGAAATCCGCCGCGAAACGATGGAGCGATTCCCACTGTAGGAGCAATATATTATTCATACTTATATTGTATAAAGCTATTTACCTTGTTTCGTTTACAGGTATCTTTAAACAGAATTTTTTCATTAGGATTTTCGTCTCTTACTTTTTCCAATTGCTCAATTAAAACTTCATACGCTTCAGAGAAATTATTGTTCTTCTTATATTTTGCTTTATTAGCTAACAATTTAAAAATCCCATCTTCAATTTTATAGGTGACATTATTATTAACAAGAGAGAGTTTTAATCCTTCTATAAATTCTTCGTAATCTAATGATTGATGGAAAGTTACAAAACCAATTTGACCGGATACAATTTCACCTTGTTCATCGTCAATGTCAATCAAAAACTTATTATATTCTGCCATAACTTTTTGATGGTCATCAAAATCTTTAAACGAAGGATTTATAAGTGATACTGCAAGAGAAGCGGTAATATATGTTTTACCTGTTCCATGCGCCCCTTGTAAAATAATATTTTTCTTTGTACGTAAGATACCGGTATAATTTTTTATTTTATTTAACATATCTTTTTCTCCACTATATATTGAGATGAGATTGATTACATCTTGTTCAGAATACTGATAGCAATTAGAAAACGTAACTCCTCTATTTATCTTTAAATAATCCTTTTCTTTGAGCTTGTAAATACAAACTTTACAGCCGTTAGCAAAACTTTGTGCGTCATAAAAATCAAAGTCAGGATATGTCGAACTAATTAAATCATTTTCATCTATATCTGAAATATCAAAATCTGATAAAGCAAATCCCTCGCTTTTTACAATGCCAATTGCTTTTACTATACGACCACTATTTATAAGTAATATATCATCGGGCATGACGTTATTTTTAAACTTATCTCTACAATCTTCATCTCCGACAAAAACTATTTGTAACTTCAAAAATACATCAAGAATCTCTCTGTCATTATAATCGATGTAATTGCTCTTTTCTATATCCGCTTCACTGATAATACCTGTTAATTCTTTTACGAGCGGAGATAATGTGATGGTTTGCTGTGTTTCTCCGATAGAGGTTTTGAAAAAATCTTCAACCAACCGCGAAAGACTTTTGTTGTTGTTTGCCACATAGCGTTTCATTGCATCGATAATATCCTTTTCCATTTTTAATGTTAATTTTGCTTGCATCTACAGCACCTCTTGTACGTATAGATATAATTGATACGTATCGTCAAGAATTATTATTTCTGCTAGGTGCTTGAGAGAGCTGCGGTAATTTTCTATAATCACGTCCGATAAGGAAAGAGAATGAGTAAAAATCGCAGGATAAATACAGAAAGAGACGATAGAAATGAAGTAGGCAATACCGATACGATAATGCACGGGCACACAGCAGCGGATGCAGGACTGGAATTTCCAGATGCAGACCCTACAGCTTCGGAAGGAACGGAAGGTGGGTTCGATTACCGCAAAAAATACGAGAACACGCCGCTTGTGGTGATAGCAGGGCGGCCGAATGTAGGAAAGTCTACCCTATTCAACCGGTTTTTGCGGAAGCGCCGCGCTATTACCGACCCGACCCCCGGCGTAACCCGCGACCCCATCGAGGAGCAGGCAATTATCAACGGGAAGCCGGTACGGCTGATGGACACGGGCGGTTTTAAGCTGACCCGCAGCGGCGACAAAAAAGAAGACTTGATGGATGAGCTGGTTATAGAAAAAACGCAGGAAGCGCTCCGCCGTGCCGATAAAATTCTTCTATTATTAGAAGCTTCTGCACCCACAGCGGAAGACGAAGAGTTTATCCGCTTTCTGCGTCCCTACTGGGATAAGCTCATCACGGCGGTAAATAAAACCGAAGGCGGGCGCGGCGAAGCGGAAGCCTATAACTATCTCAGCTTCGGTTTCCCGACGCTCCTGTGTATCAGTGCCGAACACGGGGACAATATCACGCCGCTTGCCGAAGAGATAACCAAGGGCTTGGACTTTTCGCAGGTATGCGAAGCGCCCGCCGATACTGCGATCCGCATCGCGCTCATTGGAAAACCGAACACCGGTAAGTCCACGCTTAGCAACTACCTCACCAAGACCTCCGCATCGATTGTTTCGGAGATTGCCGGTACAACACGCGATGTGGTGGAAGGTGAGTTTTTCTATAAAGACAGACAGTTTATCATTCAGGACACCGCCGGCATCAGGCGTAAAACAAAGGTAAAAGAGGATATCGAGTATTACTCGGTTGTCCGTGCAATGAAGAGCTTGGAACATGCCGACATTGTGTTTCACCTGATCGATGCGGAGGAAGGGCTAACCGAACAGGATAAAAAAATCATCGTGCAGGCGACCAAGCGGGGGCTGGGCGTCATCTTTGTGTTGAATAAATGGGATTTGGTGAAAGGCGAAAAAAAATTCCGCGATGCGGAGCAACATATCAAGATTATGTTCGGCAAGATGGAATATGCCCCGATTGTGCCGGTGTCCGCGCAGAACGGAAGCGGCATTCCCGACCTCTTGAACACCGCACTGGAACTCTTCGATCAGCTCACCAAAAAGGTAGAAACCTCTGCACTCAACCTCGCGCTCAAGGACTGGCTCGAGGCGGTGCCTCCTCCGCACGGGCAGCGTAATTCTTTCACGCTTAAATATATGGTGCAAACTTCCGCACGACCGGTTGAGTTTTTAATTTTTGCCAATAAACCCGACCTTGTCTCCGAATCCTATCTCCGGTACATTACCAACCGAATACGCAAAGACCTCGGCTTTACATCGATTCCCTTTTTGGTACGGGTAAAGGGCAGCCGGGTAAAATGGGAAGACAGGGTAAAACCGTGACAGGCTTTTCCATCGGCGAAGTTGAAAAGATAACCGGCATTAAGGCGCATGTTCTCCGCTACTGGGAGCAGGCGCTGCCCTTTTTGCGGCCGCAAAAGGATGAGCAGGGGCGACGGCTGTATACCGACCATCACCTCGATTTAATCTTCCGTATGAAGTATTTGATTGAGATACGGAAGTTTACGCTTGAAGGCGCAGGGCAACAACTCCTTTCCGATCTTTCCGGCAAGGGAGGGAGCAGCCGTATCACCGAACTTTCCGGCATCCGCAGTGAATTGCTCGATATGTACCGGCTGCTGCAAAGAAATAAAAATGTGTTTAAACCGGCTCCCGAATCCTAACAACCGGATTTGAAGCGGCACCTATAGCTTTTTGGTTTACTGCCGATACTATGAAAGCTATGGTAGTACCTTTACCGAAAAAAATCGCTTTGTTTTTTTGTGCAGCCGTGCTTTATACAGTCGGCGCTTATACCTATGATTCCGTCAATCCTGAAAGGAACACCACCGTACCGCAGGGACAGATTGAATGGAAGCCGGTCTTTCCCCGCGCCCTTTTCCTCGATAGGTCAGAGATTGCCGTGATGGAAACAGGCGGTCTGGCAGGTCCTATTGAGTATCAGGATATTATAAAGAACAGAGAGCGAGCGGAACAAGGCTTACAATCGGTATTGCTCAATAGCGATGTTTTTGCCCTGTACGGAAAGCCTAATGCCCGCACGATGGGGATACTCGGTCAGTATTCGCTTGAAGAGATTGAACCGATTATGAACGAATTCGTTAAACTCTACGACTCCGCAAACGGCAATCGAAAAATCATCCCCGCATTTTATATCATTTACGGTACCTGTTGGCCTGCCGGCGAAATCGGTATACTTTCTACCGCTATTGTAGAGCAGTATATTACATTTGCAGCGGAACGGGGTTGGTATGTGTTCCTCGACCATCAAATCGGAAAGTATCCGGTTGCCGAGGCAACGAAAAAATTGCTCCCGTTCTTAAAATATCCGAATGTTCATCTCGCACTTGATCCCGAATGGCGTACCACAAAACCGATGCAGGAAATCGGCTCTGTGACGGCAGAGGAAATCAACGAAGCGCAGCAAATAATACAGAACTATATGATTGAGCATGGTATCGGCGGCAGGCGTATGTTGGTTATCCATCAGTTTAATGCGCGGATGATTAAACAGCGGCAATTAGTAAAAAGCAATTATGAGCGGGTGCAGCTCATCCACTGTTCCGACGGTTTTGGATCGCCGAAGTTAAAAAAAGAGACGTATGCGTATAATGCAGCGGCAAAAAATATTCCGCTCAAATCTTTCAAGCTTTTTTTGAAGCCGATGGTTGAGGGCGCCGGGTATGATATTCCAATTATGAAACCGGAAGAAGTATTTTCGCTTAAACCGCGCCCATATTTGATTATGTATCAATAGGAAGGAACGTTGGAGATGGGGGGAATTGAACCCCCGTCCTAAAAAGAGATACAGGAGCATCTACAGGTTTATCGGCGCGAGGTGATTGTCGGGATCCGGTGTCAGCGCCGAAAGCGTCGAATCCGTATTGCGGGAAGTGTCCTTTCTACCGTCCGCATCCGGTAAAAAGCAAGCTCCGAATAGCGTCGGAACTCTACCTCGCTCGGAAGCAACACTCGGTAGGTTCCGCGATTACGCAGCTAATGCGTAGTCGGAACTGTCATTGTTGGCAGTTATAAAGTTTGCCGCTTTTTAGGAGCACGGCTCTCCACCTGCAACTCAAGCCTCTGCTTCCTAGTCGAAACCGGAACATCCCCATGCTTGGTTTGATCGAATATACGGATTTATACGGTTACTGTCAAGCCTGTTGATTCCGATTGCTTCTGATGCAATGCGTATACTTGCAATTTTTCATATCCATTGTTATAATTTTACTATCATAATTCCGGAGGAATTTTATGCAAAAGATATGCCGTTGTTTCATTTTCTGTATTATACTGTTCGGAGCAGTAAGCGTATTTCCGCTCGCAGCCGAATC
Organism: Treponema sp. OMZ 805; assembly: GCF_050937395.1. NCBI lineage: Bacteria > Pseudomonadati > Spirochaetota > Spirochaetia > Treponematales > Treponemataceae > Treponema > Treponema sp. OMZ 805. The sequence goes on along the minus strand of NZ_JACCLP010000002.1, from coordinate 154,378 downwards.
AAAAGAAGCTGATGTATATTATGTCAACACTCAGCTTTTGAAGATATTTACCCATCCAAAGGGTTACTATGTCATCTATCGTCGGGCAGGGTTAGAGACCGGAGAAGCATTTATCCCGTTCGAATGGTTCAGCCCAAAAGAAAACAAGGCTGATATTGCGTTTATTAATACCCGTATTAATCCCTATCTCTCTTTCTTTATCCGCGATGGAAAATGTGAATACATTAAAATTTCTGCTCCACGACAAGATTTAAATACCCCAACATGGGGGCTTTTATCCAATCCTCAACAATATAATGATAAATTTGACGGAGTAGAGTCACTCGCGCTTGAGTTCTAATCCGTATCGGAAATTGGCATAAGGAGTTCTAAAAATCCGATTGATTTTCAGAGCTCCTCGTCGGCTTAAAAATAGCTTGGAGCTATATGCCTGTTTTCCATTTAAACTAGGTTATTCATGGCTAATATTATTACACCTGCCGTTCCGCAGAAATTAATCGATTTTTTGCATTCATATCCGATGTTCCTCATAGCCGGTCATAAAGAGCCTGACGGAGACTGTATCGGAAGCAGTATTGCGATGTCTCTTTTCTTACAACGACTCGGAAAAAAAACGCAGCTGCTTTCTGCAGGGCCGTTCCAACGGTCTGAAATACGGATATATGAATCGCTTTTTTCTGCGCAGGTACCGGAAGCGCTCATCAAACACCCTGAAAACACAGGCGTCATCATTGTTGACTGTTCGGGAATAGATCGGACGGGCGACATTGCCGAACAATTAAAAAACTTTCCTTCAATCTGCATTGATCACCACGCTACCAATACGATGAATGAAGCAGGATCGCTTGTATATGCAGAAGCTCCTTCAACAACATTTATTATCCAAACAATCATCGAAAAGATGACCGGCTCCGTAACACGGGATGAAGCGGAGATGCTGTTTTTCGGGCTTTGTACCGACACCGGTTTTTTCCGCCACTTGGATGAACGGAGCGGCGAGGTTTTTGCTCATACAGCACGGTTGGTACAGGCGGGGGCAAACCCGAAATACACCTTTGCAGCCATTAACGGCGGTAAGTCATTCGGCTCACGGACGCTTATCTCGCGCGTATTAGCCCGTATGAAGCCGTATTATGACGGAAGGCTTATCGTTTCGTATGAAACGTATCAGGATAAGCAAGAAATCGGCATCGAAAACAGAGATTCCGATATGGCATATCAGCTTATCCAGAGCATTGCAGGAGTAAAGGCAATTTGTATTGTCCGGCAGGATACCGAAACACATTGCAGCGTCGGCTTCCGATCTCTCGATACCATCGATGTTAGCATTATTGCCTCTTCATTCGGCGGCGGCGGGCATAAGCAGGCCGCAGGGCTTTATATAGAAGGAATTGCCGAACAATTAATACCGAAGTTTGTCGCAGCGTTTGCCCCGCAGTTTCAAAATTGATATTTACAGGGCAACCGCATTATAAAATATTTGCAGCGGTTGCCTTCCTTCTGTGCGAAATTTTGCTTAAAATTTCGCACATTTTTCCAGCAAAGGGGGAAACGCATCAGGCAAAATAGATAAAAATCGCGGAAAAATTGAGACTGTGAGACCATTTGAACCATCTTCAACTGTTGTACATCCGTGTACAACAGTTGAAGGCGAATTTTGGCAAAGCCAAAATATCGCTGCTATATGGAACCACTGCCCTCCTTGGCAGTTCCGGTTGAGTAGTCTCAATTTTTCCGCGGGGGTGTTAAAAAAACGACCTGATGCGTTTCCCCTGTTGATATTCATTCACCTCTTTACATAATATTCCTTTTACAGTATACTATCCTGCGTTTTATTTTGAATGCTGATAGATAAAGCTAAGGAAGGTGAACTATGGCACGCAGATGCGATATTTGTGGAAAAGGGCCGATGAGCGGTAATACGGTTAGTAAATCAATGAATCACCAACGCCGCGTATGGCGCCCCAACCTTATCGACGTAAAAACGGAAATTGATGGAAGAACGTTAACCCTGAAACTGTGTTCCCGCTGCTTAAAGAGCAACTATGTTGTTAAGAAAGTCTAAGCACCCGTTTTTTATTCTTGTTAAAAAGAGTCCTCAGTAAGGACTCTTTTTTTATATCTGCTCGATATTCCAACAAAATCACCTGAGGTATAAGGAATGATACGGTATAGATACAAAAAAATAGTATGCATTTCGATTTTATTGACTACCCTGCTCTTTATCGCCCATGTTCAACTGATAGCCCATCCGCATCTTTTCGTTTCCACTCAAACCGAGTTCGTATTGAACAACGGAAAAATTCAAGGTGCGTATGAGACATGGACATTTGATCGTTTTTTTAGCGCGGATATTATTCAAGGATATGATCTGAACCGAGACGGTCTTTTTGATAGAGCTGAAACAAAGGATGTCTATGACAATGCCTTTATCAACACTAAAAACTATTCGTATTTTACCTTTATCCGGCAAGGTGATAAACGGGAGAGCCCTGCACAGGTGAGCGATTTTTCGGTACGTCAAAAAAACGGCATCGCTTCGTATCGATTTTATGTTGATTTGTCAAAATACAACGGCAATTTCTACTTTGCTGTATACGATTACACCTTTTTCTGTGATTTCCGATATGATGAAAAGACGCCGGTGGTTTTTACCGGAGCTTCCGGCAAAACGATGCCGACATACACGATTGTCGAAAATAAAAAATATCCGGTATATTACGACCCTTTTGATACCGCCGATATGACAATGACATACAATTCGTGGAAGCCGGGATTACAAACATATTATCCTAGAGAAATTCATATTACCTACTAAGGAACACCACATAATGCGATACGGAGTAATGCTGAAAAATCAATATAAATACGTTTTATATTATTTGAAAAGGAAACACATAGGAGTAGAAACGATACGGCTCGGAATTATCCTGTTTGTATTCTGTATTATGACCGTCGGGCTCTGGGCAAACCCCTTTACCGGCAAAAAAGATACGCCTGCACCCATCCGCACGGAAAAAACGGCTGATTTTATTGTGAACCGGCAAGCTCAGCTGCATACAAAACTCGGCGACTCCATCTATGAGTGGACACAGACAAATTCTGCACAGGCATTCCGGACAATTATCGCACTTGCTTTTTTTTATGGGATTGTACACGCACTGGGACCGGGACACCGGAAAACACTCGTGTTTTCATTTTATCTGACACGCCAAGCCCCTGCGTGGGAACCTGCCGTCACCAGCCTTATCTTAGCGGGACTACACGGCATAACGAGCATCCTATTACTGTTTATCTTTCGCAATGTGAGCGGCGCATTATCCGCACATACCGACTCTGCAGCAATTTACCTTGAAGGTTTTTCCTTTATTCTGCTGATGCTGCTTTCCGTAGCTTCCATCCTCCATTTGTTGTCCGGTATATTTCCCAATCGTTTTCCCCGCTTTCGTTTCAGCCGCCGCTCACTCGCACCCGGGCAAAGCAGCAAACCGGCGTATAATACCGGCAGCTACGGTTCCGCACGGTATAAAAACCACCGCCCGCAGTACAGCAGCGCCGGAAACATACAATGGGGTGCTTTTTTACTCAGCGGCATATATCCCTGCCCCGCTGCCTTACTTGTACTGGTACTGGTTTCTACGTTGGATGCGGCAGGTATCGGCATCATCGCGGTTATCGGTATGTCGATAGGCATGGCAATTCCGATTACTGTCGCAGCATACCTCGCATGGACAGGACGGCAGCGTTTGTTTAAACGGATAGGCAAAACGCAAAAATATGCCGAAACAGCCGCATTAGTACTCTCGCTGGCAGCCTACAGTGCAATCTTTATCTTTTCACTTACCGCAGTACTTCCCTTCATCAAAAGCGTGATAGGGTAATTCTATGGACTACCTAAACCACCTCTACGGCAGAGATATAAAAACCGTAAAAAAATTACAGCACGGAACAGTGCATACCGTCAAAACACGGAACGGAATATGCTACGTTACATCGTATCGTATTTTCCCCGGTGTGAATGTTATGTTTAACGACATCCATACCGATACATTATGTCCACCTTCCGCTGCGGATCTGCTCAATAACAATATCAAGCAATACGAACTGAACCATTGCAGAGAAGGCGCATTTGAATCGATATTAAAAGACGGAACACAGGTCAGCATGAATGCCGGTGACTTTGCAATCAATCCTTTAGAAAATTGTTCGCAGCATTCTCGGTTTCCGATACGGCACTATCACGGTATCAGCATTTACATTATTCCGGCGGAATTAGGAGAAGAAGCCCGCACCTTGCAGCAGTATTTTTGTATCGATTACGGAATCATTTTAGAACACCTGTGTAAGAACGGAACCCTCTTTTTGAAACGAGCAACGCCCGAACTTGATCATATATTTCACGAAATGTATCACGTGCCGGAAGAAATTGCCGTTCCGTATCTAAAAGTAAAAATACAGGAATTGTTTTTGTATTTAAGCATATTAAAAAGCGGCATCGATTTTATCGACCGTGAATACGCGCAAAAAAACAATCGGGAAATTATCAAACGCCTCCATCAGTTTGTCATAAAAAACTCAAATAAAAACTACAGTTATGCGCAGCTTTCCGCCATCTTTCATATTAAAACGACAACAATGAAAACCTGCTATAAATCGGTTTATGGAACAACCATTCACGAAACGCTGGTTTAACTTCGGCAGCCGCAATAAGACTGCCTCGTTAACCGGTGAGTTTGCCATACGGCAAACATCACAGATTATATGTACGCTATCGCGTACTAATTGAACAACTTCCAAAGTTGATACTTTGTTCAGTTGTCCAATTTTAATGGTCAAAAAAGCGCGGCTTCAAAAAGCAATCGATCTTCTTAAAAACTCCTCCGCAAACATTACGGAAATTGCTTTGGAAATCGGCTACTCAAGCCATGCAAAATTTTCGGAAGCCTTTAAGCAAGCCTATAACCTGCGGCCGAGCGAATATAAAAAAATAATCCGGTAGCTCTAAAAAGATACCCGCTTTTTAAAATAGCATCATTATATGGGTGTTGCCGGTACCTTGCTCTAAAACAACTGCTTGCAAGGTACCGGCCGCTCTGTACGGGGCTATCGGTACAACCGTGCAGAGATTGCTGCACGGTTGTGTACAATTTTGTACATTTTGAAAAATGTACAAAATTCCCCTCCCGCCGCTAACGCTGTTTGGAACCGCTGCTTACTGACAGGATGTCAGTGGTTCCAAACAGTATCGAGTTTTTCTTATGAAAAACTCGAAGTTCAGAAATGTCCACGGACGGACATTTCTGAACAATGCCATCCGTGGCACGTTCAAAAATTGACTTCCTTGTCAATTTTTGAATGCGAGTTTTTGTTGTGCAAAAACATCGCTGCTGCGTGGAACCTCCGCCGTCCGTGGCGGTACTGACGGGCTTCTTTATCCGACTTATCGGGTACAACTTGTCCGATTCGGAAAGAACAATAATGTAAACCGATGGTAATATCTTTTTAATTGGAGGTATAAGTTGGGCGGCGAAAATGGTGTCGCCCAACTTAACCGACGAGTTTCGGCTGCTGCCGAAACATCGCAGATCGTATGTGCGCTACCGCGCACGAATGCGACAAGTTTCAGAAACTGATGTTTCTTCAACTGTTGCATTTTAAAGGAGGTATTATTATGTCAAATAGGTTATCCGTAAAGGATTTGGCGACGATCGGTATTTTTTCGGCAATAATGATCGTTGTGTTTATTGCATTCTCGATGATCACCGGCGCGTCCTTATTTTTTAATATGGTGTTGAATGCCGTGTTTGCAGCGTTTATCCTCGCACCGTTTTTTGTGTATATGGCAATGAAGGTCAATAAACCGGGCGTGGTTCTTATTTATAATACGCTGCATGCTGTTTTAACAACCGTCTTTATGGGACCGTTTATGTTTCCTTGGTTTTTTGTCGGCGGAATTATCGGCGAACTTTCCATGTGGGGTAAAGATAGCTACCGGAACTGCAAGCGAATTACCATAGCGTGGATTATTACTTCGCTTACACGAGCCACACACGGTATGAGCGAAATTTGGTTTTTCTATAATGCTTTTGTAAAGACCGGTGTTTCGAAGGAACAAATCGATATACAAACGCAATACTATACCGATCCTAAATGGGTTGCAATCTCATTAATCCTTACCGTTATTGCTGCAATGCTCGGTTGCTATATCGGCAATAAAATGCTTAAAAAACATTTTATAAAAACAGGGTTGTTAAATTAGGTATGGATTTCCGTACTAAATTAGCGGTATTCTTTTGTACGGTATTTTTGGTATCGGTTATTTCCAAGAATACCGTATTTTTCTGTTTAATCGGTTTATTGGCAGCATATAGCGTTTTTCAAAAACACTATCGCAGTATATTCCGCTGTGTTTTTGTTTTACTCATTGTCGAAACAATACAGCTTATTTCGAAGGGTAACGGATTAGGCACAATGCTGCCTGAAATGTTTTTATTTATTATCACTCGAATGATCGCTGTGCTTATATCGGTTATTCCAATCATTAAAACACCGCCGGGAGAATTGACCGCTGTTATAAACAAATTAAAAATCAATAGAAATATTGCGTTGTCTTTTATTTTTATGATGCGTTTTTTTCCGATTATCGGAAATGAATTTAAAGAGATTATCGAGTCTTTAAAATTGCGCGGATTATTTACCTTAACAAAACCGCTGCAAACAATGGAATATGTCTTTATCCCAATGATGTTTTCCGCTTCTAAAACAGCGGAAGAATTAGCTGCTGCTGCGGAAGTACGAGGAATATCCGCTGCCGGAGTACACACCTCTAAGCGGGCTATCGTATTTACCGCCGTCGATTGGACTATCACACTGATCGCTCTTGTTATATCCGCGGGATTATATTATTGGGAACTGCATTAAAAATGATTACATTAGATCATATCTACTATTCATATCCGCAATCGTCAAAAGAAAATCTTGACGATATAACGATGGAGATACAAGATGGAGAGGCTGTCGCTTTAATCGGATTGAGCGGATGCGGAAAAACAACGATAACGCGAATTCTCAACGGGCTTGCCTATACATTTTTTTCAGGCAAAATGGAAGGCAGTATATCGCTTAACGGCATCGACCCGAGCAAAAAAGAATTATATGAAATAGGGCGGATGATCGGCTCTATTTTTCAAAATCCAAAAGTCAGTTTTTTGCAGAAGTTGTAGAAGATGAAATTGCATTCGGCTTGGAAAATTACGGTATCGAACGTACCGAAATTGTCAAGCGTATTACCGACTCTCTACGTATGATTAACGGCGAAACGTTACGAACAAGAAATCTGTTTCAGCTTTCAAGCGGCGAAAGACAGAAAGTCGCGATTGCATCAATCAATGCACTTGATCCGCCGGTCTATGTATTTGATGAACCTTCTGCAAATCTCGATATGACAAGTGTGGAAGCGCTAAAACGATTAATGGCTTTGTTAAAGAAGAAAGGAAAAACGCTTATCGTTTCCGAACATCGAATCTACTATCTCAAAGATATCATCGATCGGTATTATTACATAGAAGACGGAAAAATTATCCGCTGCTATACAAAGGAAATATTTGAACATTCACCGGTTGAATTTTTTCAGCAGCAGGGTTTACGCTTATATTCCCTTGACCGTATTGAACCGCACGGAAAAACAATATCCGGAACACGGCGCCTAACAATCGATAACATCTCTTTTTCATACAACAGACAATCGTTACTGGAAAATTTAAGCTATTGTTTTATAAGCGGCACGATATACGGCATCATCGGCGGTAACGGCGCCGGTAAAAGCACCTTCGCAAAAGTACTGAGCGGACTGCTGCGTGAAAAACACGGCAGTATTTCTTCGTGCGGAAAAGACAGCTGCAATGACATAAAACTCAACAGCCGTACACGGAGGAAAACGATATACTATTTGTCAAATAACCTTGACAGTAATCTTTTTGAAGTTTCCGCTGCAGAAGAACTGCGATTAAACGATCCCGCCGCCGACACTGCTGAAATCCTAAAAGATTACTGTTTAGATACCGTTGCGGATACACATCCGCAAATCCTCTCCGGTGGACAAAAACAACGACTAGCAATCGCCGCCGTCTCATTATTAAAAAGAGACGCGTATATTTTCGACGAACCGACGAGCGGCTTAGACGGAAAGAATATGCGCCTTATAGCCGATAAAATGCGAGAATTGCAAGCACAAGATAAAATCGTTATTGTTATTTCTCACGACTATGAATTTTTAATGGAGATTTGCAGTATTGTATTACACTTAAACGGGAATTCATTTACGGAATACACTGCTGCAAGCGATAAAGAAAAGATATTGAACATTTTGCAGCAGGAATAAACACCAAACCTGTTCGGAAACTTCCGTTTCAGAACAGGTCGACTCTGTATTAAAGCCGCGGATTATAAATACAGCTCATAAAATCAGCTAGGTGCAAAACGAATTCTTAAAATCGGCTTACCTTGTACTCTGCCTTACACTTGCCGCGTAAATTTTTCGGTAAAAAATACCAAGTTCTTTGCAAGGAATACGGCAGAATAGGTAATAATACTGCCCGCGCATAAAAGCGCAAATGAGATGCAGAAAGAATCGCCGAATTGGCTTAAACCGATTTTTCCGATATCGCTGAACGGCAAAAAGATAAATCCGGTAATCAAAAAGACACCAACAGCGAGCCAAGGAAGCAGCGACTTATTTTTCTCCTGCCGAGAGACAGCTGGAACAGTCTGTTTATTCAGTAAGTGTATTGCGTTCATTGTCGCAGCAAACATCCGCTCATCCGCTGCAATAGGTGTACGCAATATCTGCCGCTGAACATTCTCTCCAGCAACCATCCGATTAACGGCTTGCCTACATGACGTACAGCATAAAAGATGCATCTTGAGCCCTGTCGGCAACGATTCGTTTTTATCAAGTAAAAGATACTGATCTTGAAAAATATCACAATTCATAGAATCTCCATCCATTAATTGCTAATTGTGCGCAACAACCGGATACGGGAACATCGTATCCCGATGGGTGTACTCAAAAATCGTCCGGTCTTCTTTCAAATATTCCCGTAAAATTTTCTTTGCACGGAAGATATGAGATTTTATCGTATTCAACGGCAGTTCGGTAATAGCCGCAATGTCGGTATAGCTCATATCGTAAAAAAAATAAAGGTCGATACAAATACGGTAATTATCGGGTAAACTGTTTACCGCCTCACGCACTGACAAAATGATACATTCATTCAAATGTTTTTCTTCGGGATTATCTCCCCGATACTCAATTTCAGTACCATCAGCAAGTGAGGCATAGCTCCGTCGTTTTTTAGCCGAGTTAATGGCTGTATTATAGGCGATACGCATCAGCCATGTCGCAAACGGAGCCTCAGCGCGGAACGTCCCAAGTGCAGCGTATGCCTTCAACATCACGTCTTGCACAAAATCTTCACAATCATCGGTATTGTCAAAAAAACTCAGCCCAAGCATATAGACCCGTTTTTGATATTGCGCCACTAATACGGCAAAGGCTTGCGTATTGCCGTTTAATACCGCTTTGCACACTTCGTAATCCCGCAGCGTTTGATTAAGCCCTTCTTTTTTATAAACGGCGGCATAATCGGTTGTCATATTCATTGCCTATCCCTCCGTTTTTCCTTCCGGCAAAGCAACAGGCTTTCGTACTTCACTACCCCAACTGTGGCGGGTAATTACATAAAAGAGCGTAAGGCTAATACCAAGCGCGAGCGGAATTAGACCTCCGAGTAAAATATACCCAACTCCGGCAATAAAATAGAACAAACCGAATAATACACAGCCGATAACGGTCAGCATAATACCTAACAGTAAGCAAAAAAGGCGAATATTAACGGCAGGACGGATATAGGTATTTGTCTTAATTTGAAGCATAATCTGCTTATGCCGCCATAAAAAATAAAAAAAGACCAAAACACTTCCCATCACAATCCCAACAATCGGAATAACGGCGATAATAATCTGTACTGCAACCATTTTTACTGCTTCCTCCGCAAATAAACACTCAAAAACTCACCGAAGTTTTTAAAGGTTGTTCTTGTTTTAATAAAGAATAACAAATTCTTCAAAATAGATATTATGTATCTTTCCCAATACGAGCTGCTTGTTTATCCGTTCCATAAGCGTCTGTTTTATATCCTGCGGTAACTCGCTGCTGAGCCGATATGCGCTTTCGAGCGAGAACCAGTCGAGTATGCTTTTTTTAAGCGCTTCTTTTTTCGTAACCAATTCTTCCTGAAACGCCGTATCGGACGCCTTATATTCAAGGAACGGTTTTATAACAACGGTAATCGGCGGATTATCGGCTGTAACGGCACGCAGCTGACCGAGATCGCCGTATAACGCATATTCTTTAGGAGGGATATAGGCGGTACCCGCTTCCGCTTCTTCCTCCTGCCGGACGGAAGCTCGGTCTTTTGTCTTTTTGACAAAAGCGACGACTGTTCCGATTACAATAGCGGCAATCAGCATAATGATAACAATTCGCAACAATTTAAATAGTTTGTCCGACGGATATACGCTCATATTTATGATGAGTATATCAAAAAAAAACGATTGACAAAAGCCTCTTTTTATCTATAATAGGCTCATTGCAACGCGCTTTTTGCCCCGGTGGTGGAATTGGTAGACACGCTAGTTTCAGGTACTAGTGCTTTCACGGGCATGGGGGTTCAAGTCCCCCCCAGGGCAGTCCTTCTATCAGATACGGAACGTATACAATAGATACCGCCGAATAACCGCTCACCAATACCTCTCAATCAAAGCCACACAGCAGAAGCTTTTCATTCGATAATAGCTTTAACAAAATAGCTTTAAAAACTTTTACGAAAGCGTTGCATCAGAGAGGAGTTCACTATGAAAGATAAAAAACACGGCTTCTTTTATTCGCTCTTTCGCGGTTTAAATCTTATTCGTTTAATTATTCTCAATATCATTTTTTTTGTTCTGCTCTTTTTATTTGTTGCAGCGTTGTATAAATATAATGACAGTACAGGCAAACCGAAAAACACCCGTGTAACGGTTTATGCAGATTCCGTTTTATTGATTAATCCTGCAGGACGCCTGACCGAAAAGCCCGATGAATTTATCTGGCGGAATTATCTACTGCCGGATACAGCCTCCGATGCAATTCTTTTATCGGATATTACCGACGCCTTACGCCATGCCGCACATGACCGGCGTATCACGGCAGTTTTGCTCGACCTTACCGGACTCTACGGTATTTCCACAGGTCATTTTACAGAATTAAAAACCGCATTAATCGAATATAAAGATTCCAATAAACCGCTCTACGCATTTTCAACAAGCTACGGATTAGGGCGCTATTACATTGCCTCTTTTGCCGACCATATCTACCTTGATCCGATGGGCGAGGTGGACCTATCGGGCTTTTATACCGAATCGCTTTTTTACGGTGAAATGGAACATAAGCTCGGCGTTCGATGGAATGTTGCTCATGCCGGAGCTTTTAAATCGATGGCTGAAACATATTCGCGTACCGAAATGTCTACCGGAGTGCGTAACAATCATCTATCCGTATTGAAAGACTTATGGCACACATACCTACAAGACATAGCCGCAAATAGAGCCGCTGATGCAAGCCTTTTTGAAACATATACGGTAAACTATAACGACGCACTAAGAAAGGTAAACGGAGACAGCGCGCAAGCGGCAGCGGATGCAAACCTGATAACCGATATCGGTACGTATGAAGAATGCGGTGTTGAACTCGGCGTATTGGATGAGGAAACATATAATCTTTCTTCACGGGATTATATCGATTACAATAGCTATAATAAGTCTTTTAAAAAGAAAGAAACGGATAATCAAATCGGTGTCATCTATTTAACCGGATCGATTACGGGAACTACCGGCAATACTGCCGATAATGCGGATAGTCCTACCCTCATCGATTTATTCGATGAAGCAGCCGATGACGATTCAATTAAAGCAGTAGTATTGCGGATTGATTCGGGCGGCGGAGAGGTAAATGCCTCTGAAGATATACGGAGAAGCGTGGAATGGCTCTCAAAAAAAATCGGCAAGCCTGTTGTCGTGTCGATGGGCGATATAGCAGCCTCAGGAGCATATTGGATTGCTTCTTCCGCCGACTATATTTTTTGCTCACCCTATACCATTACCGGTTCAATCGGTGTCTTTGCCGTTTCACCATCTATCCAAAAAGCGGTACAAGAATACTTCGGAATTCATGTAGATGGGGTGAGTGCTTCCGGTCGTATGCCCTATTCCATTTTCCGCAATCCGACCGACGAAGAAAAAACGCAAGCCGAATTGGAAGTGATGCACACATACTCAATCTTTTTAGATAAGGTCGCGCAGGGCAGAAATCTCCCGCGTGCGACGGTCGAAGAATTAGCTCAAGGGAAAATTTATTCCGGTACGCAGGCGAAGGAGCTGCAGCTTGCCGATGAGCTTGGCGGTTTTATCGATGCCGTCAATTATGCCGCGACAAAGACAGGCATAAAGGAAACGTATTCGCTCAAGGTTTTATACAAAGAACCGCCTGTAACCGACGAAATCTTAAAGACGCTGCTTGCCGAAAATGCCCGATTCTATAAAACCGCCGATCTGCAAGTGCTGCACGAACTTTTCGGACTGCGGTCAAAAAAAGGCTTTTACGTATACACTCCCATCAAAGCGCCGATGGAAGAAAGATAGTAGGAGATATTTTTCTTTTTTTCCGACAAAAAGAAAAATATCCCCTACGACCCCTAAAAAGAAAAATAACGGCTTAGGGCTCTGCCCTAAGAACCCGCCTTTGTTTCAAGACATAGTTCTGAAAATAAAAGCTAAGAAGTGATGGTTTTAACACTAACTCGTTTCAGTACCGCAATATGGATGGCGGTGGTTTCATGCAGAAGCACAGATACAAAAATAGCTAAGAATCTCAAGAAAAAATTTCCATTTTAATTACGAACACACAAAAAAAACGCCCCCATGCCGGAATCTTCTCCAACTTGAGGACGGTCGATTTAATTTGTAATTGGTAATGTTTTTTTACTTACAACATTGCAATTTTCAGCTGCTTGCCGAAAGCGGCGGCGGCTTTTTGTAGGGTAGAAAGCTTATTCGCAAAGGAAACACGCAACTTGGTGGCCGTTTCCTTTGTCTTTCAGCTGCGGGATAGTGTTTTTGCAGTGCTCCATACGCTTGGGGCAGCGATCGTAAAAATAGCAACCTGTACGCTTTTCCGCAGGAGACGGTACGTCACCCGACAGGATAATGCGCTTGCGCTTACGCTCAATTTCGGGATCGGGGATAGGCGCTGCAGACAGGAGCGCTTCCGTGTACGGGTGCAGCGGCTTTGAGTAAAGCTCTTCGGCATCGGCAATTTCTACGATAACGCCGAGGTACATAACCGCAACCCGCGTGGAAATATACTGAATAACGGCAAGGTCGTGCGCGATAAACACATAGGTAAGCCCGAATTCATCCTGCAAATCCTTAAAGAGGTTAAGAATCTGCGCTTGGATAGACACGTCGAGCGCACTGACCGGCTCGTCTGCAAGGATCAACTCCGGCTGAAGTGCAAGCGCACGGGCAATACCGATACGCTGCCGCTGCCCGCCTGAAAACTCATGCGGGTACCGGTTGCGGAAAAAGCGGGAAAGTCCAACCTTTTCCATTAACACCTCGACACGGTCATCAATTTCTTTTTGGGTATACGAAAGGATGCCGCGTTTCGTTAAAATCCGCATCGGTTCCGCGATAATATTTCCTGCCGTCATACGCGGGTTCAGCGATGCATACGGATCTTGGAATACCATCTGCATATCTTTTCGCGCCTGCATCAGCGTGTGGTGTGAACAACCGGCAAGCTCCATCCCCTTAAACAGGACGGAACCCGATGTCGGGGTATACAGCTGCGCAATGGCGCGGGCTGCGGTTGATTTTCCGCAACCGGACTCCCCGACAAGACCGAGCGTTTCACCCTTTTTGACCGAAAAACTGATACCATCCACCGCACGGATAGCGCCTTTCTTACGAGAAAAGAGGCCGCCTTCCGCAAACGGAAAATGCATCTTTAAATCCTTGACGGTCAATAATGCTTCCGATTCGTTATATTTTTCTTCCATGATAAGCGCCTCCTATTCGTTATTTTCCGCAGCTTCAGCGGTGCCATTGTTCGATACGGAAGCAACCGAAACAGCCTCTCCGCCTTGTGTCGAACCTTGGGATACGGCGGCCGATTCCTTGGCAGCGTTTTCCGACTGATAGAGCCAGCAGCTCGTGCGGTGACTGGGCGAAAGACTGTATGAAGCGGGGTACTCCGTCTTACACTGCGGCATCGCTTCACTGCAGCGCGGATAGAACGGACAGCACGGCGGCAAGTCGATGACGTTCGGCGGTTGTCCGCTGATGGAAAAGAGCCGTCCGGCATTTTTTTTGTCCATACGCGGTACCGACTTAATCAAGCCGCGCGTATAGGGATGCGCAGGATTTGCAAACAATTCATCCACCCCGCCCTGCTCTACAATGCGTCCCGCATACATAACACATACGCGATCGCACATACCGGCCACCAATCCGAGCGAGTGTGTAATCAAGATAACGGCAGTACCGAGCCGGGCGCTCAAGTCCCCGATTAAGTCCAAAATCTGTGCCTGAATGGTAACGTCCAACGCGCTGGTCGGCTCGTCGGCAATCAGCACTTCGGGGTCGCAGCTTAATCCCATTGCAATCATAACGCGCTGACGCATACCGCCTGAGAACTGGTGCGGATAGCAGTCCACCCGTTTTTCCGCCGCCGGAATGCCGACAAGCTTGAGCATTTCGATTGCCCGGTCGCGCGCATCTTTCTTCGATAAGCCCTGATGCAGCCGAATCGTTTCGATCATCTGCGTAGAGATTTTTAAAAAGGGATTAAGACTCGTCATCGGGTCTTGGAAAATCATCGAGATTTTATTTCCCCGCAACTGCCTAATCTCTTGCTTATCCATCTTGAGCACGTCTTTGCCGCCGAACCACACCTCTCCGCCGATAATTTTCCCCGGAGGATTAGGAATCAGGTTCATAATCGCTAAGTTGGTTACACTCTTTCCCGAACCGGACTCGCCGACAATCGCCAGCATTTCGCGTTTATGCAAATCGAAAGAAACACCGTCGACAGCCTTTACGATACCGGCATCAGTCCAGAACCACGTTTGTAAATTTTTAACCTGTAAGATCTTCTCGTCTGATTTTTGATTATTCATCGTTACACCCTATTTTTACTCTGAGGATCGAAGGCATCGCGGAGGCCGTCGCCGAGAAAGTTCATTGCAAATAAGAAAACCGTCATTGCGATTGCCGGAACCAACAGCTGCCACGGATAGAGCGTCATTACGTTTACACCATCGGACACAAGCGAGCCCCATGAAGCACGGGGTGCCGAAACACCGAGTCCTAAGAACGACAGAAAACTCTCGTTCATAATAAAGCCCGGAATGGAAAGTGTTGAGTAAATGATGATGATACCGAGCGTGTTCGGTAAAATATGTTTAAAAATAATTCGCGGCGTAGAAGCCCCCATCGAACGGGCGGCTTCGACGAATTCGGCATTCTTTAAGCTGATAACCTGCCCGCGTACAACGCGCGCGATAGTCAGCCACGAAACAAGCGCAATCGCGACAAACAGGATGACGATATTCTGCCCCAAGATCGCCATCATAATGATAACGACAAGCATATACGGCAAACCGTACATAATATCGACAAAGCGCATCAATACGTTATCGAGCCAGCCGCCGAAATAACCGCTGACCGCGCCGACCAGTACCCCGATAAAAAGCGAGGTAATCGTACCGATCAATCCGATCATAATGGAAATGCGGCCGCCATATACGACACGGGCAAACATATCCCGCCCGAGCGCATCCGTACCTAAAAGATAGCGGCGGTTATGCACCGGATTGTTCGTTACTTCCCGCTGTAAAGCAGCCAACTCTTCCTTTTGTTTTTCGGAAAGGTCAGCGCGCCCTTCTTTTTTTGCCGTACGCATCATATCCGCACGGAGAACGCGCACCATCATATCCCCGGCCTTACTAAGAGAAGGAGGCAAGTTTTGGTGGATAATCGTCTGCTCGGAATAAGAATAGATCGGCAGAAGCGGCGCTAAAAGCGAAAGCACTGCGTAAAAACCGACAATAAACAATCCGGTAAGCGCCATCTTATTTTTTTTCAGGCGTCGCCATGCGTCATCCCAGAGGGATATCGGCTTCATCGATTGGTTGAATTCATTAACCGGAAGTCCACCCTTCGTTTTAACCGGTGTAGCTTCCTGAGTTTGGTTTGTGCCGTCCGTTTGTTTAACGTCCATCTTAGCCTCACTTATATGAAATGCGGGGATCGATAACCGCATAGAGAATATCAACAACAAAATTCATTAAAATCAAAATAACGGAATACATAATTACCGTTCCCATAATCAGCGTATAGTCGCGGTTGAGGGCGGACTGTACAAAAAAGGTACCGAGGCCGGGAACTAAAAATATTCTTTCGATAACAACGGAGCCGGTGATAATACCGGCAAAGGCAGGCCCAAGATAACTGATAACCGGCAGCATTGCACCCTTTAAGGCGTGCTTAAAGAGTACGACAGGATACGAAAGCCCCTTTGCATACGCCGTACGGATATAATCCGAGCGCAGCACCTCCAACACACTGGCGCGGGAAAGGCGGGCAATGTACGCAAAATACGGTAACGACAGCGCAAGCGCCGGCATAATCAGCGTTTTAAGCCCTTGACGACCGGTAATCCAGCCGGAGGTCGGTAACCATTTTAATTTTACCGCAAAAAGAAGCATCAAAAGCGGACCGACAACAAACAGCGGCACCGAAATACCGATAACCGCTACGGACATCGCCGCATAGTCGGCAATCGAATTCCGCTTTACCGCAGAAATAAGTCCCACCAGCAAGCCGAAAAAGAGCGCGCTGCAAAGAGCCGTAATACCGAGAATAAGCGAATTCGGCATTGTATTGCCGATTAAGTCATTGACGGTATAATCTTTATATCTGAACGACGGACCGAGATCTCCCCGCAGCATATTCCCCAAATACCGCACATACTGCTTCGGAATCGGTTCATCCAAATGATAGACCTTATTGATGTTTGCAAGCACCTCAGGCGGCGGATTCCGTTCAGCGGAAAAAGGTCCCCCGGGCGCAACTTTCATGATAAAAAAGCTGAATGTTACAATTAAAAAAAGCGTCGGAATCAAGCTGATTAACCGGCGTATGATAAATCGAATCATGCTTCCCCCAAATACTTTTAGGATTCAGGAAACCGTTAAAAACAATGTTAGTTGTTTCCTGCTATTCGTGCGTGTTTACGGAAGCATTGACAGGATTAAAAAAGAAACACCGATTCTCCGTTCATTATAACAAACCGGTATCCTTACGAATAATATCAATACTCCACTAAAATATATAAAGAAGCTCTGCCGGCAGATAACCTGCAGAGCTGTAAGGCAGCCCTAAAAATTTTTATTTCTAGAAGCTCCCGATATGCCGCCGGACTATCAATTACGAGATAATCCGGCAGCATGTAGACACCCAAACCTTACGGCTGTTAATGTCTTGTTATTTTACTTTCTTAATACCGACATACGGATTAATATTCTGCGGATTGGTATACCAGCCTTCCCACTTGGTCGTGTCGATAAGGTTCTGGCTGACATACGAATACATCGGCAATATTCCCTGATCTTCGGTTAAGAACACAGTTTCTGCATCGTGCAACACTTGGAAGCGTTCCGCCCCACCTTTCATAGTAGCAGCTTTACGGATCAATTCATCGAACTTAGGATTGCTGTATTCGCCATCGTTATTGCCGCTGCCGGTTATAAACAGTTCCAAGAAGGTGTTGGGATCCTGATAGTCGCCAACCCATCCGGCACGGGAAATATCGAAATCATGCTGATTACGCATATCGAGGAATGTTTTCCATTCATAATTCTGAATCTTAATATCGATACCGAGGTTACGCTTCCACGACGCCTGTACATATTCAGCAATGAGTTTATGACCTTCCAGCGTATTGTAAATAACCGTCATTACAGGGAACCCTTTTCCGTCGGGATATCCAGCCTCTGCAAGAAGCTTTTTCGCTTGCTCAGGGTCGTAGCCTGCGCCTTCACCGGGTGTATAACCTGCCATCGGAGGAACGATAGAACGAGTTGCAAGCTGACCTGCTTTTGTTACCTTTTCCACCAATTCCTCACGGTCTAAAGCCATTGTTAATGCCTTACGTACACGAACATCCTGCAACGGACCGCGTTTTACGTTAAAGATGTAGTAATAGGTAGAAAGCTGGGGCGCTACCTGATAGTCGGGCAGCTGCTTCACTTCATCGATACGGGGAACAGGAATACCGGTATCCCAATCTATCTCTCCGGCCTTATATTTTTCAAAAGACGTATTACTGTCTTCGATCGGTAAGAACGTTATGCGTGAAAGATGAATATTTTCCTTATTCCAATATTTCTCGTTCGGCACAACGGTAACTTTTTCCTGAGGTACCCATGATTCAAGCACAAAGGGACCGTTTCCAACAAAGTTGCCGGGTTTAATCCAGTCGGCGCCAAATTTTTCAATTGTATGCATCGGCACTGCATTGAAAGCATAGTGTGCAATAACATCGGCCGCATAAGGCGCCGGACCGGTCAGTTGTACTTCAAAGGTCTTATCATCCACAGCTTTAATTGCAACAGCAGAAGCATCCGCCTTACCGGTGTTGTAATCTTCCGCTCCCTTTACGATTAAACTAATCATAAAGGCGTATTGTGAACCTGTTTCAGGGGCAAGTGTACGCAACCATGAATCGACAAAGGTCTGTGCGGTAATCGGCGTACCGTCACTCCATTCTGCATTACGTAGGTGGAAGGTATAGGTCATGCCATCCTCACTGATATCCCACGATTCTGCAACACCCGGTATCGGATTACCGGTTTTGGGATCATACGTTACCAAGCCTTCAAACAACGCCATATTGATGCGGTGTTCGGGCACACCCTGAATTTTTGCAGGATCCAAGCTCTGCGGTTCAGCGCCGTTACCGATAATAAATTCCGCATTGGCATTACCGGCTGCTGAAGTTTTTTCACCGCTCTGCCCGCCGCAGCTTGCTAAAATCAGCGCGACGCTTACCAAAGCAGTTAATAAGCATACCATTTTACGCTTCATACTCTACTTCTCCTTTTAAGTTATAGTGAGTGATATTATTTAATTATACATAATCTTGTCATTATATCAAGTATATTTATACAGTAAATCAGGAAAAACCGTATATTTTTGCATTTTCTGCCAAGACAAACGCATCAGACACTTTTTTGAGTATCCCGCAGAATACTGAGGCTGTTCAACCGGAATAACGCCAAGGAATTGCCATCCGTGTCAATTCCTTGGCTGCCGGTTTTTTCAAAAACCGGTTTCTGTTTATCACCTCTGCCATCCTTGGCAGTTCTGACTGCGGCTCAAATGGTCTCACAGCCTCAGTATTCTGCGATTCTTATCTATCCTGTCCGATGCGTTTGTCCTGCAAACACGTTACTGAATAGAACCACCGCCGTCCGTGGCAAGTTCAAAAATTGACTTCCTTGTCAATTTTTGAACGCGAGTTTTTGCTGCACAAAAACATCGCTACTGCTGGGAACCAGCGGCATCCGTGCCGCTTTTGATACGTTGAGGATTTTCAGTAGCGGCACGGAAGCCGCGCGTATTAAGCAGAAACAAGTTTGACACCGGTCAAACTTGTGTTCAGCGAAGTACACGGATGTACTTCGCTGAACGAGCGACAACGCAGATGCGTCGTATATTTTCAAAAGGAAAAGGTTGACAGGGAAAAATTAACAAATATACTAGTCTACTATAAACTGTACCGAAATATCTAACGCAATATTATTTGGAGATAAATATGGCTATTGTTATGCAGGGATTGGGTAAAGCCCTTCCCTTAAAAGAGATGAAAAATACCGATTTTCCGCCGGAACTCGGCACGTCGGATGAATGGATCAGGAGTCACACCGGTATCGGATCGCGCCGGATTGCCGGAGAGGATGAAACAAGCGCATCGCTTGCGTATCAGGCATGTACGGAAGCGATAAAGAACAGTAAAACATCCGAACCTGTAACGGCAGACAAAATCGACCTTATTATTTGCGGTACTGCAACGCCTAATTTTCCGGGGTCTCCGTCAAATGCCTGCCTCATTCAAAATAAACTACAAGCAGTGCATTCGGTGTGCTTTGATCTAACGGCGGGATGTTCCGGCTTTATCTATGCGCTGGACACGGCGGCAAGTATGATGGAGCGGCACCATTGGCGGTTTGCACTTGTGTGCGGGGCGGAGGTACTTAGCCGTATTATGGACTGGACTGACCGTTCCACCTGTGTTTTATTCGGCGACGGGGCAGGCGCAGCATTGCTTGAAAACACATTTGAGCCTTCCGGACTGGGACTTGGCGCTACTATACTCGGCACTGACGGGACAGGGGCAGATAAACTCTACATTGCACCCGACCGCCGTGTACACATGAACGGCAGGGCAGTATACGATTTTGCTGTCAGTCATATTACCGAAACGGTGAAAACGCTGCTTGCAAAGGAGCACTTGAAAGCCGACGATCTTGATTTAATCGTATGCCATCAAGCAAACGAGCGGATACTGGAAGCTGCATCCAAACGGCTTAAAATCGACTTCGGTAAATTTGTCCGTAATATTGAAAACTACGGGAACACCTCGGCGGCTTCCATCCCCATCACCCTTACCGAGCTGATAGAACAGGGAAAACTGCATGAAGGTATGACCATACTGATTACCGGTTTCGGCGCGGGGCTGACATGGGGCGGCGCTATTATCCGGTTCTAATGTCTAATACGATTTTAAGATTACTATAACGATAATAGAAGGAAAATAATGGAATACATTTTTTTGTTTTCGGGACAGGGTTCTCAGTTTAAGGGAATGGCTGAAGATATCTGTAACGAATACCCGTCGGCACGCACCGTCATCGATGAGATGAGCAAGGCTTCGGGAGAAGATATCGCTTCTTTCTTGTGGAACACGGAACCGGAAGAACTTGCACGCAGCGACCGGAGCCAGATTGCAATCACCGCGATGCAGGCTGCAATTATTACAGTCTTGCAGGAACACGGTATTACGCCGACCGCCGCCGCAGGGTTCAGCCTAGGCGAATTTTCAGCGTTGTATGCCGCAAAGGTCTTAGACCTTGTAACGATGACAAAACTGGTAACTTTGCGCGGAAAAATCATGCAGAAATACTGCGAAAAACTCGATGGGCAGAGTAAAGCGTCCGGCAGCGGGTGCGGTATGGCGGCGGTACTCAAACTTGATCCTGAGCGGATTGTCGAAATTTTGAAACCGTATTCCGATCCTATGACGGGGATTGTTTTTGCGGCGAATTTGAACAGTCCGATGCAAACCGTTGTGTCAGGAACAGCCGAAGGGCTTGATGTCGCGGAAAAACTCTGCAAGGAAGCGGGCGCAAAACGCTTTATCAGGCTTGCGGTTGCAGGACCGTTCCATTCGCCGCTGATGCGCGGCGCTGCCGAAGAATTTTCCGCAGTGCTGCAGGATGTGCCGTTCAATGATCCTGTTATTCCGATTTTTTCAAACGTTACCGGAAAACGGCTTTTAACCGGAGAAGAAGCGAAAAAAAATGCCGTGCTGCACTTAACGCATCCCGTGCGCTGGCTTGAGGAAGAGCGGGAAATCGCATCGTTAATCGGAACGGCGGAACGTCCGCTGTTGGAAATAGGGCCGGGCATGACGCTCTGCAATCTGTGGCGGGACAGCGGCTGCGCAGGAAACTGCCACCCCACCGGTACCGCTGAACAATTATCGGCTGTGATAGACACTAGCCGTTCATAAGAGGTTTATATGTTATTACAAGGAAAAAAAGCATTGGTAACCGGTTCTTCACGCGGAATCGGGAAAGAGATAGTCCGTAGGTTTCTGGAAGAAGGAGCTGAGGTATGGGGGCTCTGCACAAAGCCCTCGCAAGGAAAGTCGGAAATGGAAGCATTCGCCGCACAGCACAACAGCGTATTCCACGAAATATACGCCGACTGCGGAAATGCCGAAGCGCTGACCGCTACGGTAAAAGATGCGCTCAAGCAATCCGGTGGATTCCATATTTTAGTCAACAACGCCGGAATTACGCGGGACGGACTGTCGTTCCGTATGCCGCAAGATGACTGGGACGCTGTACTGCGCGTCAATTTAACTGGGGCTTTTTTAACATCGCAAATTGTCTCTTCCGATATGCTGCGGAAGCGGGAGGGCTCCATTATCAATATGGCCAGTATCGTCGGTCTGCACGGACAAGGCGGGCAAGTTAACTATGCGGCAAGTAAGGCCGGCTTAATCGGTATGACCAAAAGCCTTGCAAAGGAGATCGGCAGCAGAGGGGTACGGGTCAATGCGATTGCGCCCGGCTATATCGAAACGGATATGACATCGTCATTACCGGAAGAAATGCGGAAGAATTGGATAGAAACGGCTATTCCTCTAAAACGCGGAGGTACGCCGCTTGATGTTGCAAATGCGGCTGTCTTTTTAGCATCCGATTTATCCGTGTATATTACCGCACAAGTACTCGGCGTAGACGGTGGTATGGGCGCCTAATCATAAGGAGAAAAGAATGAGAAGAGTTGTAATTACCGGTCTTGGCGCCGTTTCCGCTTTGGGAAATACGGTTGCGGAAACATGGGAAGGAATAAAAGCAGGTCGCTGCGGAATTGATAAGATTACCGTCAACTACGACCCCGGAGATGATAGGGTTAGAATTGCGGCTGAATGTAAAGAGTTTGATCCTGCCGCGTTTATGGATAAAAAGGATGCCCGTAAGATGGCGCGCTTTTCGCAGCTTGCAGTGGCGGCCGCGGTACAGGCAGTCGCAGATGCCGGACTTTCAAAAGAAACGATAGAGGGCGACCGTACCGGTGTGATGATCGGAAACGGCATCGGCGGTTTTGAAATCCATGAAAGTTCGTTCAAAAAATACTTTGAAGCGGGACACTCGCGGATACCGCCGCTCGCTATTCCGCTGCTCATTCCGAACGAGGCAGCAGGCAACGTCAGTATGCATTTCGGACTACACGGCGTTTCGTGGACAATTACGACCGCCTGCGCTTCCAGTACCGACGCTTTGGGCAATGCCCTCGATTTAATCCGTTCGGATAGAATGGATATGTGCCTTGCAGGAGGAACCGAGGCCGCAATTACAGGGTTCGGTATCAATGCGTTCAGCGTACTGCAAACGCTCGCGTCGGACTATAACGATGAACCACACAAAGCCTGTTGTCCCTTTGATAAAAAGCGCTCGGGTTTTGTGATGGGGGAAGGCGCAGGTATACTCATTCTTGAAGAATACGAACATGCAAAGAAGCGTGGGGCAAAGATATATGCGGAGCTTGCAGGCTACGGCGGTTCCTCCGATGCATATCACCTGACCAGCCCTGACCCTTCCGGTATCAGTGGAGCTTTGGCGATGACGAAGGCCTTGGAAGACGCGGGGGTAAAACCGGAAGATGTGCAGTATTATAACGCGCATGGAACATCTACTCCGATCAACGACCCCTCAGAAACCGCGATGATTAAAAAAGCTTTCGGGCAACATGCGTATAACCTGAAAATTTCTTCCACGAAGTCGATGATTGGACACTGTTTGGGAGCTGCCGGCGCGTTGGAGGCAATTATCTGCGTAAAAGCAATTGGAGAAGGCTTCTGTCCGCCCACCGTGAACTTAACGGAACCTGATTTGGAAGCAGGGTGCGATCTGAATTACCTGCCGCAAAAAGGCGTTTCCTGCCCGATCGATTGCGCTGCATCCGGCTCACTCGGTTTCGGCGGTCACAACGGCGTGTTAGTGTTCAAAAAAGTAAAGTAGGAAAAATTGGGCAACCGCATTAGGAATATCTCAAGCGGTTGCCTTCCTTTTGAGATGCGCGAAATTTTAGATAAAATTTTGCGCTATTTATTTAGAAGAAGGGTAAACGTATCAGACAAATAGGTAAGAATCGCAGAATAATGGAGATTGTTCTGCGGGATATCCATAAAAATGTCTGATGCGTTTACCCTAAAGGAGAAAACGATGACAAAAGATATTGAAGCCTTGCTGCCGCACCGGAAGCCGTTTTTGTTTGTCGATGAAATTATCCGTGCCGATGATGAAGGCAGCGAAAGCCGGTATACCTTTAAGCCGGATGAGTTCTTTTTTAAGGGGCATTTCCCCGAATATCCGGTAGTGCCCGGCGTCGTGTTGGTTGAAACAATGGCACAGGCAGGAGGCGCTGCGCTCAGCTCCATGGGCAAGTTTGAAACAGGTGCGCTGTTCTTTTTGGCGACTATCGACAAAGTGAAACTCCGCGCACAGGTACGCCCGGGAGATACGGTACGCATCGAGGTAAAGAACTTGCGCGTTTCGTCCCAGATGATTAAGCAGTCCGGTAAAATCTACAACGGTGATGCCGTCGCTGCGGAAGCGGAGTGGATGTGTTTAGTAGGTAAAGCCTAGGGAATCAGCCTATCTATCCAAAAACTCGATAATGCGCTGTGCTACTAATTCCCGCTCGACATCATCGGTAACGATATGACTGCTTTCTTCCAAGATGACATACTCATTCGGCGCCTTGAGCAGCCGGTCGATAAGTTCTTTTTCCTTAAACGGTACCGACTGATCCGATTTTGATAAAACTGTTATCACTTTTGACCGAATATTCGGAAGCTGCTGAATCGCCATCTTCTGCAGTTTGTACAAGTCCGCAGCCTTGCCGACATAATCATAGTTGCAATAGTCCTTGACGCAATCATAATATTCGGGTTCTTTATAAAACGTTTTCCCTTCCGTCGGAATGGTCTGTACAAAGTATTTTAAGTACGGTGTCAGTTTGATTCGCGAATCGGCGGCCATAAATGCGGGCGCACAGAGGAAGATTTTTTCAGGCTGAAATTTTGCCGCAAGGAGCGCAGTCAACACGCCGCCCATCGAAAGTCCGCCGACATATACCGTCCGATATGCTTCGGATAAATCGAGGTATTCATCATACACGCGCCGCAGCCAATCCTTCCACGAACTTGCGATAAAGTCCTCTTTATTTGTTCCATGACCCGGCAGGCGTGGGATCGACACGGTGTATCCCGCCTTATGTAGCTGCGTGCCGAGCCACAGCATTTCCCGCGGAGAACCCGTATACCCGTGTATCAACAAAATGGCTTTATCTCCACCCTGAAAAAAATGAGGTTTGGTGAACCGATTTATTTTTGCCGGATTATTGTCGTAGAACATCTGAAGCTCCTATCATCATTTTATACTATGAATAAACAATACCCCGTTCCCGCCCTTTTGTAAATATACGGCACATCTTGTTGTATGGCACATCTTGAGGGATAGAAGCGCCATGCGAAATTCGGATTTTTAGAAATCTCCTTAAAATATTGAAGAAATGCACAAATATTGATAATAAAATCTTGAAGAAACGCACAAATTACTATAAATAAACTTTGAAGAAATGCACAATATCCGGTAATATATTGGTATATGGTTTTTAAAAGAAAGGCTTATGATCGACTTCTGGATTGGAAAAAGCATTATGCGGACCGTTGTGCGGTATTGCTTGAAGGGGCGCGGCGTGTCGGGAAATCAACCATTGCGGAAAGTTTTGCCAAGAATGAATATAAATCATATCTTCTTATTGATTTCTCAAAAAGTGTAGATAATATCGTAAAATGTTTTGACGACATAGGAAATCTCACTTTGTTTTTTTTAAGGTTGCAAGCGGAGACGGGCATAACACTGTATGAACATGAATCCCTTATTATCTTTGATGAGATTCAGCTTTTCCCGAAAGCGCGGCAGGCAATCAAGCATCTTGTTCATGATGGCCGCTATCATAAAAGCGGGGAGTACCCATTACTACGAAGTTGATTTTTTAATTTCAAACGGCAATAAAATATCAGTGTTTGAAGTAAAGTCATCCGGAACAGGTAAGCACGAATCAATCGGTGCATTTGCAAAAAAGTTCTCGGCAAATATCGGCGCTCTGTATGTATTGTCTCAAAAAGATGTCGGCACAGAAGGATCATTGCAAAAAAAAGCCGGTATATTTGACACCGTTTCTTATTGAGTAAATAACTAAAAACTGAGGTTTTTAGAGGTTCCCTATTGTTTTTCGATTTTTATAATTTTTTCATCTTTAATATAAGCGTCTACTGTCATTCCCTCTGTGCTCAATCGTCTTATATATCCTTGTTTTTCATAATATTTTTCATTTGCGAGTGCTTGTTGGAGACTAATCTGTTCTCCTTCTGAATCATAATATGTAAGGTACTTCAAATCAAAAACATACGCAATCTCTGTGTAGGTAGTTTCTTTTTGTTTTGAGGAAACGTCTATCCTCCAAATATCATAATGATAGAAAGGAATCGAACTAGAAGGTTCTTTTACATATGGATTTCCGACATGATATGTGTATTCACTGCTTGTTTTATATACAAAATACCAATTGCCGACAGGAGTGCTATTAAAACGTGCATCTTGATTATTTGTAGGAACGGCATTCAATCTTTTAACTTCAGACCAGAATCGACTAACTTCGCTTTTTATAACGCCATTGTCATTGCTATGCCTTGGCATAATTACTGTCCCAACAGAAGATGTGCCGCCTGAATAGTGCCCTCTACCGTTTAAGCAAAGGCAGCCGTCATTGTATTCAACAAAATTCAGAGAAAAAATAAGTTGAGGTATTCCCTCTTTATATGTTTTGACGATTGTTTTATCCATATAGATCGTATCTATTTGGTTACAAAATCTTACTACTTTATCGTATTCTGTTTTGTTTGATAGTTCGATACCATGGTCGCCAAAATATTTTATCAAATCATTTTCAGTTTTGCCGACAAAATATTGTTCTCCGTGCAGCCGTACACCTAAACTTGTGCAAGAGGTACATAGTAATAGAAATATACAACATACAGATATTACCGCCATTCTCTTTTTCATATCAAACTCCCTTACATTGTCCTTATTAGACATGAGCAGACCCGAAAGTTTAAACTCCGTGTATCCGTTCTTCCGCCGGTGCGGCAAAACTTTCGGGTCTGCCTTGTTGCTTATTTTTTACTTCCGGAAAATGATACCGTATTAAGTCCGGATACTTGCATTGTACCGTTCACTTTTTTGTCTTGTGCTATGGTACCTTCAACAGTAAAAGGCAGTTGTGTCAATGCTGTCTTTCCGGAAGCCGTAAAACTTCCATTCGACTTTATAGTACCGGTGCAGTTGGACTGTGCGCTGGTTAGCACCTGGAACCAACCGGTCAAATTGCCTTTAGTATCAATAGTGAACTCCCAAGCTCCGAGTCCTGAATCTTCTTCTCCTACCCCTGCATAAGTACCGGTATATGATATACCGCCACCACTGCCGCGGCCGACAGGGTCGGAACAACCCAAAACGGCAAGCATCATAGCACTTACCATGCTGAATACCATAAGTACAGCAATCGTTTTTTTGCTTTTCATAAAAAACTCCTTTTGATACTAGGACAGCTTTTAGAACCTTCTCGGTTAACAGAGCTGTCCGTTCACATATTAAAACTTATCTTCCATAATACCCCCCCCCCCCTAAGAAGTCAAGAGTGTTTTATCAAAGGTTCAGGTTGACAGATGCTAACCGCTAATGATAGTATTTCCCTATGATAGTTGATTGGCAAGATAAAGAGGCGCTGAAAATATGGAATATGCAGCCGTCAACGCGATTACCTCCTGAAATACAGCAAAGAGTACGACAAAAATTAATTCTCATAGATGCTGCAATTTCGTTAAGTGATTCGTGCGGAGGCTTTAATACCCCGGTGCTCTGCGCCGTAACAAAGGGTATTAAAGCCGACTGCAACCACCTTATAAGAACAACAACCCCGACGCAAAGCGCCGAGGTTGTTGTTCTAAAATCTCCGCCGTCAAATAGTTTAGAAGCTTTAAAACATGACAGAAAAGGTCAATACAGTATTAGAATAAATAATCAGTGGCGTATTTGCTTTGAATGGAACAACGGACGAGTTGTTATCGTAGATATCGTTGATTATCATTAGGAGGCATATTGATGGATGTTATACTAAAACCGGTACATGTAGGCGATATACTGTATGAAGAGTTTATGCAGCCGTATCATATAACAGCATATAGACTTGCGCAAATGACAGGGCTTTCGCAAACACAAATAGGACGGATCATAAAAGGAAAAAGAGGTATTACAGTCGATACCGCATTGCGCTTCGCGCAGGTTTTTAGCACAAGTCCTGAATTCTGGATGAATATTCAAAATAGATATGAAATTGATAGCATGAAAGCAGAAACAAAAGAAACTATTAAACAAATACAACCGATTACCCACGTGTTTGCTTAATAAATATCGGAAGGAGTTTTTTATGAAAGTAAATATACACCGGCTTTTGAAGGAAGCGAAGGACGCTGTCCCGCAGGCCGAGTGGATCGGATTACGGCGGGTTACCAACTATCTGACAGGGTTTTCCGCTATCGACGGTAAATTTGACGAGGCGGCCGGCGGCTCCGACGAGGGAGTTATGCTGGAAGTGCTGTACAAGGGAACGTTTAGCTATGCGGCGACTGCCGATTTGAGCAGCGGCGGTATTAAACGTGCAGCGGAGCAGGCTTTTGCGGCGGCACAGGCAGCGCAGCCTTACGGCATCCATCGGTTTGACCAAACGATGCGCCCGGCCGCGCAGGTACGCTATGCCACAAAGCGCGAAAAATTAAGCGGGATTCCCGCCGCTGAAACGGTGGAGCTTTTGTGCAGCATCTGCGATACCGCAAAGATTTCTTCAAAGATTATTCAGACCGCCGCTTCCTGCGAAACGGGCATCTGCGAAACTGAAATGGTTTCTACCAACGGCGCCGACATCCGGCAAACCGTTCGGTTCGGCGGTATCAGTATGAACGCCGTTGCACGGGAAGGAGATATTATCCAGCAGCGGAGTGCGCACGGACGCTCTGCACTCACTTATCAGGGAGGACGGGAACTGTTCAATCCTGCGGCGCTGCTTGAAAAGGCTCGCAAGGCGGGCACGGAAGCCGTCGAATTGCTCACCGCCGAGCCGTGCCCCAACGGTAAGCGGACGCTCGTACTGATGCCCGACCAGATGATGCTGCAAATCCATGAAAGCGTAGGGCACGCGCTGGAAATAGACCGCATCCTCGACGACGAGCGCAACTATGCGGGCGGCAGTTTTATCACGCCGGAAGATATCGGCAGTTTCCGCTACGGTTCTCCGTTGATGAACGTCGCCTTTGACCCGACCATCGCGCAGGAGCTGGCAAGCTACGGGGCGGACGATATCGGCAACGCCGCGGTAAAGGAATACCTCATTAAAGACGGCATTTTGATACGGGCGCTCGGCAGTTTGGAAAGCCAAAAGCGGTCGGGACTCCGGGGCGTTGCAAACCAGCGCTCCTGTTCGTGGAACCGTCCGCCCATCGACCGGATGGCAAACCTTAACCTCGAAGCGGGAACGAGCAGCTTCGATTCCATTATCGCCTCAATCGAAAACGGCATTTTGATGTTCTCTAACCGTTCGTGGTCGATCGACGATTACCGCAATAAATTTCAATTCGGCTGCGAGTACGCCAAGCTGATCGAAAACGGCAAACTGACAAAAACCGTCCGCGACCCGAACTACCGCGGCATTTCACGATACTTTTGGAACAGCCTCTGCGCAGTCGGCGATGAAAGCACCTTCGAGGTGTTCGGTACCCCGAATTGCGGCAAGGGCGAACCGAATCAGGTGATACGGGTAGGGCACGCAAGCCCCGTATGCGCATTCAGCGATGTTGAAGTATTTGGAGGCGGAAAATGAGTTGTGATCAAGAAATGATGTGTGAAATGGATTCCGATTTTAAATGGCATTTTGAGTCTCTTGCAGAGTTTTTCTTCGATGAGCTATTGCCCACGGAGCAAGCGTCCCTAAGCTACAATGCGGAGGACAGCTATTTCCTGCGGATGAATCACGCCAAGGTGCGGCAAAACGGGTTTGTGAAGCAGGCGGCAATTTCGATTACGCTGTATAAAAACAAGAAAACCTATCGCTTTGCTCAAGGGTTGAGCTGCCTACTTGAGCAGGATAAGGAAACGCTTGCTGCCGCGTTGGAGAATGCGCGCAGTATTATCGCGCAGCTCCCCGAAGATCCCTATCAGTCTATTCCGGTAGCAAGTGACGATTCCGAAACGATTTATGACGGTGAGCTGCTTTCGCAAGCGATAATAGAAAAGACGCTGCTTGAGCCGGTGGCGGATTTGGATTTTGCAGGGCTTTTTTCGCAAGGGATGATATGCCGCGGGGCTGCCAATACGGCCGGCGCACGGCACTGGTTCCAAACAAAGACCTTTACGCTCGACTATTCGATTTGGCTGAAAAACGGACGCGCGGTAAAAGGCTTGTACGCAGGGCGCGACTGGCAGCAGGCTGAATACGAAAAACGCATCGCCGATGCGCGGCAGAGTTTGCAGGTACTTGCACTTGAACCGAAAAAAATCGAGCCGGGCAAATATCGCGTTTTTATCGCTGCGGATGCCTTGGTGGATGTTGTAGAGTTTTTCTCATGGAACGGCTTTGGAGAGCGGGGAATGCAGCAAGGGGAAAGCGCCTATCTTGCATTAAAAGAAGGGCGAGAACATTTTGCCGATTCCTTCAATTTGACGCAAGATTTTTCCATCGGTGTGGAACCGTCGTTTAATAGCGAAGGAGAATCCGCCCCCGAAAAATTGACCGTTATCGAAAAAGGAAAGCTCATCCATACCATCGTGAGTTCCCGCTCGGAAAAACAGTACGGTACAAAGGCAAACGGCGCCGATTCAGATGAAGGATTCCGCTCCGCAGCTATCGGAGCAGGGACACTTGCCGAAGCGGATGCGCTCAAAGAACTGGGAACCGGTATCTATATTTCGAACTTCCACTACCTTAACTGGAGCGATCCGGCAACTGCCCGCGTAACGGGGATGACCCGCTTTGCCTGCCTCTGGGTGGAAAACGGAAAAGTTACAGCCCCCATTGCGGATATGCGCTGGGATGAATCGCTGTACAATATGTTCGGCGCGAATCTCCTTGCGCTTACTAAAGAACGGAAGCTCTTTGTAGAAACAAGTACCTACGAAGAGCGCGCAGTAGGCGGCTGCCTCTTGCCCGGTATCTTGGTCAAGGATTTTAACTGCACGCTGTAGAAGTTGCCGTTTTGGTGAGCATTTTTTCGTGCATAAAGATCATCACAATTAAAATCACCGCCAAATAGAGCGGCATCAGTGCGACACCGATATGATTTGCAACCAACCCGAAGATCGGCGGCATCAGACAGGTTCCGGCATACGCGGACGCCATCTGTACCCCGATCATCGCTTGAGACTTATCTTTTCCGAATTGTGCAGGTGTCGCATGGATAACAGCTCATGTGCCTGCTGGCATAATGCACTGCTACATAATTGTTGAGAGATGCATCAACACTTCCGGCACCGAGTCCGTATGGTATCGCCCACAGGCACAGTGTACTATAGGAATGACTGACCGAAAAACCGAAGAGTGCAATAGCTGTCAGTAAAACACTGAATGCCGTTACTTTTCCGGCACCGAAAATCTTTGTCAACCGGTCGCTTTGGAGGCTGGAAACAATAGTCCCGCCTGCAATAATCATAAAAATAGCACCGGAATAGGACACGGGGACAGAAAGCTCCCGATACATCGCCGGCCATGCGGAACCTAATAGAGCATCCGGCAGTCCAAGACTGATAAACGCTGCGTAAATAATTGCGAGCAATATATGTATCATAATTTTTTCAGTATACTTCCTTGATTACTTCTTCCGCAATATCAGTATCGAACACGGAGGCATTTGCAGCCCTTTTAACACATCGGAATGATAGACGCGCCCATCCGTTAAGCTCTCATACTCACCTGCCGGAATGGAATGGAGCGAAACAAAGCCTTGAGCAAAATCCGCATTCACGATAACCAATATTTTTTCTTCATTATATTCGCGATATTCGCGCCAAAAGCCGAATTGCCGGTTTGCAACAAACTCCTGCCGGTACGAACCGCGCTGTAAGGCGGGATGCTGTCTGCGTATCTTTGCAAATGTTGTAATCGAGGTGCGGATAAACCCTGCATCAAAACCGGGAGCGGTAAAATCAGGAAGCTCGCCGAACGGCGGGAGCGGCGGACGCAGTTCATAATCGCAATTATGGCTCCGAACCCCTCTGATGCCGTACTCACTGCCGTAGTAAATGGACGGAATACCGGGAATGGTAAAAAGCAGTCCGTACAAAAGATGAATATGCTGCTCCGGCTTGTTGAGCACACTAACCGCGCGGTTTACATCGTGGTTGTCCACAAAATTATACAATGCACTGTCCCTGTACATTCCTCTTTCGCTATTGTATTCCCTGTCCAAATTATATGAAAGCTCATACATATTCTGATCATTCAAACACGACCAGAGCGCTTTATACATTTGATAATTTGTTACCGAATCAAGCCTGCCGTTCCGCACCCATTCGGCATAGTCGCCATGCACCACCTCACCCATCAGCCAAAAATCGGGCTTAATACTTCGGCAAAAAGCCCCCAGTGCATCAAGGAAGTTTTTACTTAACACATCCGCCGCATCAAGCCTGAGTCCGTCTATCCCAAATTCTTCAATCCACATTTTTACTGCACCAAAGAGATGCTCCCGCACTGCGCCGCTATCACCATTCAGCTTGACCAAATCCTTGCAGCCGGCCCAGCCTTCATACTCAAAGCAATCCCCCTGCGCACCCCGCCGGGAAAAATCAAGATTGACATACCAATCCTTATAGGCGCTGCCGTATCCATGCCGCTGAATATCCTTAAACGCAAAAAAATCCCGCCCCGTATGATTAAACACCGCATCCAGCACCACCGCAAAGCCCTTTTCGTGGCACCGGCGGCAAAACTCCTTAAACCGCTCATTATTCCCCAACCGGCGCTCCACATGATAATAATCCACCGTATCATACCCATGCGCCGTTGACTCAAACACCGGTCCAATCAGCAGCGCATTACACCCCAACGCCCGAATCTCATCCAACCACCCCGCCAGTTTCTCAAAAAAATCCCCCGCCGGACACGCAAAGTCATTCCTCTTAGCGCAATTCCCCATCCCCAGCGCATAAATATGATAAAAAACCTTATCTGAAAAAACTTGAGACATAGACACCTCCGTCATTTGTTTTATTTTTTTTAGTTTTGGGCGGCTTTTTGCGATACAATCGCAAAAACCAAGGTTTAACTGCGGCTGCTGAAATGGCGCAGCCTTGTTAAACGCCGAGTTTCGGCACCGCCGAAACATCGCCT
The DNA here is from genome assembly GCF_050937395.1 of Treponema sp. OMZ 805. Taxonomy (NCBI): domain Bacteria; kingdom Pseudomonadati; phylum Spirochaetota; class Spirochaetia; order Treponematales; family Treponemataceae; genus Treponema; species Treponema sp. OMZ 805. Next base: position 120,922 of record NZ_JACCLP010000002.1, on the reverse strand, counting down.
ATTTACGTGTACGCTATCGCGTACCAATTCAGTAGTCTCCAAAATGAATATTTTGTTCGACGGCTGAATTTATAAGAAGCTTTCGGGGTTCCGCCTCTCGGCTCCATTCCTCCGGAACGGCTTCGCCGCCCCTACAATCCTTTCCGTAAGCCTTTTGAAAAGAGACGATGTAGATACAAGGAGCTAGCTGAAAATAAAGCGCAGGCGTATCTTTGATACGTTGAGCATTTATTTTCAGCGTACGACGCAGTAGATGCGTCGTATATTTTCAAAAGCCCCCTTTCCGTCAGCCTTTTGGAAATAGACGGTACAGATACAAGGAATTAGGCAAAAAAGTACCGGAGGCGTATCTTTGATACGTTGAGGACACTTTTTTGCCGTATGACGAAGTAGATGTGCCGTATATTTGCAAAAGGTTAAGCGACACCGTAGACAAAGCTATGTATAACGCGATAAATCGTGTGATCATCTCTAGGCAGTTTGTTCTGTACACACAGCAGTGCTACCGAAATGACATTATTGTGGAACAAGATTGAGTACAGCTCCTCTTTCCCGCGCATATTGCCGAACTCGTTTGCGGATTTTATAAAAAATTCTGCGAATACCGAATAAAAACGCTGTTTTAACGGCGTGTAGACAGCCTCGGTTTCCGCATTGCCGGGTGCATTTAAGAGTATGCTGTGCAGATTAAAAAAATCCGGATACGCAAGAGCAAAATCGATTACTGCGGTCAGAATGCGTGTCAGGCTTTTAAGAAAATCGTGCTCGTACATCGCTGCATCACTCAAACGCTGCAGCAGCTCTGCTCCCTTGGAATCCGCTATTGCCTGCAAGAGTCCCTGCTTGCTTTTGAAAAAGTAGTACAACGTCGGTTTTGTAATACCGGCGTTATCGCAAATCTCCTGTACCCCAACTCCCTCATATCCCTTTTGAGAAAAAAGGCGTATTGCCGTGTTGAGAATTTCGTTTTTGCTGTTATCGTTTGTTGTTGTATCATTCATAACGTATACCAATCGGTATATAATATACCGATTGGTATACTATGTGTCAAGTGTTTTATGTTACTGAGGCTCACATACGTTCTTTTTTATGAATGGACAGGGGGTAATCGGTACGCTATAATAAAAAAATGATTGTAAGCAAAATCCCCGGCATTGAAGCTATTGCATTCGATATAGACGGCACGCTCTATCCTGCATGGAAGCTGACGCTGCGTGCCGTTCCGTTTTTTATCCGTCATATCCGTTTTATGAAAGCTTTTGGAAAAGTTCGTCATATTTTACACGGATACAGTTCATCTGATCCGGATAAAGTGCTGCCGGATTTTTTTAATGTGCAAAACGAATTGTTGGCAACTCATCTTAATATCTCCCCGCAAGAAGTAAGCGATTTTTTAGATAGAGAAATATATAGGGGGTGGAAAAAGAAATTTGTGCGTATCCGTCCGTATCCTTTTGCAAAAGAAGCGATCATACGATTAAAAGAGGCGGGATTTAAAATCGGTATTCTATCTGATTTTCCGCCCGAACAGAAAGGCTCCGTATGGGGCATTCTTCCGCTCTGCGATGTTGCATTGGACTCCGAAGCGCTCGGCGCTCTTAAACCTTCCCGAATCCCGTTTCTTAAACTTGCCGAAGCCTTGAACACGCCGTGCGAACGGATACTGTATGTTGGGAATAGTAAAGCCTATGATGTCGCAGGCGCTTCTTCAGTCGGTATGAAGACCGCTTATATCGAAAACCCGCTTGTTTCATTTTTTAGAAAAAAACCGCCGTATGCGGATATTTCCTTTTCAAACTATCGTCAATTCTTAAACTATGTGTTATAATAATATAATAAGTAGGATAATTTTAAAAACCGCTGTTTTTAGATGTGTCCGATCTATTCATTAAAACAGAATTTATTTTAAGTAAGGGTGGAACTTAGAATGTCAATGCAACTTTTGGTCTCCGCGATAACGCTTATGCTTTCTCTGATGCTGATTCTTTTTTTTCGGCAAATGGATAAAAACAGCCGTTCGATAGAAAAAGCAAAAAAATACGGCGACCGTGTTAAAGATGAAATAGAAGGGTTTGTTAAGGAACGGACGCAGAATTTGCGTGATGCGGCGATCGAGCTTGACGCAAAACTTTCGCAAGCCATTGCGGCTGTTAACCGGCTCGATTCCATATACAACGATTTTATGAAAAAATCCGATGTGTTGACTGCCCGTTCATCATCCATCGATGCAATAGAAAAAAATGTTGCGGGGGCGGAGGAGACTATTAAGACCGTTATGGATATGGCTGCTATTGCGGAAAAAAATCTTGCGCGGGTCAGTCAGGAATCCGACTTTGTCGATTCGCTTGCAAAAAAAATTACGGATGCACGGAGCGAATTGAATCATATTTCAAAACTGATGCCCGAAATGCAGGATAGCTTTTATAAGCAGAATCGTGAACATCTCCAGATGCTTGAAGAACAGCTTACTGCGGGTTTCAATAATACCATTAGCGCTTTTGAAAACAGGGTTGCCGGCGCAGAGAAAAAAAGTGCGGAGTTGCTTGAGGTAACCTCAATCCAATTGAACGACCTTTATAAAAAGGCGTTTACGGAGGCGAGCAAAAAAGCGCAAAACCTTGGCGATGAATCTTTTGCTAAATTGCAGAACCAGATGGAAATGCAGATGCAGCATTATAAGGCGGTGCTTGATGACCGTTCCGCAGCGCTTGAGGCGGAGATTACCGCCGGTATGGCCGAAAATAAAGCGCTTGCTCAAAAGTTTAAACAGGATTGGCAAGAGGAAGCGGATAAGTTGGAAAGTTCACTACATTCAAAGTTCAGCGCTGCGGAGATTGCCTTTACACAGCGCATCACCAATCTTGAAAAGGGCTTGGAGAAAACCGAGGCGGATATGCAGAATACGAACCGGCAGCTTGATTCGCGGCTTACGGAATTTGAAACGGGATTAAATACCCGCCTCGAAAAAACGGCGGCAAAGGCAGCGCAAAGCCTGACCGCGCTGTCCCAATCGGCAGATACAAAGTTTGCCGAATATAAAAAGCAAGCGACCTACTATTACGAAAAATTTGATAAGTCCATTGCCGGTATCGATAAGCTTTCTGCCGAGATGGAAAAAGCGCAAGAATCGGTAAAAGACCGGCTTTTGCAAGACTTTGGAAAACATACCTATACCATGCAGGAAAAATACAACGGATTCGAAAAACATTTTTCCGAACGGGCGAATGCGCTTGCCGGTCGCTTGCAGGAGATAACCGAACAGCTAAATGTGCTGCGTGAAGAATCGCAAGCCGCGCTCTCCGAAAAGCTGCATACTTTTGAAACCGATTTTGCAAGCGAGTTGACCCGCCGCAGCGATGCACTCAGCGGAGACATCCAAAAGCTGCGGAATGATGTTACCGAACGACTTGCGCTGATGGGATCGGAAAGCGAGTCGGCACGTAAGGATTTGGAAGATGCGTATAAACAGGATTTAAAAGCGCGGCTCGCGCAAACGGCGGAGGAGTACAAGGGGCACTTTGCAAAATTCAAAGAAGATATTGCCGCAATCGAAGAAGGAATTGCCAAACGTATTACGGCAAGCGACGAGGCGCTCTTAGCCTATAACACTCAGTTTAAAAATATGATGGATCAGACAAAGGAAAAAGCTCAAACATATATGCGCAATGAGCTTTCCGGTCTCAAGCTTGAACTGCAGGAATCGATGCGGCAGCAGAGTGTTGAAGTTGAAAATGTTACAAAAGAGGTAAAAAACTGGCTTGATACGGTTAAACAAGAATCGGGCGGGCAGCTCGATGCAGCAAAAAACGATTTTGAAACATGGAAGGCGCGTATCGATCAACAACTGGCAGAGATGCGGGCTACGGTAGACGAAAAAGTTGCTAATTTTACTGCATCGACGGAACGAGCTATCGAAGGCATCGGTTCAAAATACACCTCGTACTATAAAGATTTCAGTGTGAAAAGCGACGAGGCGCTTAAACTGATGCAGCAGAGAATCAATGATCTGAATGCAAAGGTGCAGAGTGCCGAAGAAGAATTTTCTGCACAGGTGCGCAGCGTTACCGAAACCTTTACGCGCGATGCGGAACAACTAACCAACGAGCTGGATAAACGGATAAATAACGCAACGGGAGAAGCAAGCCATTCGCTCGACAATATACGGGAGCTGGTACACGGCCTGCGCAGTGAAGTGGAAGAAACGCAGCATGATTTATTCGAAAAGATACGGCGCGATTCCGAGCAGCTGACCGAAACCGTAGAAGAAATCGATAAGCGGCAAAACGCCTTTATTACACAGACGCGCATATTTGATCGTGCAGACGAATTGAAGGCCGATTTGGAGCAGAACATCGAAAAGTTAAAGGCGGAAGTTACCCGTTTTGAAATCTACCGCAATACAATGGATGATCTGAACCTAAAATACGAAAAGGTAACCCATCTTGAAGAGGAAGCAACACAGAAAATCGCGCGATTTATGGGTGAGCGTAAAAATATTGAAATTTTGGAAAATGACTTTGCAAAACTGAGTGTGCTGTCCGAATCGATGGATAAAAAGCTTGTTGAGCTTGCTTCGGCTGATGATGAATTACAGCGCTATCAGGTACAGATTCGGCGTATTGAAGAAAGCATTGCCGATGTAAATACCCGCTATGACCGCTTGGAGAAAAAAGGTACCGTGCTCGACCAAACGGTACAGAGCATCGATGCTGCCTTTGAAGATTTAAAGACGGTTGAAAAAGATATTAAGTCGGTACAGAGTAAGCTCTACACCATTCCGCCCGAACTGCAGGATATTCAAGAAAAGATGGAGTATCTTATTTCCAATCAGGAAAAAGCGGAGAAGGCGCGGGAGCAGCTTGATACCATCGATGAATTGCTTGGAGAGCTTGAGGGGCGCATTGAAAAACTGCACAATGCCCGTGAATGGCTTGCCGGTACTGAAACGCGCTTACAAGATATATCGAAGAATTCCGAAAATCAGTTGAAACTGTTGGCGGATTTGGTTAAGGCCGAAAAACCGGTCAACAAAACGGAAGGTGCAACGACAGTCGGTACCCGTGAGAATGTGTTAAAGCTCTTTAGAAGCGGATGGACGCAGGACGCTATTGCCAATGCCCTCAATCTATCGCAGGGCGAGGTGCAGCTCATCCTAGAGCTTGCCGAAAAATAGGCTGACGCTACGCCACTTAAATACTGTATTTGTTTTCTCCCTTATTCTACCGGTGAGCAGCTTTAAAAATACCGTTAGCTTTTAGAGCTGGTATGGGAGTAGGGAGCTAGCGAGAGAGAAGACAGGTGCACCACACGGCGGCGGCCGTACCGCTGCCGATAATGCCGACCCCTTCGCCGGTTTTTGCTTTGACAAAAATTTGATCGATTTCTACCGATAGAATTTCCGCAATAGACCGGCGGATTGCCTCGCGGTACGGCAGAATTTTCGGCTTTTGGATTGCGATAACACAATCGGCGTTTTCAAGCTGCCAGCCTGCTGTCAGAATCCGTTCCCACACCGTTTTTAGGAGCATCCGGGAGTCGGCATTCTTCCACTGCGGATCATTCGGCGGGAAAAGCTCGCCGATGTCGCCAAGACAAGCAGCTCCGAGCAAGGAATCCGCAAGCGCATGGAGTAGTACATCCCCGTCCGAATGCCCCGCTTCCCCTTTTTCAAAAGGAATATGAACCCCGCCTAAGATTAACGGTCTGCCTTCAACAAGGGTGTGGAGGTCATAACCTAAGCCGATTCGTATCATAGTGTTTTCCTTAAAGGTCTTCGCGATAAGTGATTTTCTTGTTTTCCCGCGCTCCGGGGCAGATGTAAACAGCTCCGCAATATTGGGCATAGATTTCGCTGTCGTCGGTATAGGTATTGCCGTCATTGCAAGCTTGGCGATGGGCATAGAGCAACGGCTCAAAGCGGAAGCCCTGCGGTGTTTGTACGGCGGCAAGCAGGTCTCTTCTAAGATGCCGGATAATCTTTCCCGTTTTGTCCACTTCTTTTTGTGTGTCCGTTACAGGTATGGCAGGGACTGCCGCTCCGTATTGTTCGGTTGCCGTTAATACTGAAGTAATCACTTCGACGGAAACCCACGGACGCGCTCCGTCGTGTACCAGTATAAAGGTTATGTTTTTATCCGCAAGAGCTAACAGCCCCTTATACACCGACTCCTGCCGGGTTGCTCCTCCTTCAACGATATGGAGAGTATCTCGGTGTGTACTGAAAAAAGAAGAAAGCCGCGTATCTGCAGCAAGCAGTGAATAGACCGTTTCAACTTTACCCTGAGGCACGGTTATGACATAACAGCTAACACATCCTGCCGATACAAAAGCATAAAGACAGGCAGATAGCACCGATGTATGCGTATCGGTACTTAATGGAAGAAATTCTTTTTTTTCCCCGAAGCGTTGGGAACTCCCGGCCGCTGTAATCAGAACGGCATTATTCGCCGTCATCGAAATCGTCTTCGTCATCCATATCATTTATGTTATCGTCAAACATATCATCAACCTGATCTTGCTTTCCGACAGGAGCATTTTTACTTAAAACCTCCAGATATGAATGAATCAGCGCTTCAATTTCCGCCTTCGGTTTTTGCAGTGCGTAACAGAGCTCATCGTAAAAAATGCGATAGGCGGAATCGTATAATTTACGCTCTTGGATAGGGAGTTCTTTTATTTTACTGCGGTGGTAGAGTGAGCGGACGATGGAGGCATTGTCTAAAACGCTCCCCGTTTTGAATAAATCAAGGTTCATTTGATACCGCATCTTCCAATCACTTGGGATGGGGTCAAACTTTTCGGATAAAAACGCCAGTGCAGCTTGCGCTTCATCAGCGGAAACGATCGTCCTGATACCTAACTCAGTCGCCTTGAGGGCAGGCACAAGAACTGTCATGTCGGATTCATCAAAGTAAATGACGTAATACGTCAGCATTTCATCTTTGAATTTTTTTTCGCTTATTTCGACGATTTCTCCGACACCTTGACCGGGATAGACAACCCGTTCTTTCACTGTAAATGAACATTCAGTCATATATTGCCATCATAGCATAAAGAACGGCTTTGGTCAAAGGACATAGGGCAAACGCATCAGGTCAGTTTTTCATATCCGCCACGGACGGCGGCGGTGCTAATCAGCAACAAGTTTTTCGTTAGAAAAACTTGACACGAACAGTGTACAAGGACGTACAATGTTCGTGTTACCCGCGGAAAAATTGAGACTATTCGACCAGAGCTGCCAAGGATGGCAGTGGTTCCATATAGTAGCGATGTTTTGTGCACGCACAAAACTCGCCTTCAACTGATGTACATGGATGTACAACAGTTGAAGATGGTTCAAATGGTCTCACAGTCTCAATTTTTCCGCGATTTTTATCTACTCTGCCTGATACGTTTGCTCATTTACCGGAAAAATATGTAAAATTTTACATATCAAGGAAGGTAAACGCATCAGATTGTATTTTAATCTATCGGTGATTATTGTCCGATACTTATACTGAGGCTTATTGTTATGAACATAAAACTGAAAATCGGAATCTTATCGGGCATACTGGTTTTGTTATTGCTCATTGCAGCCGGAACTTTTATGCAAATTTCAAAACCGGCTGATACGCTTGAACAGCAGATTGTACAACTTGCCGGTTATGAACGTAATATGCTCTATGCACGAGGGACTATATATCGTTACGGCATTGCCGGTGTGCATATTCCTTCTTCTGTCATCAGCGCTTTAAGTAAGTATGAGCCGACGTTAGTTGCCGTGGAATATGCCACAGAAAAATATATGGAAAAAGATAGCACATTACGGAGCCGCCTTTCGGGGTATTTTACTTCTGCCCGTTCAATAAATGCGGAATTTACCACACTGATTAATGATTATAATCAGCTGGGCGCAGCAAAGACGAAACCGTTTGATGAAAAAAAAGTGGAAACAATTGAAAAACTGGTTGGTACTCATATTAACGATTTTGAGGCGGTATCCGGTGCATTAGAGAGCGCTGCCAGCCGGTATCGGAAACAAGCCGCAATTCTTTCGGGTATATTGATTTCGGTAACATGGCTGTTGGGGCTTTTTGTTACATGGGCACTGGTACAAACTATCTATACCATCTTACTTGCCCGTAATGCAAAAAGACGAATTGTATTAAAAGCGGGGCCAAAGACCGACGGAGCGCATGATACGGCGTCGCAGCTGCGGCTTGCTTCCGGTGCAACTTCTTTCCGGTCATCACAATCGGAGCAATCAGCAGAACCGGCACCCTTTACGTTTGGCAACCATGAAGCAGGAGTTTATACAGAATCAGCGGTAGCGGCGGCATCGTGGGGGACGAAAGAGCGCAGCAATATGGAAATCCGCGTTGCCGGTAATACGCGGCCCGATACAAAGGATAGCGCTTTTGCTGAAAGACGAGCAGCTATTCTTGAGCGCAATACACAGCTGGAACAAAATCTTGCCGATCTCCAGCGCAGCTATGATTCACTGGAAAAGAAACACACCGATTTGCAAGCAACGTATAAAACGATGCAGATGACAGCAGAAAAAGAGCGCGACGGATATCATCACTCAGCAGCTCAGATGAAAGAAGTTCTTTCTTCGGTACAGCAAACCGCTGAAAACCATCGTACCGATTCCGAAACGGCGAAAAAACTGGTGGAAACATTTAAAACCGGACATCAGCTGTTCAAAACTACCCATGATCACATGCAGTTTATCATTCAAAACGTTTCGAAAATCCAAGAAATGTCTGAAATTATCGAAAGTATTGCAGAACAGACGAAGATGTTGAGTATGAATGCAGCAATTGAAGCAGCGCACGCCGGCGATGCCGGTAAAGGGTTTGCTGTTGTTGCGGAAGAGCTAAGTCGTCTTGCTGCCGCTGCACTGGAAAGTTCTCATGATATAGGCGGAACCATAAAACAAGTGGTAACCGTCATCACCGGCATTGGAACCACCAGTGATGAACTTGATCAATCCTTTGAAAAAATCCATTTGCAAACGGATGCCATCTATACATCGCTGGTAGACTTTTCTTCAAAAATTGAAAAAACCGGCGACGAGGCGAAAACGGCTCTAATGCACTTTTCTACCTTAAAATAGGTTACAGTTGCATACCGTTCAATAACGCTTTGAGCGCAGCCAGTTCTTCTGCAGTAAGCGTAACCCCTTTTCCCATTTTTTCGTGATCGGGAGACCAACTGCGGAGATCGTATTTGGGGTTGCGCCCATTCCATGCCACCGAGTTTAATTCCATCGTCCATCCGCTTTTTGAAGTAGAAAGAACCCCATGTTTTTGAGTAATTTCATAGCTAAATTCATCCGCCATAATTCCCTCCATGTATGTGTTATAGCATAATCTCATCGATAGGGCTAGCAAACAAAAATTATTTTACTTTTTTTGTTATACATGCTTGACATAAATGTAATCTTTTGCTAACATACCATCATACAAGAAGTTTCTTGTAAGGAGGTTGCTATAAGTCAAAGGCGTTCGTAAAAAGTATTGATAAGTGTGAATGATTTATACTCTATTTTTAAACCGCTCCATCTTGCATACTCCTGGAGCGGTTTTTTTATACTCGTTGCAACAGAAACTCGCTTTATGAATTTATCTTGGACAAATGTGGAGATTACTTTCCGGTACCGAACGCGCGCTTGATTGTTTCGGCGAGGTTTTCTACGCGGGATATGCCTTGTATTGCAGGTTCCGGTTCATCGCCGTCGCCGGCGGCTGCCGGAACGTAGAGCTGGGTAAAGCCGAGGCTCTGTGCGGTTTTAATCAGCGGCTTTAAGCGGCGTACCGGTCTAATCTCACCGGCAAGACTGAGTTCTCCGATAAACGCTTCGTTTTTATGCGCGGGGATATCCGTTCGTGCAGAGTAAAGCGCAAGCGCCAAGGCCAAATCGATTGCCGGTTCCCGCAGCCGGATGCCGCCGGCAACATTGATATAAATGTCCTGATCGGAGAACCGCAAGCCTATCCGTTTTTCCAGTACGGCGGCGACGCGGCTTACCCGTGCGGAATCTACCTTATCGGAAAATACGCGCGTCATCGTGCCCTTAGCGGGTACCGTCAGCGCTTGAATTTCTACCATAAATACACGGCTGCCTTCAAACACCGGCACGGTTGCAGACCCTGCAGGAAGCTCACCCTGCCGCTGAATGATAAAAAGCGCGGCGGGATCCTGTACGGCAGCCAAGCCTTTTTCATCCATCCTGAAAATCCCCAGCTCATCTACCGAACCGAAACGGTTTTTAAGGGCGCGGAGGAATCGCACATCATCTTCGTTCCGCTCAAAAGAGATAACAGTATCGACCATGTGCTCCAGAACCTTCGGCCCTGCGATGACGCCTTCCTTCGTTACATGAGCGGTAAGAAAGAGCACTGCATCCCGCTCCTTTACCCACTGCACCAATTCGTTGGCGCAGTATTTGAGCTGATTGATCGTGCCCGGGATGGTTCCCGCCTGCGGGGAAAAGAGCGTTTGTACCGAATCGATGATGACGATAAGCGGGTTGAGATTATTTAATACTTTTTCGATATTTTCTACCGAATTGGTGCAGAGTAGTTCGATGTTTTTGAGCGGAACGCCGAGCCGATCTGCACGACCGCGTATCTGACCGGCGGACTCTTCACCGGACACATAGAGCGTCCGCTGCCCTACCGCGCCGGCTGCTGTTGCAGCTGCCGCTTGCAAGAGCAATGTTGACTTTCCGATACCGGGTTCGCCGCCGATCAATACCGCCGAGCGCTTTACCGCGCCGCCGCCGAGCACCCTGTCAAATTCCGAAATGCCGGTTGTAATGCGGACGGTATCGTGTACCTCAACCTGTTCAAGCGGGATGGGATGCGCTTCGTCCGTTTGCCGCCCGGCAGCGGCGCTCGAAGCAAAGCCGGGGGTAAAGTCCGCTTCTTGGAATTGCTCCTCCAAGGTATTCCATTCGCCGCAGCCGGGACAGCGCCCGAGCCATTTCGGCTGGCTGTACCCGCATGAGCTGCACCGGAATATCTGCCCGCCGGCCTTCTTTTTTGCCATCCCCTTCGTTACCTATTCATCGTTCCGTTCGGAAAGGGTAAGCGTCAGTTTTACGGTCTTATTTCCGCGGAGCACCGTTACGGCGATGCTCTCATTCGGTTTTTTATCTTCCAAAACAGCGTAGTATTCGCTCAAGTTGCTGACAGCCTGACCGGCAATTTCGGTGATGATGTCGCCGCCGAGATAGATAACCGCAGCGCGCTTCCCAATACCGTAGCGGACGGCATTTGCTCCACCGCGAAGCCCCGCCTTTTCGGCATTACTGTTCTTTTTAACGCGGGAAACCAATAGCCCGCGCTGCACCGACAACCCTGCATAGTTTGCAATCGACGCGTTCAGCTGTACCAACTCCGCATCGATGGAAGCGCGGCGGACTTTTCCGTACTTGATAATCTCGGATACTACCCGTTTTGCCGTGTTGATGGGCACCGCAAAGCCGACGCCTGCGGAACTACCCGACGTAGAATAGATCATCGTATTGATACCGATCATCCTGCCGTCGGAATCGAGGAGCGGTCCGCCCGAGTTGCCGGGATTGATGGCCGTGTCGGTTTGAATCATATTTTTGATGATAACGTTTTTATCGGTTTGGATCGGGCGGCCGAGGGCGGACACAATACCGACCGTCAGCGTTCGTGTTAAGCCGAAGGGGTTCCCGATTGCGAGTACCCGCTGTCCCACCTTGAGTCCATCCGAATCGCCGAATTTTATCGTCGTCAACTGAGTGTTTGCAGGCGGGTCGAATTTGAGCACCGCAAGATCGTTTTCACGGTCTACCCCGATAATCTTTGCGCTGTATTGGCTGCCGTCCGAGAGAGATACGAATATCTTTGTCGCGTCCTCGATAACGTGAGTGTTGGTAAGGATGTAGCCGCGGCTATCAATAATCGAACCGGAGCCGGAACCACCTTCCTGCGGAATCGGTTCAAGGAACCAGTTTACCCCGACCGTTTCCGTGGTGATATTGACAACCGCATCATTGGTATTTTCGTACACCGAAATATTTTGCTTTTCTTCTGCGGTGTAACGGCTCGCCGGTTCCGCGGCAGCGGTCAGATACGGGCTTGTCTGCTCCGCCGATTCGGAAACACCCACACTCCCGCTGTTTTCGGCGCTACTACTCCGGACGCCGTTCTGCTGCGCAAGGGCACTGTTACTTTCAGCCAATGCTTCAAGCTCGGCTGCGGCCTCTCCCTGCGGTGTATTCGTTCCATGCCCTAAATAAAAGCCTGCCCCGTAAGCAGCAAGCGCAATAAAACAGCCGATAACGGCTGCAGAAAGAATCAGCTGTCTTCTAGTGTAAAGCTTCATACGCGCCCCTCTTAAAAATTATACCGGTATTCTAAGGAAAACCTCTAAAAAACTGCGGCTTTTAGCAGTTTCTGTTATAAATATACAAAAAAAAAGCCTACCCGCCAATAGAAAAGAATCAGGACAAACGCTGAGTTTTTGCCCTTTCAAAAAACAACATTCTCCTGTATAATTGGACATCTCTAAAAACTCAAGCTTTTAGAGGTTCTCAATTGATCTATCGAATCGATAGTACGGAGGACACAAAAAGTATGGAAAACCCGCTTGTTACAAAGAAGTTGCGCAAAACAAAAGCACGGAACTTGATCATCAGTATTTTATCTCAAGATAAAGATAAGGCATTCTCTGTCGAAGAACTGCATGAAGCCTGCGGGGAGGAGCTGCAAATTGACTTATCGACGGTGTATCGAACAATGCATACACTTGCCGAATCCAATTTTGTAACAAAGAGCATACATCCTGACGGAAAAGCCTATTTTCAGATTGCATCTCAGCAAGGAACAGAACATCACCACCGAATTGTATGCAGTAAGTGCAGGGCTTCGGCCGATATTGCCGTTTGTCCGCTTCACGATTTAGAAGACCAAATCTTATCCGAAACGGGCTTTACCATGACATCACACAGTATAGAACTTACCGGTCTTTGCCCCGCCTGCAAAGCTGAAGAGGAAGCGCAGCATACTATAGGGCATCCCTAAACAACTGAGATTTTTAGAGGTTCCCTATACCTTAAATTTTGAAACTTCTTCAGCCAAATTTTCAATACTCCGTTTATTCTTCTGTGTAATTGCATTCACTTCCTGCACGGCATTATTAATTTGTGCAGCTCCCGATGCCATTTCGTTTATACTTTCCGTGATAACACAAGTCAGATTGTCGAGTTTTTGCATTTCCTGCGAAGCTTTTTCTCCGCCTTTCAACATTTCTTCCGAACCGGTTTGCACTTCAACCGTTACCGTATTAATGCTCTTAATAGCTGCCAGTACTTCCTTACTACCATTCTCCTGTTCCTGCATCGATTCGGTAACCTGTGTACTCATGGCTTTTACCTGCTCTGCAAGATTAAAGATCGCATTAAACTTTTCTTCAACAGTTTTTGACGAAGCAGAAAGCATTTCAATTTCACTTGATAACATTTTCAATGTAGCGGTAATGCTTTTGCCTTGTGCTGCAGAATCTTCGGCAAGCTTACGGATTTCGTCTGCTACAACGGCAAATCCTTTTCCAGCTTCTCCTGCATGAGCAGCTTCTATTGCAGCATTCATTGCAAGTAAATTCGTCTGCGATGCAATGTGCTGAATAACACTTGATGCTTCCAAAAGAGAACCCGATTCTTCTGCGATTTTCTGTGTTACAGTATTAGAGGTAACAATTGTTGCCTTGCCGTCACCGGTTGCAGCGGTAAGCTCTTTGATAACAGAGTCTGTTTTCTCAAGCGTTTTTCCGATTGATGCGATATTTGCAACCATTTCTTCTATCGATGAAGAAGATTGCACGACACTTGTCGCCTGCATCTCGATACCGGCATTCAGTTGTGTAATTGTACGAACAATCTCTTCAATAACGGCAGCTGTTTCAGTGACGCTTGCTGCTTGAGTTATCGCCTGCTGCTTTACCTCATCGATGTTTGCACTAATCTCATGTACTGCACTCGCCGTTCCTGTCATATTAGATGCAAGTTCATTACCTACTTCTTTCATTATGCTCGTGTTTGTTCCGACTTGGTGAATAGACGCCGCAATTTTTGAAAGCATTTTATTGAAATATTCAGATAATAGCGCTATTTCATCTTTCCCATGAATTGGCAATCGGAATGTCAAATCCCCATCTCCTTGAGCAATATCTTTAAGCGCAGAAGCAGTATTACTCAATGGTTTGCTTACGGTTTTTCGTATTGAAAAATACAGCAACGAAATAGATATTCCTATTACAATGATTGTTACAAGCAGTGGGATTTCTGCAATGGTAAACATACCGGGTAAAAAATCATCCACAGGCGCAATAAATACAATATTATACGGAAGATTTGCAATCTGTCGTCCGCTGTATATCATCTTGCCTCTTTTTCCATCTTTCCATGTTTTTATATCAGGATATTGCGGAATCTCATTCATCGTTTCCGGTAAATATTCTTTTAATGATACGCCAAAACTTTCATTATTTGACGAAATAACGATATTATCATTTTCATCCGTTACAAATAGGATCGAATGTGCAGACGGTAGTGTTTGTTTCATTGTCTCAACCGATTCGTCAAGATCAAGCCCTACGCCAACAATCCCTAATAATTCTGATTCTTGATTATAAACGTGTGCATTGATCCACAACCCCATCACACCGGTCTCTTTGCTTTTGTTGATATTGAATGTTACTTTTTCTTTCAACTTTATCGTTTTAAAAAACCATGCATCCGCCGGTTCACTTTCCTTCAAGAGGGAATAATGAACCTTTTTATTTGCGTCCACTATATAATAATCTTTTGTCTGTGTACTTGATACCCAAGAAGAGATAATACGTTTTTCAGAAGCAAACTCTTCAAGACGACGTATAATAGCATTCTTACTTTCGCCTTCAGGCGTACCATCGTCCAACCAATCAATAAGTATTTGATTATTTGCCCACGCTTCTGAACGAGAATATCCGAACAATAAATCGGACTGTAAATCGATGCTTGCCATCGATAAAACTCCCGGAACGCCTTTGTAAAATTGTCGTTCAACTAATTGGCGAACAGAAAAAACCGAAAACCCTAATATAACACATGCCGCAATAGAAACCGTCAGTGCCATTGAAAGTGTCAGTTTAGAACGTAACGTCATATACATCTCCTTTAAAAATTAAGCAGACTGATCGAATGTGTCAGGGGGATATCTTTTAAAAGCCGTATTGGTCTTAAAAGATATCCCCCCTCGCAACAAAGTCTATAATGCTATTAGAATGCTATATAGAACATCTCTAAAAATCTCAGGTTTTAGAGGTTTCCCATAAATTTCTCCTTACTGTAACGGATAAGTACAGGTATCCGCTATAAATAAATCTTCTTCTATAATACCCCCCCCCCCCCTCAAAAGTCAAGCAAAAAAATGCTTTTTCTTGGACAGAAAAGAGAGATGGTATCCCCCTTGCCTAAGCGGAACCGGGTAGACAAAATAGATAAAATAGCATGATCTTAACGACTTGCAATTTGCTACAGAAGTCCTACAGAGTGTATAAAAACTATATTCAAAACTGTCACGAAGAATTTATCCGCTTTATGTTCGCTTTTGAAATTAAGAATTACGGATAGGGGAAATGCGTGTAAACGGCGCCGAAAAAGGCCTTGATAACGGCAAACAGCTCTTTCCGCCGCTCGGAATCTACCGTGTGCAGCTCTTTTAAAATGTGCAGCGAATGAGCAAGTCCGTTGGCGGTTAATTCGCTCATTGTTTCCGCACCGGTGCCGAACATAACCGCAAACAATGTTTCGATAAATTCTTTCCGCTCGTTATCATCAAGGTGAGAAAGCCATTCCCGCATGGTTTTTTCCGCAAAATAGCTTTCCTTTGTCCGCCCTTGCTGATAGGTTACAAACTCATCTCGTTTAATTTGCCAAGAAAACGCATCATGCTGCCAGAAGGTGTTGGTTTCGGCGCTTTCAATAACGGTATAATGCGGCAGATAGGATAAAAGCACGCCGACGACAGACGACTGCGGAATAAAAGAAGCGGTTTTAGGGATAATCGCTTGAAATCCGCTCCGCTGTTCGATATCAAACGCAAAACCGGGACCGTCAAAACAGAACACCCGCTCAATCAGCTCCCGTATCGAAGCGGCGGCAGTCCCAGCCGCATAGAGCGCAAGGTTTCCGCCCTTGGAATGCCCCGCAATGGAGAGCTTTTCGATACCGCACATACCGAGCGCTTCCGCCGCTGCCGAAAGATAATCCGCCGCCGAAGCATGAGAGGGGATGGGGTCGGGAAGGCTCAAAAGGCAGTCTTCTTTCCATCCGATTATACTATCGTCCGTACCCCGATAGACAACACAGGCACACCCCGTTGGAAGTATGGCAGTTATTGCTGCGAACTGCTTATCCGCATTGCGATCAATTTCATTTACAAAGCCTTTTAAAAGAATGGAACCGAAGCGCTCCGTTTCCGCAGCAGTTTTAAGTAAATCGGCAGTGAGCGGATTGATAAACACACCGAACTCTTCGGGGGTTCCGCGCGTAGAATCGGCGGCATAGAGATGCGCAGCTTCCTGCAGCGTAATACCGTCATCAAATTGAGCGGAAACAATATCGAAAAAGTTAAGGTAAGAAAGCTGACACAGTACCAGCGCATCTATCGCATTGAAGGGACGCGCCTCAAAAGGAAGATCGCCGCGCCAGATTACATAATCGGAAAGATTTGCCATCGACTGTTATGTTCCTGCAATGCTATTTTGCAGCAATTTTATTATAGAGCGCATCAAGGTCTGCCTGCGAAAAGTACGAAATATACACGATACCTTTTTCAAGATCGCCTTTAATTTCAACCTTTGTGCCGAGCGCATCGATAAATTGCTGCTCAATATCCTTGACCGCAAGCTGCGCGTCATCCGCATCCGGTCGGCTTACCGGCTGCTGCGCTGATTTTTTCTGTCCGGTACGGCTGCCGTTTTTCAACTGAGCCGCCTGCATCTCCGCGTCACGCACCGAAAGAGCCTGCTCCGTAATGCGGGTAAATAGCAGCGTTTGATCCGCCGGATTGATGAGCGAGAGAATTGCCCGCGCATGACCTGCGGTGATGGCGCCTTTTTCGAGCGCTGTCTGCATTTCGTCGGGCAGCTGTAAAAGCCGCATCGCATTGGCAACTGCCGATCGGCTCTTCCCTACCCGCTTGGCGGTCTCCTCCTGATTAAGATTGGACAGCTGCATAATCTCCTGATATGCCTTAGCCTCTTCAATCGGATTGAGATTTTCCCGCTGAATATTTTCGATCAGCGCAATTTCAAGCTTTTTGCTATTTTCAAATTCACGGAAGATGACCGGTACCCGCGTAAGCCCCGCTAAAAGCGCCGCCCTCGTTCTCCGCTCTCCCGCAATAATATAGTAGTCATCGCCGTTTTTTTCCGCGATAATCGGCTGGATAATCCCGTGTTCTTTGATGGACGCGGCAAGCTCCTGCAAACTATCTTCATTAAAAGTACGGCGGGGCTGAAACGGATTGGGTTTTAATAGCGCGGGGTCAAGCTCAATCGGAGCGGAACCGACAGTATCGGCGCGATTTTGAGTACCGGCTTGTTGCGCCGCTTCTCCTCGCATCACATTCTGCTGCGGCATTACAGACAAACCGCTATCCGATTGTACATCCGAAGATTGTGCAGCGGCATCGTTTGAGCACAAATCCGTGATATCGGGAGGAAGCAAGGAGTCGAGTCCTTTGCCCAGTGCAGATTTAGGCACGGTCAAGCACCTCCTGAGCAAGTTTTTCGTAGCTGCGGGCGCCGATACAGGAAGCGTCATACTTGCAGATGGGCAGCCCGTGGGAGGGCGCTTCGGAGAGGCGGACATTGCGCGGGATAATCGTACTGCATACGCGGTCTTTAAAATAGGCGGTAACCTGCTGCACAACTTCCTGTGCGAGCTTTGTGCGGGAATCGTACATCGTGAAAAAGATACCGCCGATTTTAAGGCGGGGATTGATTTTTTCCTGCACTCTTTTAACGGTTTGCAAAAGGAGCGTTAACCCCTCAAGTGCAAAATATTCACACTGCAGCGGAATAAACACTTCATCCGCAGCGGCAAGCCCGTTCAGCGTTAAAATTCCCAACGACGGGGGGCAATCAATTAAAATATATTCATATTCTTCTTTCAGGAGCGCGAGATTGTCGCGGAGAAAAAATTCTCGGGATTGCTGATCAACCAATTCGATAGTGGCGCCCGATAAATTGATATCAGCGGGGATTGCATACAAGTCCTTAACCGCCGTCGGTCTGACCGTTTTTTGAATAGGGATTTTTCCGGCAAGCGCATCATAAATACTCGGCTGCTTTTTGGAAATCCCGACACCCGACGACATATTACCCTGCGGATCAAAGTCCACAAGCAGCGTCTTTTTCCCTGCCTGTGCAAAGTATGCGCCGATATTGACGGCGGAAGTGGTCTTCCCTACCCCGCCTTTCTGGTTAACAAAAACGATACTTTTCCCCATACGGGGCAGTATACCGCATTTCCTCAAGAGATAAAAGGGCATTTATTGACTTTTCGCTGAATAATGACGATATTTAAAGCTATGAATTCAGATACTTCAAAGACTTTAGATACGCCGAACGAGGTGGATACATCAACTCAGAAAGAAGAAAAGGCGGTTATTCCAATCGAAGAGCTTTTGCCTAAAAAAATCAATCTTATTCCGCTGAACGGTCGGCCTATTTATCCGGGGATTTTTACCCCGCTGCTGCTCAACGATGCCGACGACATCCGCTCCGTCGAAGAAGCGTACGGCAGCACCGGTTTTATCGGCCTTTCGCTGTTAAAAAACGAGACGGAAGAGCCGGGCGCCTCCGATGTGTATCAAATAGGAGCCGCTGCGCGGATTATCAAAAAAATCAACCTGCCTGACGGCGGTATCAATATTCTTATTTCAACCTTGAAGCGGTTCAAAATCCGCAAAGTTGTCAACGAGAAAAAACCGATTGTCGTAGCGGTTCAGTATCTCGAAGATGAAGAAGAGAATACGGTTGAGGTAAAGGCGATGCTCCGCGGACTGATCGGAGAGATGAAAGAACTTTCCGAAAACAACCCGCTCTTTACGGAAGAGATGCGGCTCAACATTGTCAACATCGACCATCCGGGAAAGATTGCGGACTTTACTGCCAGCATTCTGAATATTCCGAAAGAGGATCAGCAAAAGATATTGGAAACCATCAACGTCCGTGAACGGATGGAAAAGGTTTTTGTTCATATCAAAAAAGAAAAAGAGCTGCTCGATGTTCAGCGGAAGATTCAGGCAGATCTGAATACGCGGATTGAAAAAAATCAGCGCGAATACTTCCTGCATGAAGAGCTCAAAAGTATCAAAAAAGAGCTGGGCTTAAGTTCCGATCCAAAGGATGCCGATGAAGAGAAATTCCGCAAGCTGATCGACTCGTTCCATTTTGAAGGTGAAGTAAAAGAGACGATAGAAGCCGAGTTTGAAAAATTCAAGTTTCTCGAGCCGAATTCGCCTGAGTACATTGTCGGACGGAATTATCTTGAAACCGCGCTGACACTCCCGTGGAACCCTCCCGAACCGGAAGCGTATAATATAGAAGAAGCGAAAAAAGTTTTGGATGCGGATCACTACGGGTTGGAGGATGTAAAGAAGCGGATTATCGAATACCTTGCGGTGCGGAAACTGAAAAACGATACGAAGGGCTCGATTGTTTTGCTGGTGGGGCCGCCCGGTGTCGGTAAAACGAGTGTCGGCAAGTCGATTGCCCGTGCGATGAATAAACCGTTTTTCCGGTTCTCGGTGGGCGGTATGCGAGATGAGGCTGAAATTAAAGGTCACCGCAGAACGTACATCGGCGCGATGCCCGGCAAAATTTTGCAGGGATTAAAAATCGTGAAAACAAAGGCGCCGGTCTTTATGATTGACGAAATCGATAAGATGGGGCAAAGCTATCAGGGCGACCCATCCAGTGCCTTGCTTGAGGTGCTCGACCCCGAACAGAATGTTTCGTTCCGCGACCACTACCTCGATCTGCCGTTTGACCTGTCGCATATCGTATTTATCCTGACGGCGAACACGCTTGACGGTATTCCGCGCCCGCTACTCGACCGCGCCGAAGTTATTCAACTCGCGGGTTATATCGATTCTGAAAAAGTAGAAATCGCAAAGCACTATCTGCTGCCGAAAAGCCTTGAAAAAAACGGCTTAAAGAAAACGCAGGTGAAATATTCCAAGCAGATACTGCTGCATATTGCGAACGGCTATGCGCGGGAGGCGGGAGTACGCAACTTTGAAAAGAACCTCGATAAGCTCCACCGTAAAATCGCCGTTGAGCTGGTTACCGGCGAGCGCGGCGAAAAAGACATATTTGCGCCCGATACCGCCGAAATCGAAAAGATGCTCGGCAAACCCATTTTCCGCGACGACGATATCAAATACGCAAAAGTTCCCGGCACGGCGATCGGGCTTGCATGGACGAGTATGGGCGGCGATACGCTGCTGATAGAAGCCTTATCGAATAAGGGCAAGGGGCAGTTCCGCCTGACCGGTCAGATGGGTAATGTGATGAAGGAGTCCGCCTCGATTGCATGGACATGGGTGCGCCACTTTGCCGATGCGCACGGTATTGCAAGCGTCAAGTGGTTTGAAAGCCACGTTATCCACCTGCACATTCCGGAAGGCGCAACTCCCAAAGACGGCCCCTCCGCCGGCATCACGATGACTGTTGCGCTGCTTTCGCTGTTGTCCGGTAAAGTCATTAAACCGAAGCTCGCCATGACCGGCGAACTCTCTCTGACCGGTCAGGTACTCCCAATCGGCGGCTTAAAAGAAAAAACCATCGCCGCCCGCCGCAACGGCATCAAGGAGATTATCATCCCTGCCGCGAATATCCGCGACCTTGAAAAAATCCCCGAGCACATAAAGAAAGGCATTCAGTTCCATCCTGTTACTAGGATGGAGGAGGTTATACAATGTGCCTTCCCCCACACCTTTTGAAATATACGGCACATCTACTTCGTTGCTGCGCACAAATTAATCCTCAACGTATCAAAGATACGCCTGCGGTTAATTTGTGCTTGCGCCTCGTATCTGCGCCGTCTATTTCAAAAGGCTTACGGAAAAGTTGTATACCGCGTGCAGCTTCTGAAAATGCTCAACGTATCAGAACGCCCAAGGATGGGCGGGGAATAAGTCAGAAACAAGTTTTGGAACAAAACTTGTCCTCTACCGATGTACATGGACGTACATCGGTAGAGAGGTACACGGATGTACAACTGCTTAACAGTCTATTTCAAAAGGCTTACGGAAGGGCATCTACTTCGTTGCTACGCAAAAATAAATGCTCAACGTAGCAGAACCGTCACGGATGTCCGTGGTTCCAGCAGAATCGAGTTCGCAATGCGGACTCGTCGTCAGAACGCCCACGGATGGGCGGGAGCGGTCAAGCAGAGAAAAAACTAAAAAGTTTTGCTTTTCTACTTGACAAAAAACATAGGAGTTTTGGCACAAAACTTGTCCTCTGCCGATGTAACAAGGAGATACATCGGCAGAGAAGTACAAGGAGGTACATTTTTGGACGAGGCTGTAAGGATTTTGAAGACTACCGATAGGTGCTTTTGCATGCTCGGCGCAGTGGTTCGTACTCCATAAGATGGGCTTTTGGCTAAAAAAGGAAGAGGTTAATACCCCCGACGCAAAGCATCAGGGTACAGTGTACAAATAAAAAAGCCTGCTCCGCGTGGTGCGGAACAGGCTTTTAAGTTTAGCTATGAGACCAAATATGGCTTAGTAGCTAACTTTGAGAGAAAGAACAAAACGACCTCTGTGTTCGCTGTCGATAACAGAGGACTTAATGATACCGCTGTGAGTATCAGTGTTAATTTTGCCATGACTCCATTTTGCCGTTACTTCAACCTTTTCAACAGGGCTGTAAGTTACACCAAGGTTATAAACAAGACCAACAGCTTGAGTACCATGGTTGGTTTCAAGCCAAAGATTTGCGAACGGCTTTATCCACATAGAATCGTTGATATTAACCGTATATGCACCCCAAACCTTTGTAAAGAACGGGAATTTAGAGCTACCGAGCAGTTTGTACATACCGATATAGACACCTGCATCCAAACCTTCAACAAGGTTGGTCGCATCCTCTTTATCGCCCTTTGTTGCAAACTGAGCAAATACTGCCATATCAATTTTGCTACTTCCAACTTTTGTATTGGCAGAAGCAACATACACACCTGCGCCTACCCATTTGTATTCAGCAGTAAATACGGTATCCCAGTCAAATGCTTTGTTATCAAACACATATTTACCATCAAAACCAGCCTTTAACTTTAATCCATCCATCGGCTCTGAGGTTACTTCAAAACCGAGATTAAGAAGACCATCATCAACCTTTTTATACTGTTTACCAAATGTAGAGTTAACGGTAAAGGCAACTGTAAGCATTTTATCAAGCGGCTTCATAGAAAAATCAAAGCCGATTCCGTAGTGATACACCTCGGCATCGCCATTCTTTGTAGCGGTAAAATAATAGTCACCAGCCGGCGGGAACCACAGAGGATCGCCATTCCATGTGCCCTTACCACCACCTTCGGTCCACTTCCAGTCCTTTGTATCAGGATCGTATATGTAGATATATTCACCCCCTTCCAATCTGGTAGAACCATCAAAATGTTTCATATGCTGGATTGCAGACGGATCGTCAGGAGCCCAGTTGCTGCTGGAACCAAGTTTTAAACCGACATCCAAGGCCATCAAGTCCTTGTTTGCATAGCCGATCTTTGTACCATAGCCACCAAATGAGGGCTTAAATCTATAGTCTTCTGGTATATACTGATCGGTATCAACAGGTTCCCATATTTTAGCATAGTCTGTTGCAAAGCTCGGCTTATTGAAGACGGTTACATAAGCGTCATAGATAACCAATTTAGCGGCAAGTTTGTCTACCTTCCCGTCCATGATAAAACGTCCACCGCTATCTTTTTCGCTGACAAGATTCAGCCCCACATCCTTTAAAGTAACTTCGCCGTATACGGGTACATCACTCTTGGTAGAAGTTTTATTAGCCTTCTTGAGGAGCGGGAATGTTACGTTCCAAGAAGCTTCGTTCTTGAATCCGTTCTTAAAACCCGGTTTAGTCTTTGAGCCAAGGTCAAATCCCCAGCTTAAGGTTGCGTCGGCTTCAATATCGACGCTCGGTTCGGTAGTTGTAGCTTCTTCT
Source organism: Treponema sp. OMZ 805 (assembly GCF_050937395.1). Lineage (NCBI taxonomy): Bacteria > Pseudomonadati > Spirochaetota > Spirochaetia > Treponematales > Treponemataceae > Treponema > Treponema sp. OMZ 805. The sequence goes on along the minus strand of NZ_JACCLP010000002.1, from coordinate 97,678 downwards.
GCCCACACAAAAGTAGCAGCAAAAAGAATAGTCAAGCTTACGAGTAGATATTTTTTCATAATGAAAAATACCTCCTTTAATACTTTTTTGGCCAAAGCGTAACACGCTTTTTAGCGACCAACTTTAATTAGATATATGCTATAAGATTTTTTTTCATTTGTCAATCATTAATTTTGTAACTTTTTTGCTTTTTTTTTGTTACACGCAATCTCTCTTCCATATAATCATAAAAGCAAGAGTTATCCTCGCTTCTGTAAAATTGAGAAAGTAATGACAGCGATCCGCATGAAGCGATAGTTTTGAACACCGGAACGATTGGGGAAAGTGATACGCCTATTCCGATGCGGAGATAAATCCCTTTGTGAGCTATCTTGCAGTAAAAGAAAAAGTCGCTGCTTCAAGTCAAAATCAAGCGCTTGCCGCTCTTTTGTTTCCCTAACCGCGGTGGTCTTGGCGAGCAAAGCCCTATAGATAGGCTGTAATTTTTCTTTAGCCTGTTTAGTGATGATAGGTCTAATCCGGCTGTTGATGCTGTGTGCAGGTTAATATTATGGCAGAAAGATTTAATTTCTTATCTTGTAGCAGTTTAGATTGTAAACGAGTAGTTTTTATGATATTATGAGGAAAGGTCGAAAAGGTGTTAGACGGATTGCCCAATGGCTTGGATATTTTTTGTTTATTAGGGCAAATTAGGAAGCGGTTGTATTAAAGCTCGCACGGAAGAAAAAAAATCAAGTAAAACAAAGAGGCGATTGAAAAATGGTTTCAAAAATATAATATAAACTATAAAAATTTTATAAAAAGGAAGATTAATGAAAAAAATATTTTTTCTAACAGTAGTATATTGCTCACTACTAATTTCTTGTAAAAATAATTCCGACGGTAAAAAACTCAGTTATGATGGAAAAATATTGACCGAACAGTTAACACAAAGCGAATTTGATTACTCTAAAGCTAAAGAAGAATTAAATCGTGAGCGAACAGATTCACGAATTCCTTTTACAATGAATTTTTATGGTTGTTTGGGAAAACCTGTTTTAAAAGTAGAAGGGAATAATGACGTATATGTAATGTTAGATTCAGGCTCTACACGGAACTGGTTTTATTATTCTTTATTAGAAAAGATTAATGTGACTGAAGATGATTTCATACAAAAAGTAGTTGAATATATCAAACAGAATGAACTAGAGCTGATAAAGAATCATTCTTCAGAAAAAGAAGTTGCTCAATATTTAAAAAACGAATGGTCTAATTATAATCTTAATTATCTAGCTTCCGTATCTTTTGGAGACAATTCTCTGCGATATGATCCTAATGTTAATGAAACTTTTGATGGAGTTATCGGAGCTGAATTTCTATTGAATTATGACAGAGTTACAATAGACTTTATCAATCAATATATTATTTTAAATGACGAAAAACTTGATGGTGCTGCTTTAAAAATGTATCAAAGTCCTAATGATGAATTTGATATTTATTTTGAATATAGAGGACAACCTGAATTCGGAATGATTGATACAGGTAATTATGGGTTTACTCCAAGACATAATTTTGGAGATAGAAATCAACAATATGATATAAATGATTATTCAAATTATGGATATGGCTATAAAGATAAAGTTCCTATTACACCAAGAGTAATGTATTCTTATAATGATATAAAAATAGGTGAGGTTATTTACAACAATATGAATGGTGCTTATTCAACAATAAAAGGCTCTGGTTTTAATAAAGGAGCACAATCTCATATGATGAAACTAAATGGGCTTGGTAATGTTTTTTTCTATAACCATATAATTCAATTTGATTTTGTAGATATGCAGTTTATTATTAAATAACAATACAAACAGGAATGTATTTGAATATAAAAAAAGGGATTTGTATTCGTGAAGCAGAAAATTCATCTGTTTAAGAAAGAATATTAGTTGGACGCTCTCATAGATCCGCTAGTTTTTTAATTTAAAATATAATACAAATAAATAAGGTGTATAACAAATGGCAATAACAATGATAACAACTCTTATGCTGATGGTGTTTTATTTTCTTTTGTTGTATGGAGGTGTGGCTTTTGTTCAAAACAAGAAGTTTTTTTCTTCAGCCCCCAAAGAGGTTTATGATGCTGTTCCTGACCGAAAAGAAAGATTTCACGGTGCACATATAATCGGTTGGATTATAATTGCAATTGCTTTTCTTATCCTTTTTGGTGCATTTATACTTGGAGCATGGGACGGAATTCATAATAATTTTAATTTTATTGAATTTTTCATAAGATTTTTAATTATGCTTTACGGAATGGAAACTTTCGATATTGTGTTTTTCGATTGGGTTCTTCTCTGTCATTCAAATTTCTTTCCTCATTTTTATCCGGAAGTTAAGGATATGGTAGGTTCGCATTTATTTGGATATAATTGGAAAACACATGTCATTCATTACATTATATATATTCCGATTTGTGCTGCACTAGCGTGGATATGTACTTTGTTTTAGGATGCCCATTTGTTATGGAAAAAGAATTAAGATTATTAGTACAAAATAAATGAAAGACGTCTAACACCCGCTTCAACCTGACATTGCGGACAAGCCGCAAATGCAGGTTAAGCGGTAGTTAGATTGATGCCGCACAGCGGCACTTAAAAAGAATAAGTCTGGAGAGAAAAAATTCGTAAGTATATTTATTCTTTTAGAAAGTGAAGAAGTTAAAAATCAAACCTGTAAATTTTCGGATGCAAATAAAATTTATACAAGGAGATGGAAAATGAATTCTGAAAAAAAGACTTTTAAAGCAGTTTTAACGCTTGGAATTCTTGTGTTACTGATTTTATCATTTATAGGAATTTATAAAACAACTGGCGCATTTGTGGAAAATGATGTACTTATAGTCAAAGGTATGTACGGTGTAAAAATACCAATAGCAGAAATTGAAAATATAATAAAAATTGAAAATATTCCAATTGGAGGTAGAAGAAAAAATGGACTTTGACTTGGACCGATTAAAATAGGGCATTTCTATTATAATGAACTTTGAGATGTTCGGTTGTATATTTTAAAAGCTGGAGCGCCGTATTTATTGATAAGCTCTAAGACTGAAAAAATAATAATTGGATTAGGAAAAACTGAAAATGAGATACTGTATAGCCAGTTGAAAAAATAAATTTTAGTTATTAAAATTACAGATAATGAATATTTTAGAAAATATTATAATTATTGTAAGGATAATTATAAAACCTTAGGCTGATGCCGCAGAGCGATACCTTCGTTGTAAGTGAAACTTTCAACATATATTCATAATCTATTTGTTAATGGGAGGAAATAGGAATTCGTAATATGAGATTTGTAAATGCAATACTGAGAAATGTAATGTCAAAGTCAATAATATGTAAATATTTCGGGCGGTTTCCGTCTGACTTTATATAAATCACAAAGAAATATAGTAGTTGAATCTAGGAGGATTATATGTCTGATACAATGATAAATACATCAAAAAAACGATCTTATCAAGTTCCATATGAAGTTTTGGAAAAAGGCTTGAATCCATTCCTGTTGAATTTCTTTCAGATGTTTCTGATTTTTTTGATTTACTGGATTATAAAATAAATGTCATAAAATCTCAGAAGAAAGATAAACTATCAACTGAAGCAGGAATGGATTTATTAAAACAGATTACAGGCTGTATTTCTTCAGATATAACTATTGAAGATGCCAAATCGGAGTATTTTTCTGAAAAATATGGATCGTAAGTATGAAAATATTAATTGATACAAATATTATTCTTGATATTGTCCAAAATAGAAAAAAATTCTTTGATGCATCAAATCAAATTTTCAAAGATTGTATTTGTAAAAAACACACAGGTTTTATTACAGCGCATTCAATTTCCGATGTATTCTTTATTTCCAGAAAATCTTATAATATTGAAAGCAGAAAAAGTATAATAAAACTGCTTTGTAATTTTTTCACAATTTTATCAGAAAGAAAACAAGATTTTCTTGCTTTTGTAGACAATGCAGACTGGAATGATTTGGAAGGTGCGCTTCAAATGAAATGTTCGGAAAATGCAAATCCGGATTATATCATTACACGAGATGCTGAAAATGGATTTAGGAATTCTCCTGTCAAAATAATTAGTCCGGAAGATTTTTTAAATCTAAAATGAAATAAAACCTAACACTCGCTTCAACCTGACATTGCGGACGAGCCGAAAATGCAGGTTAAGCGGCAGTTATGTGAACAGCCCTGTGGGCAGCTTTTTTCATGAGGAATAGTATAAAAATCAAAAATAGAATATACTTAATTAATATGAATAAGTTGAAAACAACTTTTGCAAAAAAAGATATTCAAAATAGATTTAATATTTCTCTTGCCACTGTAAACAATTGGATAAAAACCGGTGTAATTCCATCTCCTAAAGACGGATATTATACAAAAGATGTATACTCAGCTTTGATCACTTCTATTGAAACAAGTACAAATAGATTGCAATCAAGAGCCAATCGCTCATACCAAAAATCTTCAGATCTTATATTTTTAGGAATCAAAGATAAAAAAAGAAAAGAGCTTCTTGTAAAACTTATTGAAGATTTTGAAACCAGTAATCTCTCTATTCTAGAAGCTACCGCTTGTCTAGGAAAACAAATTCTTATAAACAATAATTTATACAATAAAAACTCAGAAATTTTTACAAAAATAAATAGTATTTACAATGGTAAAAATATTTTCCAAAATTTTCATATAGAAAATAAGAATGATGATATTTTAGGTGCTTTTTATCAATCAGTGCAAAGCATTGCCTGTAAATCAAAGGATGGTTCATTTTACACGCCTGCTGAACTTCTTACTTCAATCGAAATTCCATTGAAAGCAAAAGTGTTAGATCCTTGTTGCGGAAGCGGAAGTATTTTAATCAATACACTTACGAAGCAGCATAATCCATCAAATATTTTTGCCTTTGATATTGATGAAACCGCTTTGTTAATCTGTTATATCAATCTTGTTCTGTTTTTTGAAGATGCATTTATTTCTCCTCATATTGAACGGCGTGATTTAATTTTTACGAATACAAGTGATTTGTTCAATCAGAATAAAGAAAAATATGATTTTATTGTTACAAATCCGCCATGGGGAAGTAAACTCGCAAAAGAACAGAAAAATTTTTTGTTAGATGCTTATCCGCTTTTAGATACAACAGAAGTTTTCAGCATTGCTTTATATAATTCAATGCAAAAATTATGTGAAAAAGGTGAATTAAATTTCTTCCTTCCGGAATCCATATTAAATGTTTCAACTCATAAGAATATTCGAAAATTTTTATTAAACTCTCATCGAAATATAGATATTCTACCATTGGGAATGGCATTTAAAGGGGTTCAATCAGAATGTGTGCTTTTAAAGCTTTCTGAAATTGTAAAAGGTTGTATCAAAATTACTGTTAAAAAAGAAAAAACGAACAAACTCAATATACATAATATTTCTGCACCGGATTATTTTATATCTTATACTATTTCTGAAAATGATGATAAAATTTTAAATAAGATTTATTCTGAATATTCCGTGAAACTTCCCACCGATACGAAATTTGCTTTAGGTATTGTAACAGGAAATAATAAAAAATATGTTCACAAAATCAAGGGTGGAAATGAAGAAGCTGTGTTTCGAGGAAAAGATATATTACCGTATAAATTAAAATCACCGGAAACTTTTATACGTTTTACTCCTGAGATATTTCAACAGGTCGCTCCCGTAGAAATGTACCGTACTAAAAAAATTGTGTATAAATTTATTTCCGATAAAATTGTCTGTGCGTTAGATAGCAATAGCTTAATTTTAAACAGTGCCAATGTTATTATATCTAATAATTATCCAATGGAAATCTTAGTGTGTTTGTTTAACAGTCCAATCTATTCTTTTATCTATCAGAAAAAATTTAAATCAAAAAAAGTATTAAAACAACACTTTCAAGATTTTCCATTACCTATGTTAAACAATGATTTGGTCAAATTATTTTATGATGTATATGCAGATATATTGACAGCCGCAAAGAAACAAGAAGATGCCGATAAAATCATTTGTTCCTATTTTAAAATATCAGATACCGAATACAATTACATTAAGGAGAGTGTTTATGGAAACACTTGAAAATGAATTGGAACTCTTGATTTCAAAAGTCAAAAATGCTGATAATTTTTGCTCTGAAATTGAAAACATTCAAAATGTATATCCGTTCAATAAATACGAGTACATTATAACAAAACTTGTTGAAGAAAAGATTCTTTCTTATGATGATTATCTTGAGCTAAGAAATGATTATGAAGGGCAGGTAATGATTACTCGTGAAAACATTGCTTCCATACAGAAATTCCAAGTTGAAGGGCGAGCATTAAGACAAGCAATAATTGAAAAATATGAAGAATAACACATAACAATAAATTCAAAGCCGACAAACCAGTCAAGCTGGTTTGCGGTTTAAAACAATGTTATGTGGACTACCCTTCGGGCAGCAAGAAGGAGAAAAATGGAAACAGAAATTCTGACAAAATTTAAATATCAGATGCCAGAAACTGAATATTCTAATGATTTTCTGAAGGTATCAAAGCTCCTACAGCCGAATATGCCCATACAGATTTGCCGCTTTTGTCAATGTATCAACAGCTTTTTCCAGTTGTCCTTTCAAGATATCGGTAGAATTGTATGTGTAGCTGCTTCATTTCATCGGGAGCTTTCATCGAGTGGTGGTACATAAACATATATCCGAAATGGCTTTTAAAAATGAGTGTAAAAATAATCTGTAATATCCGGACGGGTAAAAGTCTTAAAAGATACATCTTAGGCGGGGAAAGTTTTATACCGAAACGATATAACATAGTAAAGTTGCTTTTAATTTGTTGTGCAGTATCATACATTACTGCGATTTCTTTCCAAACCGTTTCCGGATTTTTTGCTTTGTAATACGCATCGGCAATCGGAACGACCAGCGCCAGATGGCAGACTTGCCAGCAGTGCATATTTTTTACAATTCCATGCGGTATGTTCGATACCCTAAAAATAACCGCTAATTTTCCCAACCGTGCCGATCGGTTTCCGTTAATTTCAGCAAAGGTTGTAACTTGAATAATACGCGGTGTAAAGTCCGCTTTAAGGATGCCGTTTTCATAACTGCCTCCTGCCCCCGGAAATGCCGGTATAATGCGCCCTGTTCCGCAAATACGTTCCCAATTACTATACGGTTCAAGCGTATTTACCATTGTAACAATATTCGGGCTGATATTGTACTTCAACTCTTTTAACGCCTTATGCACCTGATTTTCTTTTACGGTTAGAAAGATAAAATCATACAAATCATCATTTTCCAATGTACCGATAACGGTAACATTTGCTCTGTGGATGGTGCCGTTTTTTTCATACTGTAGACCGAGGGTTTGCAGTGTTTCAAGTCTTTCCCCTCGTGCGTACACAGCGGTGTTATATCCAGCTTCAGCAAACGCGGCGGCATACAAACTACCGATTACACCTGCACCGTAGATTAAAAGCTTCATGGTAGACTTCCTTGAAATGCGATGTTCTCGCATCGTGCTATTTGTTTCTGCAGACGCCTCTTAAAACCTTTCAGATGGAGCAGGTGCAATCACACCATTACTCCACTGTAACTTCTGCGGTGATCGGTTCCGTCAAAGAACGTATCTTTTCGGCGCTCAATGGGATATTGATCATTTCGGAGGGAATCATGCGGGCGATCCGTTTTTTTGCAAGTACGGTGTCTCCCGATTTTACCAATACGGTAGCGTTTTGATAGATGGCATCAACCCGCATAAAGAGGTTCACTCCGTCGGGCATGTGGGTCAACACTTTGCGCGGCATCACATACCGGATACCGCGTCCGGCTGTGCAGGGAATGAAAGCCGAATCGGGTAGAGCGCCGAGCGCATACAACCCTGCGTGTTTACCGGCGATTCTGCTTTCCCGTGTTACAAAATCGACGATGTCGTGTACATGCAGTACATTACCGCAAGCGAATATCCCCGGTATCTCCGTTTGCATCGTGCTGTCAACCATCGGTCCGTTGGTAATCGGATCGAGCGGAACACCGGCTTTTACCGAAAGCTCGTTTTCGGGGATCAATCCTACCGAAAGGAGGAGCGTGTCGCAGGGATAATATGTTTGCGTGCCTTCGATTTCGTTAAAATGCGAATCGATTTGCGAAACGGTAACGCCTTCCAGCCGGTTCTTTCCGTGGATAAAGCTGATATTATGGCTTAACAAAAGCGGTATACCGTAGTCCTCCAAACATTGGGCGATATTCCGGTTGAGTCCGCTCGAAAAAGGCATAATCTCTACGACGGCTTTTACCTTTGCCCCTTCGAGTGTCATACGCCGCGCCATAATCAGCCCGATGTCGCCGGATCCGTAAATGACAACCTCGCACCCCATGCGGCAGCCTTCCATATTCATCATCCGCTGCGCCATGCCCGCGGTATATACGCCTGCGGGACGGTACCCTTTTACGGCAATCGCGCCCGCAGTGCGTTCGCGGCAACCCATCGCAAGCACAACGGCTCCGGCCTGTATGGTTTTAAGCCCGCCCGTCCCCGCCGCAGTGATAAGCCGCTCCGGCGAAATATCGAGTACCATTGTATTCAGCATTATCTGAATATCCGTTTGCGCAGTCTGCATAATAAAACGCTGCGCATATTCCGGACCGGTTAGTTCTTCTTTAAATTCATGCAAGCCGAAGCCGGCGTGGATACATTGATTGAGGATGCCGCCCAATTCACGGTCGCGTTCAATAATCAGAATTTTTTTTACGCCGGTTTCCCGCGCGGCGAGGGCTGCAGCCAAACCTGCGGGACCGCCCCCGATCACTACAACATCATATTTCATCATGCTCTTTTTCCGTTTAATCAACAACCCCGGCGCAGAGCATCGGGGTATGTTGTTCTCATAAGGTGGTTGCAGTCGGCTTTCATACCCTTTATTACGACGCAGAGCGCCAGGGTATGAAACCCTCCGCACGAATAAACCTGTTCGGAACCTTCCGTTTCTGAACAGGTTACCTTGAATGCTTTGGAAAATCGCCGCTGCAGCTTTTACGCTCACCGGCATTCTTTAATCTGCCCAACACAATCTCCGTGCCTCTGTCCGATTTGGCGATGTTTTCCATCGGCAGCTGTAATTCCCTACTGAGGATTTCCAAAACGCGCGGCGTACAAAAGCCTCCTTGACAGCGTCCGGTTCCGGGGCGTACCCGCCGCTTAACACCGTCAACGGTACGCGCTCCGGCAGGGCGGCGGATTGCTTCAACGATTTCCGCCTCCGTTACCGTTTCGCAGCGGCAGATAATCCGTCCGTAGAGCGGATTTTCCGCAATCAGGGTCGCCCGCTCTTCGTTGGAAAGGGCGGAAAACTGACTGATACCTTTCCGTGCACTAACAACCTGCGGCTTTTTTATCAGCTCCGCTCCTGCATACTGCAAAAGCTCCGCAACATATTCGGCAATTGCCGGCGCCGAGCTTAATCCGGGAGATTCGATGCCTCCGGCGTGGATAAATCCCTTTGCATGTTTTGAAGCATAGATCATAAAGTCGCCGGTACTCGGGCGGGCGCGCACGCCGGTAAAGGTGCGGACGGTTTTTCGGAAGTCGAGCGCCGGTACCGATTTTTTTGCCGAACTGTCAATCTTGTTTAGCCCGGCAAGCGTTGTCGAAGTATCCTCGCGGTCGTCAACGTCCTGCGCTGTCGGCCCTGCCAAAAGGTTGTTATCATAGGTGGGAGTTACCAGAACGCCCTTGCCCATTTTGGTCGGCGCCTGAAAGATAACGTGATGCACCAGATCGCCGCACACCTTATCCAGCACACGGTACTCACCTTTGCGGGGATTGATAGTGTAATCGTAGTCGCCGATCATCGCGGCAATCTTATCCGCGTAGAGCCCTGCGGCGTTGATGACATACCGCGCAGTAAAAACACCCTGCGATGTCGTTACGGAAAAGGCATGTTCTTGCGCCGACGTTTGTGCAGTTACAGTTTGAACGGCGGTATCCTGTGTTGGCGCGTGCCAAATATCCTCATCTATTTTTTGTATACCGGTAACCTCGGCATCGCATATCAGCTCAACGCCGTTTTCTACCGCATTTTCGATAAATGCGTATGTCATGCCAAAGGGACACACGATACCGGCAGTCCCACAAAATAAAGCGCCTCTCGTTTCGGGTGAAAGATTCGGCTCTTCCGCGAGGGTCTTTTCCCAATTCCAAAGTTCAAGTTCCGGTACGCTGTTTGCGATACCTCGCTCATAGAGCATTTTGATTGCTTCCATATCTTCATCGGAAAAGGCGACAACCAACGAACCTATCTGCTTAAAATGAAACTGAAGCTGCGGCGCAAGGCGGCGGATCAATTCGTTTCCGCGTACATTGAGGCGGGATTTTAGCGTATTAGGTTTTGCGTCAAATCCGCCGTGCACAATAGCGCTGTTTGCCTTAGAGGAACCTTCGCAAACTTCCGAATGCTTTTCGAGCAATGCAATGCTCAGCCGGTACTGCGACAACTCGCGTGCAATAGCACACCCGACAACACCCCCGCCGATTATAATCACATCATACATGAGTTAGTCGTCCCAATCCATGGCACGTCTTATCGCCTTTTGCCAACCGGCATAGCGCTGTGTCCGCGCCGCTTCGTCCATCTGCACGGTGAATGCGCGGTCTACTGCCCAGTTGCGTTTAATTTCTTCCATATCTTTCCAGAAGCCGACTGCCAGTCCCGCCAAGTACGCGGCGCCGAGTGCGGTTGTTTCCAGAACCTGCGGACGGTGTACCGGTACGTTGAGAATATCAGCTTGGAACTGCATTAAAAAATTGTTGACCGCCGCACCGCCGTCTACTTTCAGCGCCTTGAGCATAATGCCGGAATCTTTTTCCATCGCGGAAAGGACATCCCGTGTCCCGTAGGCAATCGACTCAAGGGTGGCGCGGACGATGTGTTCACGCTTTGCGCCGCGGCTTAAACCCACAATCGCACCCCGCGCATACATATCCCAATACGGAGCGCCGAGACCGGTAAAAGCAGGCACAACGTATACGCCGTTGGTATCTTCTACCCGCTCCGCGTAATACTCCGTTTCGGCGGCATCGTACACCAGTCTAAGCTGATCCCGCAGCCATTGCACGGCTGCTCCCGCTACGAAGATGCTTCCCTCAAGCGCATAAGACACCGTATCTCCGATGCCCCAAGCAATGGTCGTTAAGAGTCCGTTCTTGGAGATAATCGGCGTAGCGCCGGTGTTCATCAGCATAAAGCAGCCGGTGCCGTAGGTGTTTTTCGCCATGCCCGCTTCGAAGCACGCCTGTCCGAACAGCGCCGCCTGCTGATCTCCCGCGGCTCCTGCAATAGGGATGTCGGCGCCGCCGAAGGTGCGTTCATCGGTTTTGCCGTACACGCAGCTTGACGGCTTTACCTCCGGCAGCATGATGCGCGGAATATTCAGTTCCGTCAGAATTTCATCATCCCATTGCAGGGTGTTGATATTGAACAACATGGTGCGGGATGCATTGCTGTAGTCGGTAACGTGTACCTTGCCGCGGGTCAAATTCCAGATAAGCCACGTGTCGATATTCCCGAACAGCAGCTCGCCCCGTTCCGCCCGCTCGCGTGCTCCCGCAACATTATCGAGTATCCATTTTATTTTTGTGCCGGAAAAATAGGCGTCGATGATAAGCCCTGTCTTTTTTCGTATCGTATCCGTCCAGCCCTTTGCTTTGAGTTCGTCGCAGATGGAAGCGGTACGGCGGCACTGCCACACAATCGCATTGTATACGGGCTTTCCGGTATTCTTATCCCACACGACGGTGGTTTCCCGCTGGTTGGTAATCCCGATTGCTGCAACCTCATCGGGGCGCGTTCCGGTTTCTTCCAATACTTGTCGGGCAACACCGCTCTGTGTCCCCCAAATTTCCATCGCATCGTGTTCCACCCATCCGGACTTGGGGAAAATCTGAGTAAACTCTTGTTGTGCCGTAGCGATAATCGTACCGGCTTTATCAAATAAAATAGCGCGGGAACTGGTTGTCCCCTGATCAAACGATAAAATATATTTTTTCATGCTATAAAGAACCTCTAAAAACCTCAGCTTTTAGAGGTTTTCCTTAAACTTATTTGCGATGTTTCGGCAAAGCCGAAATTTGACGGGCATCTCTAAAAATCTAACCGAGTTTTTAGAGATGCCCTATATACTATAAGTCGGTTTCGGTAATTATGCAAGTTCAAGGCCGAAGGGAAACGCATCCGGCCGTTTTTTTAATACCCCGCGGAAAAATTGATACTATTCGACCAGAGTTGAACCTCTTCGCGGTTCAAATGGTCTCATAGTCTCAATTTTTTCGCGATTTTTATCTACCCTGCCTGATGCGTTTACCTATTTACTGGAAAAATGTGCGAAATTTTAGGCAAAATTTCGCACAGAAGGAAGGCCACCGCTAAAAATATTTTTAATGCGGTCGCCTTGACTTGAAATAAACGATAGAAAATTATATATGAGAATGTATGCATCAGTACATGGCGCCTTTAAAAATCTAACAGGGGGTTTAGCGATGCCTCTATGCGAGAAAATATCGGATTGACGGAGGATTTTCAATGAAAGATGTGTTAGTGGTTATCGATATGCAGAATGATTTTGTCAGCGGGAGTTTGGGTACAAAAGAAGCGCAGGCGATTGTGCAAAATGCCGTAAAAAAGATTGAGACCTTTAAGGGGCACATTGTCTTTACGCAGGATACACACCCAAGTTCTTATTTGAAATCTCAAGAAGGAACGTTTTTACCTGTTCAGCATTGCATAAAAAACACGGAAGGGTGGGAACTTGTTGCTCCGGTAAAAAAACTCATGACCGATCAAGTCTACGAAAAGCCGACTTTCGGTTCACTTTCGCTGGCGGAAGCCTTAAAAACTTTAAATGAAAAAACACCGATCCATTCTATTACACTGATAGGATTGTGCACGGATATTTGCGTTGTGTCGAATGCGCTGTTGTTAAAAGCTTTTTTCCCCGAAGTCCCCATTCATGTCGATGCCGCTTGCTGTGCGGGAACAACGCCCGAAAATCATAAGGCAGCGCTGCAGGTTATGAGGATGTGTCAAATTATTATCGAAAATGAATAGCCGAGACTGAATAAGATTATGGATTCTACGATACGATTGCTCCCTGCCGATGCGGTGTACACTGTGTATGAGCGGCTGCGCTTGGCGAAGAAAGCTTGAAAGGCTATATCAATTTCATTAATTTGTATCCGACAAAGGCAAAGCGGATTATCGCGCTTAGCAAAATTCTGATAGACCACTATTATTCAAAAGTACCGCATTGGAAAGCCTTCCGTGTGTCGGGCGGAAAACGGCAAATGTTGTGCTGAATGTAAAGGTTGTTGCGGAAATTATCCTCTGATGTAAAAAATCTTGACCCTGCAAAAAATATCCGCTACCATAGCAGTGATATATATCGTCGGTATATTTGGCATCTGTAAAGCGATAGTTTTTGAAGATACCGATCAGCATGGGGTAAAAAATGGGCGTATCAGATACACAGAAAAAAATATTGGAAGTCGGAAAACAGGAATTTTTGGAAAAAGGTTTTAAAGATGCATCTTTAAGAAAGATTGTAGCGGATGCCGGTTTTACGCAGGGGGCATTCTACGGTTATTACCCCGATAAGGAAGCACTATTTACTGCGCTGGTGTCCGAAGCGGCAGACGGTTTGGTTGAACAATTTAAACATGCGCAAGAAGCTCACTTTGATTTAATCGAAAAAAGTGAAACGCAATTCAGCAGAAAACTGTCTACGGAATATCTGCATATTTTCGTAAACTATATTTATGATAATTTCGATGTATTTAAACTCGTAATTTGCCGGTCTGCCGGAACAAAGTACGAGCATTATATTCACGATTTAGTTGAGCTTGAGGTATCTGTCGCCGAAAAATACTACCGCCTTTTACGGAAACAGGGCAAGCTTGAAGGTACCGTGAGCCGTGAACTGCATCACATGATTACAAGCGCGTATTTTACCGCCGTGTTTGAAACCGTTGCGCATGACATGACTCGCAAAAAAGCGCTTGAGTATGTAAAAGAACTGGCTGTCTTTTTTAACTGCGGTTGGGACGGTATTTTAAAGCTAACGTAAGATTGTGAAGTGGTGTCGCTGTAAGGCCTAACGACTAACGATATGAGGAGTACTATGCGTTTTATAATTGAAACAAAAAAATCAAAAGATGAGATTCTTCAAATAATACGCGACAATACTTACATAAAAACTTCTGTATTTGATTTTCCCAAAGAGGACAAATATTTTGAAGGGAGCGTATCTGAAAATTCATTTAAAATTTGTAGATGTATACATTATCGAAATTCATTTTTACCTTTGATAATTGGAACTATTGAAGCACATGAGTATGGTTCAACAATCAACATCAGAATGAGAACGGCTATCTCTGTTATCGTTTTTTTAGTTATATGGTTGACCAGCGTGCTTGCGGGATGCCTAATAGTTCCATTCGCCGGATTTCCTATGCCGGCTGCTTTAATCCCTTATATCATGCTTGTTTTTGGGATTTTGCTTGTCATAATCCCAAATAGAATTGAAGCTAAAAAGGCAAGAGAAAAGTTAGAAGAGCTTTTAACATAAGCTTAAACGAGAATTTTTCCTACCACCCTCCACTCTCTTGACAAAACCTCTCCTTTTCTATTTTATATCAGTGATATATATCATTGATATAAATTGATGATGAAAGGATGGAAAAATTGTCAAAAACCGGTGAACATACTGCGGAAAAAACCGCTTTACAGTATCTATTGGAGCTTGCAAAACCCTGTAAGAGACTTCTCATTACTTCCGTGATTTTTGCCGTGTTGGGCGCAGCTGCGGGAATTGTACCATACCTTGCCGTGTCCCGCCTTATCATTCGGATATGCGCACGGGATTATACCCTACAGGCAATTTTTGTAACGGCACTTATTGCACTTGCCGGGTATCTTGGGCAGCTCTATCTGTCTACACTTTCTACGATACGCTCTCACCGTGCGGCGTTTACCGTGCTGAGAAACATCCGTATGCAGCTGACGGCAAAACTCTCCCGCGTTCCGATGGGTTTTATATTGGATACCCCATCCGGTAAATTCAAAACAATGCTGGTCGATACGGTAGAAAAACTGGAATTGCCGCTTGCTCATATCATACCGGAACTGACGGCTAATCTGCTGATTCCCTTTTTAATGTTAGTCTATTTCTTTTATCTTGATTGGCGCTTAGCGCTTACCGCTTTTGCAACTTTTCCGCTCGGCCTTATTTGTTATATGGGGATGATGAAGGACTACGAAAAACGGTATGCAAAAGTTCTTACGGCAAGTAAAAATATGGATGCCGCAACGGTTGAATACATCGGCGGCATCGAAGTGATAAAAGCCTTTAATCAAAGCACCGTATCATATCGGAAATATACTGAGGCAATAGCGGAAAATGAGAATGCGAAAGCGGAATGGTTTAAAAAGACCAATCCTTACTACGCTGCGGGAATTGCAATTGCTCCTTCCAGTTTATTAGGTGTGCTGCCGCTCGGCTGTTGGTTTTTCATACACGGGAGTATATCCGCCGGAAGTTTTATATCGTGTATCATCTTGTCGCTCGGTCTTATTGCACCGCTCATTCAGGCGCTGCGTTACACTGACAGTCTTGCAATGGTAGACTCTACCGTAAAAGAAATTGCGAAACTGTTGGAAGCGGAAGAAATGAATCGTCCGAAGAATGCAGTGCCCATTAAAGAAAATACTATTGCGTTTTCTCATGTATCGTTTGCATATAGCGATACGGAAGTTTTGCATGATATTTCATTTCAAGCGGTTCCGAATGGGATGACTGCATTTGTCGGACCGTCCGGTTCGGGAAAATCTACCATTGCCCGCTTAATCGCCTCGTTTTGGGAAGCGAGCAATGGTTCGGTTATGATAGGCGGCTGCGATGTACGGAACATTCCGCTTTCGCAAGTGATGGAGCGGGTTGGCTATGTTTCACAGGATAATTATTTATTCCATTTATCCATTCGGGAAAATATACGGATTGGGAAACCGGACGCTACGGATGCTGAGATAGAACAAGCGGCAAAGAAAGCAAGCTGCCACGATTTTATCAAGGCACTTCCTCAAGGGTATGATACGGTCGCAGGAGACGGAGGGAATAATCTTTCCGGCGGCGAGAAGCAGCGCATTGCAATCGCACGCGCAATACTAAAGGACAGCTCCATCATTGTGCTGGATGAAGCGACCGCTTTTACCGACCCCGAAAACGAAGCCGTCATTCAGCGTTCTATTGGCGAACTGGTCGCAGGAAAAACATTGATCGTCATTGCGCATCGGCTTTCGACTATCACGATGGCCGATAAAATTATCGTTATGAATCACGGAAGAATTGAAGCGGAGGGTAGGCATCAATCGCTGTTGGAATCGTGTGAACTGTATCGCACACTTTGGAATGCGCACATCAGCGTAAGCGACAAAAAATCTGGGGAGGCTGTATGATTACTATGTTTAAACGATTGTTGCATTTTTCAGGTGCGGAAAAAAGAAGATTGATACTCTCTTTTATTTTTCATATCGGTAATTCGTTTTTTGAGATGCTTCCCATTATGGCAATTCTGACGGTTCTCTCCGGAATCCTTTCCGCCATTTCAGGAAATGGGATGCCGTACAAAACGATTTGGGTATCGCTCGGAATTATGCTGCTCAGCATTGTGGGCAAAATCGTTTTTATCAATATCGCTTCTATAAATAGAACATTGGGAAGTTTTGCCATGTGCAGCGAGTGGCGGATGAGCCTCGGTGAAAAATTAAAGCGTGCACCGATGGGGTATTTTAGTGAGCATCGATTAGGAGACATTACCGCTGCGGTTACCACCACGCTCGGCGATCTTGAAACAAGTGCGGTAACGGTACTGGAGGCGGTTGCAGGCGGATTTATTCACGCCTTTGTTATCAATGTATGGTTGTTTGTTTATGAATGGAGAATCGGATTGCTGATGCTTGCCGGTCTTTTAATCTCGTTCTTGATTTATGCAAAAACACAAGCCGCGGGAGAAAAATATTCACCGCGCAGGCAGGCGGCACAAGCACAACTGGTAACCGGTATTTTGGAATACATTCAAGGGATGACAGTGGTAAAAGCATTCGGGCTTGGCGAGCAATCCGGTAAAACAGTTGATGCAGCAATCAGTGAAAGCGCAGCGGCAAATATCATTTTGGAAAAAATCTTCTCCGAACTCGCAGCTGCTTTTCAAACAATATTCAAAGTGGTTAGAGCAGCAATACTCATTACAGCGCCCTATCTTTTACTGCATGGAAATATAACACCGGAAAAGTGTTTGTTGCTGACTGTCGCAAGTTTTATGATTTATGCAACGGTGGAACTTGCCGGAAGTACGGCGGCTGTTGCACGGGTAGTTGATGCATCCCTTGACCGGTTGGAAGAAATATCGGATATGCCGCTGCTGGATGAAAACGGTACGGAGCATATTCCGAATAATTATGACATTACGGTTCGGAATATTTCTTTTTCGTACGATAGAAATGATACAAAAGAAGTGATACGGAATATCGATTTTACGGTGCCGCAGAAAACAAGCTGCGCGATTGTCGGACCGTCCGGTTCGGGAAAAACAACACTGTGTAATTTAATTGCACGTTTTTGGGACGTCAGTCAGGGTGAAATTTTACTCGGCGGTATCAATGTTAAAGATTATACATGCGACAGTCTTTTGAAAAATTTTTCCATCGTGTTTCAGCACGTATACCTATTTGAAGATACGATAGAAAACAATATCCGTTTCGGTAAGCCGGATGCAACGATGGACGAAGTGATTGCCGCAGCAAAAAAAGCCTGCTGTCATGATTTTATCTCTGCACTGCCGGATGGGTATCAAACGAGAATCGGAGAAAACGGCGCAACACTGTCGGGAGGAGAAAAGCAGCGTATCTCCATCGCGCGGGCAATTCTCAAGGATGCGCCTGTTGTTATTTTAGACGAAGCGACTGCCAGTGTCGATCCTGAAAATGAACACGAGTTGCAAACAGCTATCGAGGAACTGACAAAAAATAAAACGCTCTTGATGATTGCGCACCGGTTGAATACGGTACGCAAAGCGGATCAGATTATTGTGCTTGACGAAGGGCATATTGTGCAGCGGGGTACTCATGCCGAACTTATGAAACAGGATGGGCTATACCGGAGATTTGTCGGCATTCGTGAAGAAGCAATCGGATGGAAGATTGATCGGAGAGAAGCATGAAATATAAAAGATTTTATTCGCGCAGAGGGCTTGTCAATTCAGGAAAATTAACGCCGCACATATTAGATCATATAGACACAACCTATAAAGAAAAAATGCAACTTCTTATTCAAGAACTTGATCGCGGAGCATGGACAGAAAAACAAAAGGAGCGGCAAAAGAGCAGTATCATATCAAACATAGCGCTCTATAAAACTTTTATCGACAACGGAATTCCTGCGCAAGAGGCAAAGGAATTGGTAAAAGAATATTCTTTTTATATTGCCGGAAAAGCCCACCGTATTTTGAATACATTGTTTCATATTCCCGGCTTTTTTAAACTGTTTCGATTTTTTATGAGACAGGGAATGACCGGTGAAGAAATTTGGATAAGTAAAACGTTAGCCGACAATGTGAAAGAGTATTCTACGGATGTTTTAAAGTGTCTTTGGTTTGATACCTGTACTTATTTTAACTGTCCGGAAATCTGTGAGATATTTTGTTTATGTGATCATATCGTATTCGGAAATATAAAAAAATTGCAATTCGATAGGAGCGAAACATTAGGAATGGGCGGTAAAAAATGCGACTTTTGTTTTCGCTCCTGTTAAAAAATAGGGAACCTCTAAAAACCGCAAGCCTATCGGCTTGTTCTGTAAGGAAATGATTTATCATATCCGCTAAAGCGAATTGCGAATCAGTTTTTTAGAGTTGAGCTTTACTCACCGGTTTTCCTATATACTATAAAGCGGTTCGGGCAATTATGCAAGTTCAAGGATGCAGCACAATCGCATCAGGTACTTTTTATCTATCCTGCCTGATGTATTTGCCCGTCGTCTTTTCATAAACGTGAAGGTATGGTACACTTTTCTCAATTATAAAATATATCCAAAACATTAATTTTCCTATAAGCGAGGTTATCAATGAAATCATTAAAAAATGCAAAACAGCTCATACTCTTATTCGGTGTACTCGTATGCGTAAGTTATTTATCATCTTGCCAAACGGCAAATAATGCTGCTAAGGCAAAAGAGGAGCCGCAGGTATCCGGCGAAACCTCAAATTCGAAATCCGGTTTATATCGTGCCATGGCAGAAGGGGTAACAAAGCAATGCCCCTTGAAAGTTGATGAGGCGACCACGCTAACAAAGCTCGAGTATAAAGAGGAACAGCACGCACTTGCATACACATATCTCTTCTCCGGCGGTGTTTATGAAGAGTTAGACGCGCAAACGTGGGCTGTCGTCCAAAAAACAGCAACAGAGATGCTGAAAGAAAAGCTCAAGACTAATCAACCGGTTTCACAAGTAAGAAGCGATGACCTTACATTAATGTACATTTATAAAGACAAAAACGACAAAGAACTATTTGTCGTAACGCTTCTGCCCGGCGAATATTAACGGAAGCTTGCCTATATTGCGAGCATCAGAACGCGATCTTTTTATCTTTTGATACTCGCATAAATATGATCAGTGTCAGTACGGTCATCAATGTGAGAATAGCGGACATCGCTGCCGCAATCCCGTAATTTCCTCGTGATACATACGTGTAAATCTGAATTGTCAGTGTTGTCGTCCGGTAGTTGTATAAAATAACGCCGGAGGACAGTTCCGTAATAATTGCAATCCAGCTCAATAGGGCGCCTGAAATAATGCCGTTAGACATCATCGGCATCGTTACCTTAAAAAAAGCCTTCATTTTACTGCATCCGAGCGATAAAGCCGCTTCTTCAATTGACATCGGAATTTGCTGCAATGTGGCGACGGACGAGCGGATGGTGTATGAACAACGCCGTATTACCAAAGCAATGATCATGATTGCGGCGGTTCCAACCAGCACTATCGGTTTCCGGTTAAATGCAATGACAAGCGATATACCGACAACAGCGCCGGGTATGACATACGGAATCATCGACAACGTGTCTATTGTTCGATTTACGATATTATCCCGTCTAATGACCAAATAGGCAATTAATACGGAAAAGAGAACAATCAGTACGATGGCTGTTCCGCCGATTAAAAAGGTATTTGGAATGGCATTTTGTAGCTTGGAGAAGGCGTCCCGATAACTTTGCAGCGAATATCCACTGACAAACAGCTTTCCCGACGCTTTTCTAAATGACGTATAGATCACATAGAGTTGCGGGGCATAGGCCGTAAATACCACGATATAGCAAAAAGCGTGAATCAAAAAACTTTTTATTCCGTGAATTTCTTTTGATTGAATCGGATGCAGCGCATTCATCGTGAATCTGAATTTATTGTTAAAGTACCGCTGGATAAGGAATATCAGTGTGGTGATCAGAATACCGATAACCGCCACTGCGCAGGCAAAATGAGTATCGCCGCCGGTTTCGCTCATAAATGAATTATATATTTCAACAGGAAACGTCCGGTATCCTTCTCCGATAAAAAGCGGCGTTCCGAAATCGGCAAACGCGCGCATAAATACCATAAGAGCCGCGGCAATAATGGTCGGCATGCATAAGGGGATTATCAAGGTAAAAAACCGTTTAGCTCCCGAGCAGCCCATATTTTCACTTGCCTCTAAAAGGGAATTATCGATATTCCTAAGCGCACCTGAAACATACAGGAAAACAAGCGGGAAAAGCTGTAAGCAGAGCACAAGCATTATGCCCTTAAATCCGTATATGCTCGGTATTTTTATGCCCGTCAGATTTTTAATAATATTTGATATAAGACCGTTTCTGCCGAGTAGCAAAATCCATGAATAGGCTCCGATAAAAGGCGCTGACATACTGCTCATGATGATGACAATCTGCAGCATTTTAGCGCCTTTAATTTTATACATATTCATAAAGTAGGCAATCGGAACGCCGATCACTAATGCCAAAAAGGCTGCCGAAATACTGACTTTAAAAGAGTTGGCTATGGTTCCGGCATAATACGGGCGGGATAGAAATCTTTCAAAGTAACCGAATGTGAGCTTCCCGCTCGGATCTACCGCCGAATTACGCAACAGCATAACAAGGGGATAGATCATAAAAAGAGCAAATAAGAAAAGAATGCTCAAAGAGATAATAGTCCAAATATCTTTTTTCGGTTTTACTCTTCCACTACTGATGACGGTTTTCATATTCACACCTCCAGATCGTTCTGTACGCCGAGAACGATATTCTTCTTACCGTCGCCGGTGAATATGTTTATTTTTTCTTTTTTTACCCCAAGGGTGATTGACGCGCCTTTCGGTATGGTGCTGTCAATTTCGGATTCCATGACAATATTCAGTTTTGTTCCGTCTTTTAAGTGCACAAAGTAATGTGTGTTAAGACCGAGGAAAATACAGTCATCGACGACGGCAGAAATACCGTTACCGTTTTCTTTTTCAATAATAAACTCCTCGGGTCGTATGGAAATTTTTACATTTTTTTCGGTTTTAAACTTATCTTGGATATTATCAACCGCTATTCTGTCGCCGGTCGGCAAAACAAGAAAGGGAGTGCCGTCTTGTATTTCCATAGTACCGTCGAGGACGTTGGTATGTCCGATAAAGGTCGCAACAAAAAGGTTCGCCGGCCGTTGATACAGATCCTTCGGTCTTCCGATATGTTGGATGTAACCTTTATTCATAACCGCAATCCGATCGGAAACAGCCATCGCTTCTTCTTGATCATGCGTAACATAGACAGTCGTAATACCGATTTTGTTTTGAAGTTCTTTTATTGTCGTGCGCATTTCCACACGGAGCTTTGCGTCAAGGTTTGACAGCGGTTCATCCATAAGCAGAACACTCGGTTTAATAACGAGCGCACGAGCTAACGCTACACGCTGCTGCTGTCCGCCGGAAAGATTTTCGGGCATTCTGTCTTTATACTCATCAATTTGCATGAGCTTTAAAAACTTATCAACTTCTTTTTCTATTTCATCCTTAGGCAGCTTTCGATTTTTTAGACCGAAGGCTACATTAGCTTTTACTGTCATATTGGGAAAGATAGCATAGTTTTGAAAAACCATTCCGATATTTCTTTTTGCAGGGTCTTTGTCATTGATTCTATCTTCATCAAAGTAGAAATCTCCGCCTTCGATTGAATTAAATCCGGCAATCATTCTAAGAAGCGTTGTTTTACCGCATCCCGAAGGTCCGAGGAGCGTGAAAAACTCTCCCTCTTTAATGTTTAAAGAAAGGCCGTCTATAACTGTATTTTCTCCATATTTTTTTACGGCATTTTTTATAGAGATGTTTACGCTCATTTCGTTCTCCTATTGAGTTACTGCTTGTCCCCTCATACGAGGATGAACAAGCAGTAATTTTGAGTATCTCTTAACGATACTGTTGTTAGAGATCGTTTATTTTGTAACTAAATCAATCCACTTTTCCTGCCATTCTTTTTTGTGTTCTGCGCAATAATTGATATCTTCGTATGCGACATTGATGGTAGAAAAGGCGGGCATATTTTTACTGGTATTCTCGACAGAGGTCATCACAGGTCTGATTGTCGTCGGTGCATAACCTTTCTGTCCTTCTTCGGAAATGATAAAGTCGATGAAAGCTTTTGCGTTATCCATGTTCTTGCAATTTTTAACAATCGCCGCGCCGGCAGGAAGCCAGACCGCTCCTTCTTCGGGATAGACAACCATCAGATTCGTCGCTCCGTCTTCAAGCAGGCTGATACAGGGGTCTTCATAAGATACGCCGACTGCATATTCGCCGTCTGCAGTGGCTTTGTAAATCTGACTTGACGATGAGATAATCGACCCGTTCAGCTGCTTAACGAACTGTGCAACAAATTCCCAAGCTTTATCGTCATAGGGTTTCTCTCCCATAACAAGGAGCATATTGGTCAATTCCGCCCATGCGCTTGAGGAAGCCGCGGGATCTCCCATTGCAATTTTTCCCTTTAATTCAGGCCGCAGAAGGTCTTTATATCCTTTAAATTCTTCCGGCTTCAAACCGATCTCTTTAAAAACATCTTTATTGATAAGGAGCGCGGCGCTTCCGGACAATTTCGTGTAGGTGAAATAGCCGTTATAGCTTTGATATGCTTCGGGCAGATTTTTATCATTCGGCGAAACATAGTGCTCATAGAGATCGGGATGATCTTTCCAGAATGCAAGGTTCACCGCACCCCAGTTGATGTCGGCTTGCGGATTTGCTTTTTCCGCCTCAAGTCTGGCAAGAACGTCGCCGGTACCCATTGACTGGAGAATAACCTTGATGCCCGTAGCTTTCTCAAAAGCAGGAACAACGGCGGCTATTTCGGAATCGGAATTGGGAGAGTAAATAACAACTTCTTTACTCGTCTGCTTGCCGGTTTCTTTTGCAGTTGTCTGATCGGCGTCTTTCTTTGCACAAGCAGCAAATGAAAACAGCATCAGCGCAGCCGTAACCAATAAAAATAGTCTTTTTTTCATACTACCATCCTCCTATTGATGATGTTATTGTTTTTAATTTCGGCTTTCCGCCGAAGTATTGATCGCGTGCACAAATCTTTCTGCTATTTCTTTAGGGCGGGTTATTGCGCCGCCGACAACAACTGCTAGGGCGCCGAGTCTGAGCATCTCGGCGGCATCCTCCGGCCTATGAATACGACCTTCTGCAATAAGCGGAACCGCAATAGAGGTCGTTATCTTTCTCGCAAGTTGATAATTCGGGCCGTCGAGTATGGTTGCGGAATTATCGCCTACATAACCGTTCATCGTAGTGCCGACAAAATCGATTCCTGCCGCCGCCGCGTTGTACGCATCTTCAAAAGAAGCACAGTCCGCCATCAGCAACTGATGAGGATATTTTTTCTTTATCGCCCGAATGTATTCTGAGGCGGTTAAGTTTCCCGGACGTGATAACGAGGTACAGTCGATAGCAACTACCTCACAGCCAATCGCTACAAGCCGATCAACCTCATCCATAGACGGGGTAATATAGGCTCCAAAACCTTCATAATTTTTTTTGATTATTCCTATAACGGGAAGATTCACTGTTGTCTTTATGTCGGTAATATCTCTTATTCCGTTACACCGGATACCTTTAGCGCCTGCTTCTTCCGCAGCTTTTGCCATAAGGGGCATAATACCGCCTTCCGGCCTATAAAGAGGTTCCCCCGGAAGGGCTTGGCAAGACACAATAAGCCCGCCTTTTACGCAGGAGATAAATTCTTCTTTTGTCATATTGTATAACGTAACTCCAATATAATAATAGGACATACTCTCACTTTATAGTATAAAAAAAGTATACCATCCCTTCTTATGAGTTGTAAAGGAAAAATTTTATCATTTTTTTGCGATATTAGCACTTTATAATAAATATGATATAATCCGTATCTACCAATAGGAGGTACTATGCGTTCACAGCTTTTAAACCGTTCTGCAGGAATACTGCTCCATCCCACTTCTCTTCCGAGTAATGAAGGAATTGGAACGCTGGGAAAATCCGCGTATAACTTTATCGATTGGCTTCATTTCGCGCATATACGGCTATGGCAGGTACTGCCGCTCGGGCCGACCGGCTATGGGGATTCTCCCTATGCGGCATTTTCGAGCTTTGCAGGGAACCCGCTGTTGATCGACTTGGAAACACTTTCGGAGCAAGGATATTTGACTGCCGATGATATAAAGCTGCCGGAGTACCTTTCTACGGACGGTAATATCGACTTCGGCTCGGTAGTCTATTGGAAAATACCGCTCTTAAAAAAAGCCGCATCAAAATTTCTTAACAAGATTAAAGAAAAAGAAAACACCTCCGATGCGGGATTGGAAGAAGCCTTCCGGCATTTTAAAAAGAAAAAACATCTTGGCGACTATGCCCTCTTTATGTCGATTAAAGAGGTATATGATGTAAAGGCTGCTCAGGAAGGACTCTTTGGAAAACTGTGGAACAATTATTGGCCGAAGGCTCTTGCCTGCCGCGATTCGGAAACGTTAAAACGCTGGACGCAGGAGCACTTACACGAAATTGAATTGTATAAGGTTATTCAATTTTTCTTCTTTGAACAGTGGACTCATCTTCGACGATATGCAAACGAAAAAGGTATTTCGATTATCGGGGATATCCCGATCTTTGTTGCGCCGGATTCTTCGGATGTCTGGGCAAATCAAAAACTTTTTCGGTTAGATGAAAACGGCGTACCGACAGCAGTCGCCGGAGTACCGCCCGACTATTTTAGCGCAACGGGACAGCTGTGGGGAAACCCGCTCTATAATTGGGAAGCGATGAAGGCCGATAAATACCGCTGGTGGATTGACCGCATTGACGCATGTTTGGAACTCGTCGATTATATTCGTATCGATCACTTCCGGGGCTTTGAAGCGTATTGGGCGGTACCATTCGGCGCTCCGACTGCGGAAAAAGGAGAATGGCTGCCCGGCCCCGATCATCTTTTTTTTGAAGCGGTACAGCGCGCATTGCTCAAAAAGAACAGCGAATATGCCAAAGGTTTGCCGATTATTGCCGAAGACCTTGGGGTTATTACCCCGCAGGTGGAGCGTCTCCGCGACGACTTCCATTTGCCGGGAATGAAAATCTTGCAGTTTGCATTCAGCGCCGCAGAGGTGCGGGAAGCCGGCTTTACCGATGCCTTTTTGCCGCACCGGTATACGCAAAACGCTGTCGTGTACACCGGTACGCATGACAACACGACACTGCGGGCATGGCTCGATACGCTTTCGCGGGATGATTTTGAAGTGCTATTGTTCTACCTCTACGGTGAAAGACCTGCCGCCGAATTACTTGACGAGCTATTTTCGGCTGAGAGTACCGCAGTGCAACGCAATGCATCCGAAGCGGCACAGTCTATAACAGACGACGGAACAACCTTGCAAGCTGCTGCTTTTAAAGACGACCTCTGTGCCGAGCTGATTAAGCAAGCGTTTTTCTCGGTAGCGGTCTTTGCCGTTATTCCGTTCCAAGACCTGTATGCGCTGGGGGCGGAGGCGCGCATGAACGAACCTTCTACCCTTGGGAAAAACTGGACATGGCGGATGCCGCGCGGCTTGCTTACCCCCGAATGCGCTGAATGGCTGGGCGATTTAGTTATCGCATCCGGCAGGTGCGGGGAAAAATAGTTAGAGAACTCTTATTTGGACAATCTAAACGAAAAAAAGATCGGCGCTCCATTCAGCAATACTTTTTCCCGATTAATAACTCGCATACGGCTTTTGTCTTTGCATCGGCATCTTGTTTGTTGCCGCCGGATTCAAGCCGTTTGATTTCATTCAAAATGATTTGATGATTTTCCGGCGTAACTTTAAATTGCGAAGCAAACACAAGACCGAGCAGCAGCATACAGACCGGCAACACAATAAACATCAACCTGATTTTATTGAGTGTTTCTTGTTTTTGCTGCGGCTTTTGCACTTGCCCGATGCCCGAATACTGAAAATCGATTGTATCTAATAATACTTTTAAATCGTATAAATCGGATTTGGCATAAAATGCAGGCGGAAATATTTTCTTATAGACATTTCCTTCTTTCTTATATAAGCAGGTTATGAGAAATTTATCATGGGCTTGAGCAAAGTCTCCGGTATGAAATGATGGTATAATAAAATCATCAAATATATTTACAGGTATCTCTGTAAAAGAAGTATTGTTTTCAAAAAAAGAGGAAATCTCAACGCCGGCGGTATCCTTATACTTTTTATAGATATTTTTTATTATCCCGTCCGTATCTTTACTGATATATTTCAAATGCACGTTGCCGTCTTCATACAAGGTGTAATATTTCTCTATTTCCGAAAACGGTGTCGCGGTATTTTTACAAAGTGTTTCGGCTTCTGCAAATTGGCTTTGCGTCAAAATTGAAGGTACCGGATTTTTATATCCTATTTTACCTAACCCAATACCGATTGTCGGCATAATAATCAAGCCTAAGAACAGTTTCCGCGTAAGTGTCATCGCCGCCGAATATGTACCCGTACGCTGTTTTCCGCTCATCACGCGGTCTATATCGGAAATAAACGGTAATAGTTGATGAGGAATTAAGTTATTCGCTGATATGCCTATCCCCATAAGCACCATATTTAATATTACTGGGACATTGCCCGAAGTAGGAGTATGAAACCCCATCAATAAAATAGCAAGAATAAATACGGACAGGGCAACAATGTAAACAGGTTTATGCCCTTTTCGATTGATAAGATAGCTGTGCACCGGCAGCGCTACCATCATGCTAATGAGAAGACTCCCCTGCGCGATGACAAAAATGCTGCCCTTGTTTAAATAATCGACAATATAAAAGAGCACAAACGACATAAAAATATCGAGCGCACCGAAAGAGCACACGTACATCGCAATATGAATCCTACACGACTTGTTTTGAAATAACGACAAGAAATTTTTTATAAATGACTGGGTAGGTTTTTTTACGACTTCATCTTGAGGCAGTTCCCATGTTTCAAAATAGAGCGGAATCCACGGTAATGCAAAGATGAGTGCAAATACGCATCCCATGATAAAATATCCGTGTGCGCTCCCGTTGAAATGATCAATAATCGGCTGCGCCAATAATCCACCGAGCAGCGTCGCAACAAATGAAAACATCAGACGGGTGCTGTTCAGTTTATTTCGCTCAGAAAAATCTTTTGTTATTTCAGCACTTAACGATGTATATGGAATAGATGCTACTGTTGCAACTGTAAAAAAGATAATATATGCAACGGCATAAAAGATAAATTTACCGGTTTGGCTTTCAATGGTAACCGGAAACCAGATCAGAATAAACGATAGGGCTATCGGAAGAATGGAAACCAAAAACCATACGCGCCGCTTTCCGAACCGCGTCCGCGGCGTGTTATCGGCGATATATCCCATCATCGGATCGGAAATTGCATCCCATATCTTACCGATCGCCGGAATTAACCCTGCCAATGCAGGATGCACCCCGATGACATTAACCAAATAATACATTGAAAATGTCGTAACAATAAAAAAGCATCCGCCCCCGTACAAATCCCCGCCGCCATAGGCAAGGTATGTACGCCATGTCATTTTTCTTTCCTTTATGTTCATGCACCTATGATACAATAAGGGGTATTATATTACAACCAGTCCTTTTGAAAATAGAACCAAAGAATAAGCCGTTTAATACATTTCCTTTCTGTGGATATACTCATTTTCATTCCCGAGGACGATGATAAAACGGAAACGCTCGTCTCCTCATGAGCGAACAGTTGGAGATAGACGAATTGGAAGAATGCATAAAAGCAAAATCAAACGTTCCATTTTATCCCGCAGTCGATGCCAGCCTCAATAACCCCTGCAACAAAAAAGATAAGAATGCAATTTTCAGAGCATTGGGTTTAGACGACGATCTTGATTATGAGGGTAATTTAAAACTGCATGAAAAACTCAAAACGTAGTTGATAGCAAGGCGCCCTGCTCCGAAACAGAAGTTTCCAAGCACATCCATGCCAAGTTCAAAAATTGACTTCCTTGTCAATTTTTGAACGCGAGTTTTTGCTGCACAAAAACATCGCTGCTACGTAGAACCACGGACATCCCTGTCCGTTCTGATACGTTGAGGATTTTTAGTAGCGGCACCTGCTGTAAACCCTTCCGTAAGCCTTTTGGAAATAGACGATGCAGATACAAGGAGCCTAGCAAATTCCAACCGGAGGCGTATCTTTGATACGTTGAGGATCTTCAGAAGCGGCACGGATGCCGCGCGTATTAAGCAGAAACAAGTTTGACACCGGTCAAACTTGTGTTCAGCGAAGTACACGGACGTACTTCGCTGAACGAGCGACAACGCAGATGCCCTCCTATTTGTCAAAGATCAGTCGAGTTCGAAAGCGCCGGTATACAGGCGATAATACACTCCCTTCTTTTCCAGTAGGGAGGTGTGTGTGCCGCGCTCGATAATTTCGCCGTGGTCCAAGACCATGATAACGTCGGAGTTCATGACGGTGGAAAGGCGGTGGGCAATGACGAATACGGTTCGTCCTTCCATCAACCTATCCATACCTTTTTGAATGAGCGCCTCGGTTCGGGTGTCGATTGAAGAGGTCGCTTCATCCAAGATCATAACGGGCGGGTCGGAGACTGCGGCACGGGCAATGGATAATAGCTGCCGCTGCCCCTGCGAAAGGGAGTTTTTGTTGCCTTCAATAACTGTATCGTACCCGTGGGGCAGCATCATAATAAAGTTGTGGGCGTTGGCAAGTTTTGCCGCTTCGATACACTGTTCGTCGGAGGCATCCAAGTTGCCGAAACGGATGTTTTCCATAATAGTGCCGGTAAATAAATTCACCTCTTGCAATACGATACCGAGCGAACGCCGCAGGTCTTCCTTTTTAATGTGGGTAATCGGGATACCGTCGTAGGTAATAGTGCCGCTGTCAATATCGTAAAAGCGGTTGATCAAATTGGTAATCGTTGTTTTGCCCGCGCCTGTTGCCCCGACAAACGCAACTTTTTGTCCGCGCTCGGCAAAAAGATTTATATCCTTCAGCACTTTTTTATCGGGTGAGTACCCGAAATCGACATGCTCAAAAATCACCTTGCCTGTAAGACGGGTTAGTGCAACGCTGCCGTCTTCGCGTGGTTCCTTCCACGCCCATACACCCGTGCGTTCCGCCACTTCGATTAGCGCGCCCGCTTCTTCCTGTGCGTTGACAAGCGTAACGGTACCGGCATCTTCCTCCGGCGCTTCGTCCATCAGTGCAAAAATCCGCGCGGCTCCCGCAACGGCATTAATCACCGAATTAAGCTGATTGGAAAGCTGAGAAATAGGATTGGTAAAACTACGCGACAGCGTTAAAAACGAAGCGATGGTACCGAGCGTCAGCGTGTTGATCCCTGCGATAGTCGGATTGGGGGCTTTCGCAATGGCAAACCATGCCCCGACGAGTGCGACAATCACATATTGGACATAGCCGAGCGCATTCATAAAGGGCATGATGATATTTGCATACGAGTTCGCTTTTGCAGCGCTTTCCTGCCACGCGGCGTTCTTTTCTTTAAACTCAGCTTTTACCGCTTCCTCACGGCAGAATACTTTAATCACTTTCTGCCCGTTTATCATCTCTTCAACATAACCGTTCAGCTGCCCAAGCGTATCCTGCTGCCGGACAAAATAGTAGCCGCTCTTTCCTGCAACGAACTTAATCACTTTCAAAATAGAAAAGATGGAAGCGACAACAATAACCGTCAAGTACACGCTCTGGTACAGCATCGCAAAGAATACCGTCACAATCGTACACACGGAGGAAACCAGTTGCGGCATCGACTGGGTAATCATCTGCCGGAGCGTGTCGGTGTCGTTGGTGTAGCGGCTCATAATATCGCCGTGAGTATGCGTGTCAAAATAGCGGATGGGGAAGCTCTGCATCTTGCCGAACATTTCATCGCGGATCCGCTTGAGCGTCCGCTGCGCAACGTTAATCATCAAGCGGCTGTAAATCCATGAGCAGAGCACCCCGACGCCGTAAATTGCGGCGATAATCATAAGTGCCCGTAACAGACCGGTAAACACCGGATTAGTTTCCGCAAGCAGCGGCATAATATATTGATCGATCAATACTTGCAGGAACAGAGATGAAGCGGCGGTTGCTCCTGCGCTTAACAAAATACAGACCGTAACAATCACCAAAACGGCTTTATACTGTTTGAGGTACGCAAGAAGCCGTTTGACGGCAGGCATGGAAAGCTTCATTTCCGGTTTAGCTGTGTGAGCTGGTTTCATATTACTCATCGGAACCTCCGAAAGCCTCAGTTTTGGAAGCTTTTCCATAGTCTGTTGCTGCGCCGTTTTTAGCTGCGCCATCGGTACCTTTGGCTTGAGTTTCAAAGACTTCTTTATAGATGGCGCTTGTTTGTAACAGTTCACCATGCGTACCTACCGCAGTAATTGCGCCGTTATCAAACACAAGGATTTTATCCGCATGCTGCACGGAAGAAATCCGCTGCGCAATAATGATCTTTGTTGTATCCGGCAGGAAGTCTTTAAATGACTTTTGAATCAGTGCGTCCGTTTTGGTGTCCACCGCACTGGTTGAATCATCAAGAATTAAAATCTTAGGTTTTTTAAGGAGCGCTCGCGCAATACAGAGCCGCTGCTTTTGTCCGCCGGAAACATTGGCTCCGCCCTGTTCGATACGGGAGTTATACCCATCCGGCATTGCTTCCACAAATTCGGCAGCGCAGGCAAGGCGGCACGCTTCGGCAATGTCGGCATCGCTTGCATGTTCATTCCCCCACTGCAAATTACTCTTTACCGTACCGGCGAACAATTCGTTTTTCTGCAACACCATCGCCACCGCATCCCGCAGCGTTTTTATGTCGTAGTCTTTTACGTTCACCCCGCCGACGCTGACCGAACCTGCGGTAACATCGTACAAGCGGGGTATCAGCTGCACAAAAGAGGTCTTGGAAGAACCCGTGCCGCCGATAATCCCCACCGTTTCTCCCGACCGGATAACAAGGTTCGCATTGTCGATTACTTTTTTATCGGCATCCGCAGTATACATAAAGTCGGCATGGGCAAATTGAATGTCGCCGTTTTTTACCGCCATCACCGGATGCTCGGGATTTTTAATATCCGGCCGTTCGTTCAAAACTTCGGCAATGCGTTCCGCAGATGAGCGGGAAATGGTAATCATCACAAACACCATCGAAAACATCATCAAGCTCATCATAATCTGCGTTGCATACGAAAAAAGCGCCATCAGCGAGCCGGTCGTTAAGCCCTGCGCGGCATCATTCCCGCTCGCAACAATCGCCCGTGCCCCGAACCACGAAATCAAAATCATACAGGTGTAAATACAGAACTGCATCAACGGCATCATCAGTGTGATGTACCGCTCCCCTTTTGAAAAGCCCCGGTAAATCGATTCGGAAATCTTTTCAAACTTAGCAATTTCGTACTCTTGCCGGTTAAACGATTTTACCGCCCGCACACCGCGTATGTTTTCCTGCACCACATTGTTGAGCTTATCGTAGGTTTTGAAAACAGTTCTAAATATCGGATGCACCTGTCGGATAATAAGAAAGATACCGAGTCCCAAAAGCGGAATCATACCGAGAAAGATGAGGGAAATGTTGGTACTGATTCTAAACGATGCAATCATCGCAAAGATCATCATCCCGGGTGCGCGCACGGCAAGTTTTACCAGCATCTGATAGGAGTTGAGCACGTTTGTTACATCGGTGGTAAGCCGCGTTATAATGGAAGACGATGAAAATTTGTCGATATTGGAAAAAGAAAAAGTCTGCACGTTATTGTACATATCCTGCCGCAGATTTGCTGCAAAACCCGCCGACGCCTGTGCCGCCGTAACCGACGAAAACACACCGGTAAGCAACTGGATAAGCGCAAACACCAAAAGCGCCGCCCCATACTTGAATACTGTGTGCATAGCTCCGGCTTCAATTCCAAAATCAATGAGATACGCCATACAGGAGGGGATGATAATTTCAAACACCACCTCCGTAATTGTCAGCAGCACTGCGATAACGGATGTCCGTTTATATTCCCGCAGGCTTTTTGATAGAGTCTTGAGCATAGTGGAAATAGGATAGCACAGTCTGAAAAAAATGAATATACGGGCGGGTAGAATATAAATTGAAACGCCTCTATATCACTCCCGCTTTTTCAAAATGCTTTTTTAATATCCGCATAGAAATCCACGCTCCCGCGAAACCCCAGAGCATTTTCTTGGTATCATTATTTAAATTGAAATCGGCGTGAACCATTCCGCTTTTTAAATAAATAATTCTGTTGCAGACAGACAGTAAAAATTCATAGTCATGCGATATTACAAATATAAGCCTACCTGCATTTGCCTCAGTGAGAATACTTTTAGAAACCAAATCCATAGAATGTTTATCCAAGCCGCTTGTCGGTTCATCTAAAAAAAGTATCTTACAGTTATTGCAAAAAGCCGCTGCAATGGTAAGCCTTTGCTTTTGACCTCTTGAGAGGGCAAGCGGATGCCGTTCTTTTAAATCAAGAATTTCAAAATCCGATAAAACGGTTTCTTTTTCCGTGCCGTTCAAACCGCCGCCTTTCTTTCCTATATCCAATTCATCCGCTACGGTGTTACCGAAAAGTTGAAAGTCTGAGTCCTGCATGACAAAATACATACTCCCCGCTCTTTTCTTATAGCTCCGCTTTTCTCCTTTAATTAAAACGCTTCCGCTTTTTTCTTTTAACAAGCCTGTACACAATTTAGCAAGAGTTGTTTTACCCGCTCCATTTTCACCGATAATGCCGATAACTTCTTTTTCATAAGCTCTTATTGATATGTCTTTAAGCACATCGGTTTTTTCCTGTTTTGAATGTGAATATGAAATATTTTTTATTTCAAACAATGGGGTGGTTTTATCGATAATACTTTTAGAATGAACCGTATCAAGATTTTCCAAATATATGGGTCGAATATTTTTATTGTTTTTTTGCAGCTCAAAAAATTCGTCTTTTGAGTATTCGCCCGTAATTCTTCCCTTATCCATAATGAGCATACGGCTGCATAAGGCCGAAAGATAAAATAATCGATGCTCCAAAACGATAATGGTTTTCCCTTCGTCTTTTAAGCTCCGTAATATGTTTTCCAAATCAAAGATGGAATGAATATCCAGATTGGCTGTAGGCTCGTCAAATAAAAAAATATCAGGTGACATCGCATAACATGACGCGATAGCCAGTTTTTGTTTTTCACCGCTTGAAAGTTTAAAGATACTCTTCTCTTTTAGCTGATTTATTCCAAGCAGCTTCAAACTTTTGTCTACCCTTTTCAGTATTTCTTCCCTGTTCAAAAACATATTGCTGCAGCCGAAAGCCGCTTCACTAAAAGGATCGGTCATAAAAAACTGACTTCGCGGATCTTGGAATACACAGCCTACCATGCAGCCTATTTGTGAAAGCTCCATAGTGCGTATATCTTTTCCGTTTAGATAAGCTTCGCCCGTTAACACTCCGTCATAGTAATGCGAGATGAGGCCGTTGATAACAGAGCCGAGTGTGCTCTTCCCGCTTCCGCTTTTTCCGGTAATAACAACAAATTCTCCTTTTTTTATTTCGAGGTTTATATTGTCAAGAATGAGGAGACCTGTCCTTGTTTTATACGAAATATTTTTTAGCGAGAGCACATTCCGCTCCCGTATTGTGCTTTCCACAGCCGAGCATAGTACCCATCTTTTTCCAAAAGTTCATCGTGTTTTCCTTTTTCGATAAGACAGCCTTTTTGAAACACAAGGATTTGATCTGCCTTTTGAATAGTCCTTAAATGATGAGCGATCACTATGACCGTTCTGTTTTTTGCAAGTTCAGTAATTGCTTCTTGTATCAAGGCCTCGTTTACGGGATCGACATTACTGGTCATCTCGTCGAGGATTAAAATCGGAGCGTCTTTTAAAAATGCTCGTGCAATGGAAATCCGCTGTCTTTGTCCGCCGGATAAGAGACCTCCGTTTTCTCCAATATCCGTTTCATAGCCTTTCGGCAAGCTCATAATAAAATCGTGAATCTTTGCCTTTTTTGCAGCTTCGATGATTTCTTCTTTCGTTGCTCCTTTTTTTCCTACTCGGATATTTTCTTCGATGGTGTTATCGAAAAGCTGAACATTTTGCATAACAATACTGATGCGATCCAAAAGCTCATCGTAGGGAATATCTCGAATATCGGTACCGCCGAGTGTAATACTTCCGCCTTGCACATCGTAAAACCGCAACAGCAAATTCGTAACCGTTGTCTTACCGCTTCCCGATTCTCCTACAAGCGCGGTCATCGTGTTCTCAGTAATGTCAAAACTTATATTTTCCATTTTGAACTCATCTTCTTCATAAGAAAATCCCACATCGTTAAAAACAATATCGTTTTGTGCAGGAGTAACTCCGTCCGTTTTATCGGCTATTACATCAGCATGAAGAATTTTCCCCAAGCGGTGATAACTGTCTACGGCAGACACATAATACATATAGTGCGTTTCCATCGCTGCAAAAGGTTTATAAAATTCTTTTGAAATGACTGCGATAATCATAAAGCTGAGCACATCGATGCTTCCACGTAACGCGGCAAGACCTGAATACATGAAAAGAACAAAATACCCTGCATCGATTAAAAATGCAAAAACCGAAAGCTGTCTTGCCTTAAAACGGGACGCAGCCTTACTTGTTTCTCCGAATTTTTTTGTCTTTTCAAAAAGTTCATTATCCAGACTTTTATTATGCGAAAAACTTTTGAGCACCGGAATACCGCGTACATATTCGACAAATAAACTCACCATATCGGCAAGAGCGGAATTATTGTTATGCTCCGTTTTTTGTGCTCCCTTAATTGTGTAAAAAAGGTAGGCAAGCGAAAGCGGAATCGACGCGGCCATAACAAGGGCTGCACTAAGGTTGATAAGGCAAAGACCTATAAATACCGCAAAAGCAATGAGAAAATCACCGAACATCCGCGGCCACATATGACCGACTACCATGGACATATTGTCCACATCTTTATGAAGAATTGTATTTAATTCTCCCAGCCGTTCATTCGTATAAAATCCCAAACTAAACAGCTTTAATTTTACAATCATCCGCTCCCGTATTTGCTGCACCACATCAAAGCCGGCTCCGTGCTTTTTTAAGTCGGCAATCATATTGCAAAGTCCCTTAAAAACGACCAAGCCTATCAGTGTTGCAAAAGCCCCGTAGAGCCCCTGCACATTAGTCCCGGCAGCAATCTTAAACAACATCGAAAACACCGTAAGTAACATCCCCACGGAACTCAACCCGTACAAGGTAAAAAACAGAGAAGAAATACATACATTGATTTTGCCCCGCTTACTCAAAAATGCAAATAATTCTTTATACATAAAAACTCTTCTTATCTAATTGTTAATTAGGAATTAATTCCCCCGCGACTTCCCATCCGGCGGCTTTTTGTTGTTCTTGTATCATCTCAAAGTAGGTGCCGCGCTTTTGCATAAGTTCCGTATGAGTCCCTTTTTCTTCGATACGGCCGTTTTTCAACACGAGGATTTGATCCGCATTATGAATGGTGTTCAGCCGATGAGCGATGACAAAGACTGTTTTACCCTGCATCAGCGTATCCAAGGCGGTGTTGATTTTCCATTCGTTGTCGGCATCGAGTGAGGCGGTCGATTCGTCTAAAAGCACGATGGGCGCATTTTTTAAAAGAGCACGGGCAATAGCAATGCGCTGTCTTTCGCCGCCTGAAAGAGCAGCCCCGCCTTCCGCAAGCAGGGTGTTATATCCGTCAGGCAGCTCGCTGATAAACTCATGACATTGAGCCGCCTGTGCCGCAGCGATAACCTCCGATTCCGAAGCATCGGGCTTTCCGATTTTAATATTATTGTAAATGGTGTCCGACAGTAAAATGCTGTCTTGAAATACCGCACTGACGGACTGCAAAAGCGTATCGGGTTCTGTTTCTTTTATATCCTTTCCGCCGATTTTAACCGTACCTTTTTGCGGATCCCAAAAGCGGGCTATTAAATTGGCAATCGTGGTTTTGCCTGAACCTGACGGGCCGATGAGAGCAGTTACCGTTCCCTGCTTTGCCTCAAAAGAAATGGAATGCAATACCGCTGTTTGTTTTGCACCGTCTATTCCCCGTTCGGTATTAGATTCACCGCTTTGGTTTTGAAACGTATGGAACGGTTCTCGATAAGAAAATGAAACATCCTCAAAGGAAACATCAAAAGGCTGACTTTGTTCCCGCCTTGTTTCTCCCACCGTTGTGCCGGTATTTACCTTTGCAGTTCCGGCAGTTTGTACGCACGGTAGGGGCTGAGCCGTATACGCTTTCTGCACATGTTCCGCCGCAGGCTTTAAACCTTTTAGTAAACCGTATGCGTGTTCAAATGAAATTAATACCCCCGAAAGCGCAAGGCTCATCAACATAAAAGCGGTGAGTTTTTCGGGGCTGGCCGATCCACTCTTCAGAATATATACGGAAGATAAAAGAGCAAGCGGTAGTAAAAAATGAGCTGCTATAAAATAGACGGCAGCAGGCAGCGAAAGTTTTATTTCCGCTTTGATATTGGTTTTTCTTACCGTTTCCAACGACTGCAGCATTCTGTCAAATTTTTCTCCGGTTAGATTATACGCCTTAAACACTTTTATTCCTTTAATGTATTCCAGCACAATGGAAATCATACGAGCGGTGAGTCGATGCTTTTCATTTCCGAAATGTTCCGCCAAGCTGTTTCCCCAATGCAAAAACGGAACAAGCACAAGGAGCGTTATTGTTTGCGCTATCGCCAAGGGAACATCGATACAATACATACCGATTAAAATCAGCGCCGCCGTTACCGCAGTTTTTACCAGTGCGGGAAGCGTATGCGTAATGATCAGTTCAAAATTGGTAATATCTTTTACAAGGGTTTCCAAAAGAGCACCTGAACTGTGCCGGTTAAAATAGCCGAGGCTTAACGCGCGATAGTGATTTGCCAAATCGAGCCGCATTTGCGCACATACTTCCGCCCCGCGAGCAAAGCAGAGATAGTAACCCGTGCGGTAAATAATTAAACGGAATACCACCGCCCCCAAACAAATCAGCGAATAGGTAATGATAATTTCTCCGGTCAATGTGTTACGTACTAATCCTACCACCGTAAAATAGAGCATAATGTATAAGAGCATACCGCCTACAGAATCAAGCGACATTAAAATAATCGGCAGCCTTAATTCTTTCCGTTTTTCTTTTAATACATGTGCAATCAGTTTTAACATATCAGTTTTCCTCCTTTATATTTATACTGTCGTGGTTGAGAGCGGATATGTACGTGCGCTGCATCTGTGCATACAAACCGTTTGTATTCATCAGTTCAGTATGGCTACCTTGTTCAGCGATGCTGCCTTTTTCAAAGACAAAAATAGTATCCGCATTTTTTATCGTGTGCAGACGGTGCGCAATCATAATGACCGTTTTTCCTTTGAGCAAATTTTGCAATGCGACTTGAATCTTATGTTCATTTTGAATGTCTGAATATGAAGTTGCTTCATCAAAAATGAGGATAGGCGCATTTTTAACTAACGCACGCGCAATAGAAATCCGTTGCCGCTCTCCGCCTGAAACCTTTACACCCTCTGTGCCGATTTTCGTTTCATAACCGTCGGGCAAACTCATAATAAAATCGTCAATTTGAGCTGCCTGTGCTGCCTTGCGTACTTCTTCCAAAGAAGCGGCACTTCCCATGCGGATATTTTCGAGCAGCGTGTCTTCCAATAAAAACACCTCTTGAAACACAAACGAGGTAAGCGCCATAAGGTTCTCCGTTTGCAGTTCCGTAACGGGAATACCGCCGATAGAAATAGTGCCTGCAGAGCTATCCCAATATCGCCCGATAAGTTGGGCGGCGGTGGTTTTGCCTGCACCGGAAGCTCCGACAAAGGCATTGACGGTTCCCGCCTTTACACATAGCGAAACATCATTTAAAGCATTCCGTCCGTCTTCTCCATACGAAAATGAAACACCGTCAAACCGGACATCATAACGGCCATTTAGCGGAAGCGTTTTTGATCCGCTTTTCATCTGAGGCTCTTCCAAAATTTTTTTAACCGCTGCAAGTCCGCCGCCGAGTTCCATCGACTGCATAGCAATCGTAACCGAATTTAAAAACGATGTATAAAAGCACACCGTCAAAAGAATAAAAATCAAAAAAGAAGAAACGGACAGCGAGCCTCTTACATAAAGGAACCCTCCTGCCGGCAGAGTGAATAAGATTGCCGAATCCAAGATAACCGATGCTGCCGAAAGCGGATTACACGAAGCGGTGCACATCTTTTTCCAGCAAACGGTATACGTCTGTAAAGCGGTTTTATACTGTTGAAATTTTTCGGCTGTTACGCGGTACATCTTCATCACCGGCATTGCAGAAATATATTCCGTAGCCGATGCATTCAAGGCTTCCATATCCTTTGCAAAATCGTTCGCCAATCCCGAAAAATTACTTGCCGCTATCATCATCATCGGAACGGCAATACCGAGCAGCATAGGAACGAGCATAACCAATGCCATAAGCCAATGGAGATGCAGCATAAATACAAACATCGCAAGGGGAACAACCGCCGCCTGCGTGAGTTCCAAAGTGCTGTGCGCTAAAAAAGATTCCACTCTATCGATGTCATCAAACAGGGTTGTCTTGATTTTACCCGCTGCATTTTTTTGAAAAAAGCCTGCATTCAGATACGAGATATGTTGCAAGACTTTTATCTTTACCGTATGCATCGTATTAAATGCCGCCGTGTGCGAACAAATTCCCGCTATCGACATCAACACTGCCTGTACCGCTGCTGCTGCAACACACATAACAGCCCAATGTAGCAGCGCTTCCGCACTCATCGACCGAGCAATAATCATTTCCAAAATCCGGTACACCGCAATGTACGGAACCAACGACAACACCGAGCCGATCGCTGCAAGCACCATACCCGCAGCCAATTTTCCCCGCTCCGCCTTAGCCAGCGTAAAAACATACGCCGCTCCAACTTGTTTATCCGCCATAAAAACTCCTTTACCCCACCCGCCAGTTGTCTACTTTGTTTTGGGCTTCGACCATTTCTTTATAAAAGGTGCATCGTGAAATCAATTCTTCATGTGTGCCGGAATCCAGTATGCGGCCTTTATCCATAACGATTATTTTGTCCGCGTTTTGTACGGTGTTCAGGTGATGCGCAATCGTGATAACCGTTTTATTT
Source organism: Treponema sp. OMZ 805 (assembly GCF_050937395.1). Lineage (NCBI taxonomy): Bacteria > Pseudomonadati > Spirochaetota > Spirochaetia > Treponematales > Treponemataceae > Treponema > Treponema sp. OMZ 805. The sequence continues at coordinate 57,785 of NZ_JACCLP010000002.1, read as the reverse complement.
TTTCTTAATTCTTCGATAGCCTCGTTTATGAGTTTTTCGTTTTCGCTGTCAACCGCCGCCATCGCTTCATCTAAAATAAGAATTGGAGCATTTTTAAGAATCATCCGAGCAATGGATATTCTTTGCTTTTCTCCTCCCGAAAGTTTTACCCCCATCTCTCCGACCCTTGTGTTGTAGCCATGAGGCAGGGCGGAAATAAAATCATGACATCGTGCTTTTTGAGCGGCTTCTATCACTTCCGATTCGGAAGCACCTGCCTTACCGATCGCGATATTTTCAAAGATGCTCATATTAAAAAGAATTACTTCCTGCTGAACACTTCCGATAAGAGCGGAAATGCTGTCCGTATCATAGTGTGAAATATCTTTGCCCGAAATTGTGAGCACACCTGAATCAACATCCCAAAAACCCATGATAAGATTCGCAAGCGTGCTTTTACCGCAGCCGCTCGGCCCGACAAGCGCATTTAAAGTGTTTTCTTTACACTGTACCGTAATATCTTTTAACGCAAAGCCGTCTTTTTCATACTTAAAATGTACGTTCTTGCATTCTATATCTCCTGTTTTTAGCTTTTCGTTGATCTTTTTTTTTGCAAGAGGAGCACAGAGAATCACCGCTATGCTTTTGAGCTTTTCAGTAAACACGATGGAAAAATGATGGAGCGTTGCGGTTTTACTTATTGCCGACACAAATACCGAAGATAAGATAACGGACAATATAAACTGAGCGGTAGAAATATTGTTATGTAAGAGCAGTATACTTCCTAACATCATAACCGATACCGCTCCGGCTTCCATAAAAATATCGATAAGCACCATCGGGCACGTAACGGCCCCCATACTCTTTTTTACATCTTGCACATAAGAGCGTGCAGAATCCAAAGTTCTGCTGCTAAAACACTCTTCTTTTGCAAAGGCCTTTATGACGGCAATATTTTTTACATATTCCATCATGTCTTCCCTCATCTGCATTTCTCGTTCAAAATATATTTGAAATCTTTTTTGCATGGTCTTTGCAGATAATTGTTGTACAAGGAACATGAGCGGTACCCCTGTAATCATTATTAATGCGAGCCGGTAATCTATAAAAAGCATTGCAATAAAAACCAGAACAGGAAGAAGAGTTGCCGCCATAATTTCCGGAAGACCGTGCGCCAGATATATTTCAATTTGCTCTACATCGTGTTCAACAATGCTTGTAAGCTCGCCGGTAGTATGCTTTTTAAAAAAGCCTAAATTCAATTTTTTAAGGTGTTCAATTATGGCAAGGCGTAATTCCGTCAATGTACTAAAAGCCCTGTCATGAGCTGTCTTTACGGCAAGATAATTACAACACGCCTTGAGCATAAACGAAATGAAAATACCTCCGGCAATCATTTTAAAATATTCCCTTTCCGCTTTTCCCGAAAATAGGCTGCTTATTACCAGTACCAATAAAACCTGCGGTAGTAAGTCAAACACTATTTTAAGTGCAAGCAGCACATTGGACAAAAAGGTTTTACCCGTTACCTGTTTTTTCAATTCCTTTTCAGTCATATCTACTCCTTTCTACATCTATAATGCACATGTATATTCGTTTATCTTTAAAACCAAATAATATTGAATATTTATTCAATATTGATAGATAAAATGAGGAGCGGTTGAACGCTCCTAAAATAAATCTTCTTCTATACTAAAGTGATTCCACGCCGTTGAAATAACACTTATTAAGAACAAAGAGCATATCTTCTGCCCATTTTTCATTTTTATAGTGCCGTGCAATTTCCATAAGCCCCTCAACATAATTATTTGCCAAAATATGAGCAAGCATTGGATCGTGCTTGGTTTTTGAATATCTCTTTAACCCATCTTTTATATGCTGTTCCAATCGTTTAACCCACATATCTTTTGCATTCTCATGTTTCGTTCCCGAGCTTTTGTCTATCAAAATGATGAGTTTTATTCTACTCTTTAATAGTTTGGGAAGTTGAGATGCTCCGCCCCGATTAAATCTTTCATAGGGACTTCCGGCCTCCATCTTTTCTTCATCTTCCATCATCTTAATGATGTTATCCAATACACCTGCGACTACTTCATCAAATAATCCTTCTTTGTTTTTGAAGTAGGTATAAATAAGCGCAACGGGAATATCAGCCTGTTCTGCAATATCCGTCAGCTTGGCGCTTCTATAATCTTGTTCATAAAATATTTTTTCCGCAGCCGTCAGAATCCTATTCTTAACTTCTTCTTTTAGCACCTGCACGGTAGAAATGTTCTCCTTTCTATTCCGTTAATACTGAATTATAATTTAATATTAAAAAGAAGTCCGATATTTGTCAAGTGAGGCTGACACTTTTGAAAATATATGGATAGATACTTATTTCAAAAGTGATTATACACCCGATAGGGTATGTTTTCGTACTCTTCTTTTGACATTATACCCTAGAGGGTGTATATTATATGTACAAAAACCTCACAGGAGACCATGTTTATATGAATAGAATAGCGGAATTCATTAAAGCAAGTAGAAAATCCGCCGGTTTGACACAGGAAGATTTTGCGATTCGATCAGGTCTTGGACTTCGTTTCGTCCGTGAATTGGAGCAAGGAAAAGAAACCGTACGCATGGATAAAGTGAATGTTGCATTGGCGATGTTCGGCATGGAAGCAGTTCCGGGTAAAAAAGGTGTAACTTCGGCAACCAAATAAGGTTGCCTCGTTAACCGATGAGTTTGCGTACCGCAAACATCACAGATTGTATGTACGCTATCGCGTACCAATTCAGCATCCTCCAAAATTGATATTTTGTTCGGCTGCTGAATTTTACGGAAGGTCTAACTTCGGCAGCATATAAATGAAAAATATATTCAGAACTGCATATGTGTATGTATATAATAACTTCGCCGGAAAGTTGTGCGAAACCGATGAGGGATATTCTTTTTCTTATGATGAAACCTATATGGCGCAAGGAGATAATTATCCAGTTTCATTGACGCTCCCGATTCGAAAAGACCCCTATACATCAAAAACGTTGTTTTCCTTTTTTGATGGACTGATTCCTGAAGGATGGCTTCTTGAGGTTGTAAGCCGTAATTGGAAGATAGACCCTAAAGACAGATTTGCCTTGCTGTTAGTTGCTTGTAAGGATCCTATCGGAAATGTCAGCATAAGTGAGGAAAAGATATGAACTGTCTGTGTTGTGGAAAGCTGATAAAAGACAATAATGAAAGTAGCGGCTGGCATAAGACATGTATAAAAAAATTTTTCACAACAGCTGTTATTCCGGAAATTGAAATAACAGACTCAGTGTTGGAAGAACTAGCAAAAGAAAGCACCAATAAAGGGTATACTATTCCGGGTGTTCAGAAAAAACTTTCATTACATCTTTCAAATGACGTGTATCCCAGATTGACTGTTGTGAATTACCCTACAGGATATATTTTGAAACCTCAAGTAAAAGAATTTCGTGCGTTGCCGGAATCTGAGCATCTTGCTATGTCTATGGCAGATAAAGCTAAGATTGTAACCGTTCCTCACGCTCTTGTAAAAAGTAAAGACTCTTATGCGTATATTACAAAAAGAATTGATCGTGTTTTTTCAAGAAATGCCAATGTAAAGCTCATCGCTATGGAAGATTTTTGTCAGCTTGATTTAAGATTGACTCAAGATAAATATAAAGGCTCTTATGAACGATGCGGGAATATTATTAAAAAATACTCTTATCGTCCCGGTCTTGATATAACCGAACTATTTTATCGACTCGTGTTTTCGTTTATTATCGGAAATTCCGATATGCATTTGAAAAATTTTTCCTTGATTGAAACGCAATCGGGTTCGGGAGTATATCATCTTTCCCCTGCATATGATTTGCTTCCGGTCAATATCATTATGCCGGAAGACAAAGAAGAATTTGCTCTGCCGATAAATGGAAAGAAAAACAATATTCATCGTAAAGATTTTCTTATCTTTGCAACCGGTTACGGCATAGCGAAACTTGCAGCAGAGAAAATGATAGGACAATTGATATCTATGACACCTGTTTTTATTGAAATGTGCCGTAATTCTTTAATACCTGATGATATGAAAAAGGCCTTTATAGCATTAGTTAATAAAAGAGTATCCGCTCTAAAGTAGTATGAAGATAGACAGCGCGGCGGGATAAGCGATTCTTCGTAACGGCATATCCATCGTTCAGACTGTGCAGAACCGTCTGTTATGCCGTCGATGGTGTTGCCGGTTTCTATGGGCCTATCATTTATTAAAAGATACAATGCTGTGTTGTATGCATGATTTACAAATCGCTTTCAAAAATCTTCTTGTTCATTTTTCCTCCACACGAATCACCTTTGCACTGTAATGTGAAAAAGTTGCATAGAAGTATCGTGTAACCTAGTATTCGTCTGCGGTGAGCAGCGTCAGTTCATCGCGCATGGAACGCCAGCTTTCGTAGCGGTCGGGATGGATATGCCCTGCGTCAAGTTCTTCCAAGATGCGGCAGCCGCGCTCGTGAATGTGTGAACAGGAAAGCCCGAAGGCGCACTGTATTGCGGCTGCCTCCATTTCGGGAAAGTAGAAGATGACTTCTTCCGGTTTAATGCCCCACAGCGCAAAGTGCCTGATACCGGGGGTGTCGATGATATTGAACGGCAGCCGGGTTCCGTCGTCAGCGGTAAAGGTCATCGGTAAAAAAACGCCCTGCGTTGTCGTATGGATACCGCGGTCGTACTTAAACGAAATGTCGGCGGTTTTAAGCGCAAGGCTGGGGTCAAGGCTATTCAGTAAGCTCGACTTTCCGACTCCCGACTGTCCGGTAACGGCACAGGTTTTACCCGAAAGGAGGCGTGCGAACGGTTCAAGTCCTTCCCCCGTCTTTGCGGAGACCTCGCATACCTGTATGCCGATGCGCTGCCAATCCCGTATCCGTTCCCGCACCGCTTCCGGAATACCCAAATCGATTTTGTTCACAATGATAAGTGCAGAGATTCCTTCCGCGGCGGCTTGAACCAATGTGCGGTCGGTAAAGCGCGGACGAAAGGGGGGATTGGCAGGGGTGGTAACGCAGAGCAGCAAATCGATGTTTGCCGCTAAGAGCTGCGGACTGCGCGTTTTCTGATTCCAGCGGATAAAACCGTTGCGCCGCGGTACAAGCGCCGTAATTTGTCCTTGGTCGGGGTTGAGGGCGTCATATTCAATATCGACCGTATCGCCGGGCGCTAAGGGGTTGTAATACCCGCGGCTTTCTTTCAGTTTTTTTCCCTTAATGGAACAACGCACTACGTTACCTTCGGGTGTGCGTACGGTAAAAAAATTATTTGCGCCGCTTAATACCAGCCCCTGCATTACAGCGATCCCTGCCAGTCGAGGTCAAACAGTTCACAGTAACCGCGGTAGAGCCGGTCGATGCGCTCGGTGATTTCGCCGGTAACATAGCAGCAGTTGCGGGATGCTTCCCCACCGGACGGCGGAGGCAGCACATCCAATGCATGGGAAACGACGCCGGGCAAGGAATCGACAACCTTTATTTCCGGAGCGGCGCATTCGGCAAAGGTGTCTGCAAGATGCAAAAAGTGAGTGCACGCCAGTACAATCGTGTCGACACCGGCGTCTTTAAATTGCCGGATTGCAGGCGCTACCGCTTTTTGTTTTTCTTCATCGGGAGCGGTAATCAGTCCGTTTTCAATTTTTGCAACCAGTTCCGCATCCGCTCGTCTTTCGATAGTACAATCGGCGGCAAATGATTCAATCAACTTATCAAGATACGGGTCGTTGATTGTCCGCGCCGTGGCGATAATCCCGATACGCTTATTAACGCTTACTTCCGCCGCGACCTTTACCGCCGGTACGGTACCGACAAAGGGAATGGAAAAATGTTTGCGCAGTGCATCGAGGGCGGCGGTTGACATCGTATTGCATACCACGATAACCATTGCGGGATCCAAGCGGTTTATTATTTTTTCCGTAACACCGAGGGCATACTTAATCACTTCCTCACGCGTTTTTTCCCCATAGGGAAAATGTTCCAAATCCGCCACATACGCAGCCGATGCTTGCGGCGCTTTTTTATGAAAATACCGGAAGTACGGCAAGCCTCCTATTCCCGAATCTAAAAAAACATACTTTTTGTGCATTTAATATAATACCTCATAAAATAAATTCATAATGCGAAATTCATAGTTTTACAATTAAGGATTATAAATTATGCATTATTCTTGAGCAAGGTGCATAGAATACAACGGATGCTCCTGTTATAATAAACGCCGTGAAAAATTTTGTTCGGCTCTTTTCGTATTTAAAAGGATTCCGTCTCTTATATCTGCTTGCGCTTATGTTTGCACTGCTTGCTCAGATTGCTGCAGCTCTACAGCCGAGCTTGATTAAAATCGCTAATTAATGATGCGCCTAGCTTGATCTTTGACGATTCACTTTCTGCAGTTGATATGGAAACCGATGCGGCAATCAGAGCCGCGCTCAAAAATGAAAATAAACATAAAACGGTGATCATCATTTCTCACCACATCGCTACGGTCAAAGATGCCGATATCATCATCGTATTGGAAGACGGAAAAATTACCCAGCAGGGCACACACCGCGAGTTGCCGGAACGAGGCGGTTTATACAAGCGAATTTATGATATTCAAAACGGTCAAAACTATTGAGCAGTATCCAGCGTATGATATAAAAAACCGGCAGCTTCACATCGTGTTGAGTAATTAAGAGTGCGATCCCCCCACATCCCGCTGTATAAAAACGGTTCGAGTGTTTTTTTTCCGCCGAGCAGCATGATGAGGCGGTCAAAGCCCATCGCGACGCCCGAACAAGGGGGCATGCGGGCGCACATCCCGCCGAAGTTATCCGGTACGGGATGCGGTACCCGCGCGGTTGCATTTTTGATTGCAGCCTCATCTGCAAATGAACGGTTGATCTCTCCCGCATCCCGCGCTTCGGTATAGCAGTTTGCAAGCTCCACTCCGCGTACATACACTTCCCACCGCTCTTTTGTCTTCCATATAAAACGGCGCCCGTCAGCGGCGGTACGCTGTTCCGTCCGTTCCTGTGCAAGGCAAGGTACCCGCGCGGGGTAGTCCAGCAGCGCAACCGGCACATCGGACGGAAGCTGCGGCTCGATGCAGTGCACCAAGAGCAGTTCGTATAAATCATCCCACGCCCAATCTTCATACTGCGCCCTGCCGCCGAGACCGAGCCGTTCCGCATGGAAAGCAAGCTCCGGCGTTTCCGCTTCTGCGAGGGAAAAACCGGCGAATCGTTTAAAGGCTTCGTCCATGGTCAGCTGCAAAAACGGTTTGGAAAGCACCGCACCCAATTCGGGATCAGCAAGCGGCATCCCCGCAACTGCCTGCGCCATAGTCTGTAGAAAAGCTTCAGTAATCTTGATGGAATCGCGGCAATCCGCTTGCATGGTGTAATATTCCAGCATGGTAAATTCTGGATTATGAATATGCCCGACGGATTCGCAGTTGCGGTAACATTTGGAAAGCTGAAACACCGAGCGGCCGTGCGCGGCGATAACCGGCTTGATGAATACTTCCGGGGAGGGAACAAGAAAGAGCGGGACTGCCGCATCCTCGCCGGTTTTAAAGGGTTTGAGGTACTCCGTGCGGAACACTTCAAGGCAGCTTTCGGGGATGAGCGCCGACGAGAGCGCCGGAGTGTCCAACTCCAGATATCCATGTGTAATAAAAAAATTCCGCGCCGCCTGTAAACAAGCCGCACGGAATTCGATAGCTTCTATGTCCATAATTTTTTCAAGGCAAACGCATCATCTTGCGGAATATTCCCGCAGAATAATTGATGCCTTGCTTCATCCATGCTATTCCCGAATGCTCAAGTGGAGTTCGGCAAGCTGCTTTTCGTCAACCTCGCTGGGGCTTTCATCCATGGGGCTGACGGCGAAGGTGTTTTTGGGGAAGGCGATGACCTCTTTAATCGAACTTTCGCCTGCCATCAGCATTACGATGCGGTCAAGCCCGGGGGCAATCCCTCCGTGGGGCGGCGCGCCGTACTTGAACGCTTCCGTTAAAAAGCCGAACTTCTTTTCCGCATCGGCGGGGTTAAAGCCGACAATGTTGAATATCCGCTTTTGCAGCTCCGGGTTATGGATTCTGATTGAACCGGACGCGACTTCGTATCCGTTGAGTACGAGGTCGTACAGGTCGCCTTTTACTTCGCCGGGGTTTTGCTCCAGCGTGTCAAGGTAGCGTTCCTGCGGCGCAGAGAACATGTGGTGCGCGGGATCCCATTTTTGCTCATCCTCGTTCCATTCAAAGAGCGGAAAGTCGATAACCCACAAAAAGGCGAATACTTTTGGGTCAAGTAGATTCAAATCCTTGCCGAGCTTGCTTCTGACGGCGCCGAGCGCGGTACAGGCGGTTTTATACTTTGCGTCCGCAACAAAGAGGAGAAGGTCGCCGTCTTGCGCGTTCAATTTTTTGCATATTTCAGCTTCCGCTCCGGCGCAGTATTTGGCAATGCCTCCTTCAAAGGCACCGCCTGCAACTTTTGTCCATGCAAGCCCCTTCGCCTTGTATATCTTTGCCGTTGCTTCCAGCTCTTCTATCTTCTTGCGGCTGTAGCTACCCGCCTGTCCCTTCACGGTGAGCGCTTTAACAGCTCCTCCGGCAGCGAGCGCATCTTTAAACACGGCAAAGTCCGTGCATTCCGCCATCCATGCGGCATCCTGCAGCTTCATCTCGAACCGGATATCGGGTTTGTCGGTGCCGTAGAGGTCGATGGCTTCATCATAGCTGATACGCGGGAATGACTGCGCCAAATCCGCGCCGATGGTCTTTTTGAACACCGTGCGAAACATGTCTTCGGTAACGTTGAGGACATCATCGCGGGAGACAAAGCTCATTTCGATATCGATCTGCGTGAACTCAGGCTGACGGTCGCCTCGCGCGTCTTCATCGCGGTAGCAGCGTGCAATCTGAAAGTAGCGGTCAAAACCGGAGACCATCAGTATCTGCTTGTACAGCTGCGGGGACTGAGGCAGCGCATAGAACTTACCCGGATACAGGCGGGACGGCACAAGGTAGTCGCGCGCGCCCTCCGGCGTGGATTTAATAAAGGTCGGCGTTTCAATCTCAAGGAAATTTTTACCGGTCAAGAATTCCCGCACAGCGAACGTAACCTTTGACCGCAGTATCAGGTGATCCTGCATGGTTTGGGAACGCAGGTCGAGGTAGCGGTACTTGAGCCGGAGATCTTCGTTGGCGTTGGTTTTTTCGTCAATCTGGAAGGGCAGCACCGCGCTCTTTGACAGCACCATAATGCGTTGAGCCTTAACTTCGATATGGCCGGTCGTCATGTCCGTATTGACCATGGAATCGGGACGCTCCCGCACCGTACCTTCAACGGCAATACAATATTCCATCTTCAAACCGGCTGCGGTTTCTTTTAGCTCAGTGCTTGCATCGTCATCGACAACCACCTGTGTCAGTCCGTAGCGGTCGCGTAAGTTTATAAAAGAGATACCCCCATGGTCGCGCTTGCGGTGCACCCATCCGTTTAATACTACTGTTTTACCGGCGTCGCTTTTTTGTAATTCTCCGCAGGTAACGGTCCGTTTCATTTCTATCATAATAGAATAAGTATAGTTAAAACGGAGCGTTTATGCAATTCTGAATTTATACACTTTTGCAAAAGGGGGCTGGAATGAGCGCAAAAGATTCTGTATACTGCTCCGATGGATGGGACAAATTCACTGCGACAGATTCAAAAATCATTCAAAAAGACCCTCTATTCTCCTAAAATACCGTTGAGTAGCATCCGGGAGGAATATGATTCTTTTTTTTACTCGCCGTATCTGCCTAACAATACGGATATAACACGAGATACGCTCGATTCGGTACCGGTAGAAATTCTGGAGCCGGAAGTAGCGGCAGCAAACCGTGTTATTCTTTATGCGCACGGTGGCTCATTTGTAAATGGATCATGTAAGGCTTCACGGAACTTTTGCGCGTCGTTTGCTCACGAATGCGCGTGCAAGTTGTTTTTGCCGGAATACCGCCGTGCACCCGAATATCCCTTTCCGGCCGGATTGGAGGATATCTTTATTACCTATCGAGGGATACTGAAAAAATACGCCTTTTCTCCGAAGTCGGTCGTTATTGCCGGAGACGAAGCGGGGGCTGCTTTGGCAACGGCGCTTGTTCATTATTTAAGACAAAAAAAATTACCGCAGCCTGCCGCGCTCGTACTCATTTCTCCATGGCTGGACATTTCATGCTCAAACGAAGAAATACATACGTTACAAAAATCCGATAAATTTTTGCTGAAAGAGTCACTTCTGGCAGTTGCCGGACGCTACACAACAGCTGAGAATTTTCAGAACCCCCTGGTATCTCCGCTGTACGGTTCCTTTACGAACTTTCCGCCGGTTTTTATCCAATGTGGCGGTAAGGAAATACTGTCGGCGGATGCAAAAGCGCTTGCGCAGAAGCTTGAAGCAGCCGGCGGCCAAGTCCGGTTAGATATATGGCCGGAGATGTGGCATTTCTTTCAGGCGATGGACGCACAGGCAAAAGAAGCTCACTTAGCGGTAGAGAAAATGGGACAATGGGTGCAGTCTCTTTTTATTGAGGAAGAACGATAACCATGATGGAATTGGTAGCCCCTGCCGGAAATTTGGAAAAACTACACTACGCGTGGGAATACGGAGCCGATGCCGCTTACATCGGCCTCAAAAATTTTTCTTTGCGGGTAAAAGCCGATAATTTTTTTACCGACGAATACAAAACCATCCATGCGCTCAAAGCGCACTATGCAAAACAAGGTAAACCAAAAAAGCTGCTCTGTGCGCTGAATATTTCTTTTCATAATGAGGACATTAAGGCCTTTTTAGCGGAGGCTGATTATTTTAAGCTCTACCCCATCGATGCCTTTATTGTTCAGGATATCGGAATGGTTTCCGTACTGCGCAAGCATTTTCCCGATGTGCCGATCCACCTCAGCACACAGGCAAACTGCATCAACTATGAAGCGGTGCGAGTATACCGCGACTTGGGATTTAAGCGCGTGGTACTCGGTAGAGAGGCCTCGCTTGCGGATATTGCCGAAATAAAAGCGCATGTACCGGAGATAGAGCTTGAGTGCTTTGTACACGGCGCAATGTGCATTGCGTATTCGGGGCGCTGCCTTATTAGCGCATACCTTACCGGCCGCAGCGCAAATGCCGGAGCCTGCACCCACTCCTGCCGCTGGGACTATTCGCTTGCCGTTGAAGAAAAAGAGCGCCCGGGTGAATACTTTCCCGTAGAAGAGGGCGACGGTTATACGGCGCTTTTTTCGTCTAAAGACCTTTGCATGATAGACTACCTTGCCGACCTGAAAAAAGCAGGCGCCGATGCGCTTAAAATAGAAGGAAGAATGAAAAGCCTCTATTATACCGCGCTTGTTACCCGCGCCTACCGGAAGCGGATCGACGCCTTATTCGGCAAAATCTCTCCTGCGGAAGCGGAGCCCTTTGTGAAAGAGCTATACAATACGGCGCACCGTGCGTTCGGTACCGGCTTTTATTTTTCAAAGGATGATGCAAATAAAACAACCCGCGGGGAATCCAAGTCACCGTATAATATGGCCGGTACCATCGGGAAAGAACTCGGCACCAACCGCTATGAATTCATATCGATGAATAAGATTACCGCAGATATGCCGCTTGAGTACATCGGTCCCGACATCTGCGCAATCGAAGACCGCAATTACACCCTGCTCAACCCCGAAACCGATACTGTCCGCGATTGGGTATGCCACGGACATCCCTGCATTATCGAAACAAACGTCCCGCTGCGCAGCGGTTTTATCGTGCGTACAAAGAGCTGCTAAAATTCGGAAATGATAGAATAGGACATTTTATTCATACGGTCTGTTAGAAACGGTTGACATTTTTTATAATTTTTGTCAGTATAGGTAAACTTTAGGAGGTTTTTAGATGTTATCTAAAAAACATATCGGATACGGAGCGGCAGTATTGCTGTTGCTGACCGTATTTTTCACCGGATGTAAATCGACATCCGCAGCTGCAAAGCTCGAAGCGGGAAACGAACTCTCTGCATGGAAGGGTGAATGGCAATCCTTTAGCGCGATTTCCGGTGCAACTCAGTTAAATGACGCATATAGAATGCAAGCGGAAAAGATGCCGTACTATACCGAAGACGGATTAAAGGCAGCGGTTTCTTCTATGTTTGCAACGCCTTTCGTAAAAATCAAGTTTGACGGTTCCAATACCGTATTGTTTACCGTGATGGACAAAGACGGTAACGAAAAACAAATTCCGTGCGAATATCGTTATACCGGAACGAAGCCCATGCAAGGAATTGAAGGCCACTCATGGTACGCATTTGAGGCGATAAAACCGGTACAGGGCTTAGCGGAAGCACAGTATTTTATTATCGTACCTCCGGGTCGAGATTCCGAAGATGGCTTATTGCACTGGCACGTACGATTCGGCAGCAAAGACATTAAGTCGCTGGTAGAAAGCGATCCGCTCTGGTGGCCGAGCTATGCCGATACGGCTGTTTCGCACGAAACTCTGTTAAACGAAATGACCGGCATGATTAAGGAAATTGCGGAGATGTTACCGAAAGCGTCCCTTATGCCGTATACGGGCAAATGGATCAACACTGCGCTTATCTATGACGATCCTCGTCCTGCCGTTCAGGAAGCATATACAAAGCTCATTAAAGAATTTTCCGGAAAGAAAGACGGCAGCGACTTTACCAAAGAAGAAATCATTATGATGGCAAAGAAAAGCTACGGTACTGCTTCCGACTTTACGCACCTTGAGTTTATTACCGGAAACGATAAGAACGAACTGGTTGTATGGAAGGGCGACACCGAACTTTCGAGAGTTGCTTACAACCGCGACGGCGCTAATAAACTGCGTGCTATGGCAACGGCGTTTGTTGCTTCCGACCGGAAAAAAGCGGGAAAATTCGCCTTTTTATCTATGACGACACCACACGGCAGCCCCGCGCACATGCATGTATGGTACGGAATGAAGCCGAGCGAAATCGAAAAAACGGACGGTGCAAAGCCGACCTGTATTCCGGCTGACAGCTCCGAAGAATTGGTCGCAACTCGCGTACTCAGTACGTGCCGTAAGCTTTTAAAAGAAGCGACAAAATAACGTGAAAAGCGGCTACATCGATAAGAAAAAATAGGAGTATCCCTCCCAAAATAAGTTTTTGAGCGGTCTTATATGTCCCCATAAGGCCGCTCTTTTTTTATTTGAGGGGTTAATACCCGCCGTTTCTTACCGGCACGGATACCCGTGGTTCCAGACAGCAGCGATGTTTTTGCATTTTTACTTTAAACATGGTATACTTTTTTCATCGTGTCGATTCGATCGTTGTGGCAAAACATACAGAAAATTTCCGCCTCCCGTTCTTTATTTGCACTATGCTGTGTTGCTTGTGTCGCGATAGCTGCCGCTGAATACAGGTTCTTTCGCCGTGCAATAAAAAACCGAATGGATACCTGTAAAAACACGCTGATTAAAACGGCTGATACTCTCCATTTAACAATGAGCGAAATACAACGGCTTTCTTATATGCTGATGATCAATACCGACGTACAAGCCTTTGTAATGCAGAATACGATTGTACAAGGTTCTGCCGATATACAAATACTTATCAATGCACAGCGTCAGCTCTCATATATCAAATCGGTGCATCCGGCAATCGATTCGCTGTATCTTTATTCTAAAAAGAGCGACTATTTACTGGAAGCGGACAACGCTTTTTTCGATATAGATGCCATGTATACAGCTCTTTTTGCATTCCAAGATTTAAACAGCAGACAATGGCGGGAACACTATCTACGGCCTGTATATGTCAATGCATGGTTGCCTGAATCTCCGGTGGTTTCTAAAGGAATACGGAGAAAACTTCTTGTATTTGAACAGACCTTTCCTTTGCAAAATACTGCGGCAAATGAGGGAAAGCTCATAATACTTTTAAAAACAAGCTATTTTGAAGGGCTTTTTTCCGCTCTTCCGGCTTCTACCGAAGCCGTCTTTTGGCTTATTGACAGCAAAGGCAGGCCGCTGCTTATCCGCCCTGACGGGGCAGTAAAAGAAACCGAACCCGTACAATCCGAAATACAAACAATGCTATCGGCCATGCCGAAACCGATGCAAACCGAAAGAAGCGAGCCGATAATCGTTATGCAACAGCGTATACGCGGCAAATCTTATTTTCTCTTTGCGCAAGCGATACGGGGTACCGATACTGTCCTTCTTGTAAGCATTCCGCAATTCACATTTGTTCAGCACATATTAACCGGACGTTTTGCCGTGTCTGCCGTATTTATGTTTTGTCTTTTATCTTATATCGGATATACAGCTGTATTATTGCTCCGCTTACCGCGAAAAAGTTCTTCGCAGTCTCCTCTTTGCTCATTTCAGGAATCTCAACCCGAAGCAATCAACAACCCCGACGCAAGCGTCGGGGTATGTTGTTCTCATAAGGTGGTTGCAGTCGGCTTTAATACCCTTTGTTACGACGCAGAGCGTCGGGGTATTAAACCCTCCGCACGAATCAACGACAACGAACATACGGTATCGGCAGATGTATATCAAGGAAAAGATATAACCCTTATAAATCATATTGCCGAATATATAGAACAATCTTATGCAAATCCGCTTTTAAATCTTTCTCAAATGGCGCAGGATTTCGGGATGACGGAAAATTTTCTATACTATTTTTTTCGTACCAGAATGCAAAAAAGTTTTGCTCAATATTTGGAAGATAAACGGCTCGAAAAAGCTCAAGCGCTGATTACGGAAGACACGAAAGCATCGCTTACCGTTTTAGCGGAACGCTGCGGTTATGCAAATACACAAACGTTCCGCCGTGCTTTTAAAAAGCGGTACGGACTTACGCCTTCGGAATTTAAACGCCAAGTATTTACAGCAAATCCTACACAGTGATTATAGGGCTTCTGTAAAAAACTACATTTCCCGCAGAGCATTGAGCGCTTCGGTGTATTCGTCATAGGGGGTGGCACCGTTTTTTCCGATAATCGAATTTTCATGCCCCTTTCCAAGCAAGAGTACCGCATCATTCGGTTGTGCAAGGGAGAAGGCTTTGCGGATGGCAGTAGGCCGGTCAGGAATAATAAACAGCTCCTCGCCGCGCTTCTTGTTAGGACAGCCTGCTGCAATCATTTCCAAAAGCTCGACAGGGTCTTCGCCGCGAGGGTCTTCATCGGTGAGGATAACAATATCGCAGTATTCTCCGGCAATCCGCCCCTGCTCCGGTCGTTTAACGGTATCGCGCTCTCCGCCCGAACCGAATACGGCAATCACACGACCGCCTTTCGCTTTAACACGGTCTCGGACAGACGGCATAATTACTTGGAATGATGACGGCGTATGCGCATAGTCGATAAGCACTTCAAAGTCCTGCCCCGCTTCAACACGGCACATTCTCCCTCTGACCGGCACAAGCCGATTCAGCAAGGATACAAGTGTTTCAAACGGCCCGCCTGTTAAATTATGCACAGCGATAAGGGCAGCAAGGATATTATACACATTAAAAAAGCCGGTTACCGGAGCGACGGCCTCATACACTTCCTTTACACCGTTAAACGCTGTGTGGATTGTAAAGGTTAAACCGGTCTCCCCTTCATGTACGTTATCGGCATATAAGCCGCCTGCAAAATTTGGAATCGAGGCCGAAGGAGTTGCCGTAGCGTCGACATGCTTCTGCAAAGCAAATCCGAACACCGGCTGATGTGTTGCCTGTGCAAAATAGGTGGCAGACGGATCTTCAAGATTGACAATGCCGAAAGCTGCAACCGTTCCGTTTTTTTTCTTATGATCATGGGTATCCAATGCGCGGAATAAGTTCGCTTTATCGTAGCGGTATTGTTCAAAGGTGCCGTGAAATTCCAAATGCTCCTGCGTAACATTCATAAATACGCCCGCATCGAACTGCACCTGCAATAGGCGCGCCGTTCGGGGAGAAAGCCCGTGCGATGACGCTTCCACGACTGCATATTCGCAACCGTTATCCCGCATACGGGCAAGCCGTTCCTGCACGGTAACCGATTCGGGCGTTGTTTGATGCGCCGGATTAGCGACGGATTCATCCCCAAGCGAAAAAGACACGGTTGAAGAAAACCCCGCTTTTTTTCCGGCAAGCCGCAGCAACTGCCAGATAAAGTCGACGGTGCTGGTTTTTCCTTCCGTACCGGTTACTCCGATTGTTACCAAATCTTTTGAAGGCTCGCCAAAAAAAGCAGCTGCAGCGGCGGCCATTGCGGCACGGACATCCGACACTTGAACGTAGCAAATATGCTCTTGGTATAATGGAAGCGTTTTTTCGTGGATAACCGCAACGGCGCCCTTCGCAATAGCTGCATCGACAAACTTTGAACCATCGGTATGCACGCCGGGCAAGGCAAAAAAAGCGGCGCCTGCCTGCACTTCACGCGAATCATACGAAAGCGAATGAACCGTAACATCTGCCCCGTGAACAGCTATCGGCTCTATAGAAAAAAGACATTGAAGAATTGATTTTGTATATTGGTTATTACACATGGGAACCTCTAAAAACCTCAGATTTTTAGAGGTTTGCTTAGATTTGATTGCGGGAAGTATAAACGGCAAGCAGTATTCAGGCAAGAGGAGTAATTCATAAATAATTGAAGACGTCCTATTGAGTAAACAATTTCTACCGTTTTCAATTATCAATACCGTAAAAGTCTGGCGTTATTCGCCGATATTATACAGGGCATCTCTAGAGATCAAAGTTTTAGGATGTCCTTACAGAAGATACTTGGAGGTTCTTATGAGACGAAGTATGGGTATCACCATCTTACAAATTGCACTTGTTTTTTTCTTACTGGTCAGCGGCGTAACGGGGCTTATGCAATCCAGCGCCGGTAATTTAAATCCGGTAGTTACATTTCTTACACAGTTGGTAAAAAGCTCGACGATAAGTACGATTATCATCATCGCGATTGCCGTATGCGAACTCATCGCCGGATTTTTCTTGTTGATGGGGTTGTTTACATTCTCTCCGCAGATTCTCAATGTGATTTTGATTATTTTTATCGTATTGTGGATTATCAATATTGTTTTGATCGATTTTATCGGAACATTTAACAGCGGCATTCATGGCGTGCACGGTTTATTAACCTATCTGCAGCAGCTATCCGCTCACCTGATGGTACTAGGAGCGCTTATCTGCGTACAATATCGCAACTGATTTTTTAAATTGATGGAAGCATCAAAAAAGCCGACGTCAAACGGTTGAAGTTAAATTTTCACCTCGTTTAATGCGTCGGCTCTTTTTATTTTAGGAGTCCTCTAAAAGCTTAGTAAGCTTTTTAGAGGCTTTCCTATACAATGACAAATAATAACAAATAAGCAAAATACAGCAAAGTTAAAAGCAGCTTACGCCGTTTTTTCCGAAATCAGTTTTAGCTCAGGTTTTTCCGTTTCCTCAATAACTTTTTTCGTGATATGCAGCTCTTTTTGCCCTTTCATCGAGGGAGCTTCAAACATCGCATCAAGCATTAGTTTTTCGACAATAGAGCGAAGCCCGCGTGCACCGGTATTTTGATCCAGCGCTTGCTGAGAAATCGCATCAAGGGCAGCATCATCAAAAGTCAGCTTAACGTTATCAAGCTTAAACGATTCTTGGAACTGTTTGATGATGGCATTTTTCGGTTCAACAAGAATACGCCGCAGGTCTTCGAGTTTTAAATCGCTGAGCGAAACACTGATGGGAAGCCGCCCGATCAACTCGGGAATAATGCCGAACTTTACCAAATCATCGGGAATGAGCTTGTCGTACAACTCCTGCAAATCCCTTTCTTTTGCAGACCGTACATCAGCCGCAAAGCCCATCGGATTTTCCGCAACGCGCGTTTGGATAATCGTATCAAGTCCAACAAAGGCGCCGCCGCAGATAAACAGAATATTGGACGTATCGATCTTCAGCATATCCTGATTCGGATGTTTACGCCCGCCCTGAGGAGGAACGGAAGCGACGGTTCCTTCAACAATCTTCAATAGAGCCTGCTGCACACCTTCACCCGAAACATCACGGGTAATCGACACGTTTTCACTTTTCCGCGCAATCTTATCGATTTCGTCGATAAAAATAATACCGCGCTCGGCACGGGCAATATCGCCGTCTGCATTCTGGATCAGTTTTAAGAGAATATTTTCAACGTCTTCACCAACATAGCCAGCCTCGGTTAAAGTAGTCGCATCCGCAATAGCAAACGGAACTTTCATCTTTTGTGCAAGTGTCCGTGCCAATAGCGTTTTCCCCGAACCGGTCGGCCCTATCAATAAAACATTTGATTTTTCAATAACAACGGCATTTCGGTCAGTCGGCGGATGCATAATCCGCTTGTAGTGATTATAGACGGCAACCGATAACACCCGTTTGGCTTTCTCTTGCCCGATAACATATTCGTCAAGATAGGTCTTTAATTCCATCGGTGTCGGGATATCCCCTGAAAGCTGCAGAGGCATTGCCATTTTATAAGCGCTCAAGTATTCCTTACAGAGCTGAATACAATGATCGCAGATAGCAACTCCCGGACCGGGAACAATTTTACGGCCTGCATCTTCCCGCTTACCGCAAAAAGAGCAAACCAAAGAAGGATCGCTTCTTAATTTAGGCATTTTTTCTCCTATCCATAACCATATCAACGATGCCGTATTCGCAGGCCTCCTGCGCAGACATAAAGAAATCCCGTTCCATGTCTTCGGCAACCGCCTTCTCCGATTTTCCGGTGTGATGGGCGCAATATTGGATAATCAGCTTTTTTAACCGGAGTATTTCCCGTGCTTGTATGGTAATATCGCTGGCCTGTCCCTGCGCGCCGCCCCACGGTTGGTGAATCATCACGCGGGAAGACGGCAGCGCAAAGCGCTTCCCTTTGCTCCCTCCTGCCAAAAGCACGGCAGCCATACTTGCTGCCTGCCCCAGACAGATGGTTTGCACGTCGGGATGAATATGCTGCATTGTATCGTACATAGCGAGTCCTGCCGTTACCGAACCGCCCGGACTATTGATATAAAGACTGATATCTTTGTCGGGATTCTGCGATTCCAGAAAAAGCAGCTGTGCAACTACCAGATCAGCAGTTGCATCGGTTATTTCTCCATCAACAAAGATGATACGGTCCTTTAATAGACGGGAAAAGATATCGTAGCTGCGCTCCCCGTTTCCCGTCTGCTCAATAACATAAGGAACAAGGCTATGCATCCGTTCCGACATCAGCAGCTCCCTCTCCAAGTAATTGTTCTACCGTCAGCTTCTCGCCCGGTTTTACCGTCGATTTTTCAAAAAGCTGTGTGTAGAGTTTTTTCTCCTTAATATCATCAATCAAATATTCTTTTTCGCGGGGGGTACCGTCATAATGCTTTTTAACATCTTCCGTTGAAGCCCCTGTACGTTCGGCTATCGAAGCATATTCCGCTTCAACATCTTCCGGCGAAGCAGTAATAGCCCGTTCTTCCATCAGTTTTTCAACAATAATGCGGGTTTTAAGCCGTAGCTCAGCCTCCGCCCGCCATTCACCCATCGCAGATTCTTTAGAAAACTTACCGTTTACACCGCCTGTCAGTTTTTCTAAGTTTTCGGGCGACATTCCCAACCGCTGTGCCAGCATAGCCCACCGCCCTTCGAGTTCCGCCTTAATCATGGACTCAGGCAATTCTATAGGATTAGCTTCCGCCATCTGCTTCAGCAGATCGTCGGTCTTTTTCCGCTCTAAAACATCTTCTACCTGACGGGTAAGATTCTTCGATATGTCGGCTTTTAAGTCGGCAAGGGTCTTGTATTTCTCGCTGACATCCTGTGCAAGATCATCATCGATAGCGGGCAAGTCTTTGCGCTTCAATGCAGTTACGGTAACCTTTAACTTGATTGTCTTTCCTGCAAGCTCTTTATCGATATGGTCGGCAGGGTATGTCTTGGTGATAACCTTTTCTTCGCCTTTTTTCATACCGATAAGCTCATCATCTACGCCGTAATGGAATTGTCCCTTACCAACGGTAAATACAAAATCATTCCGTTTTGAGCTTTCGATTTCCGCATCGGCATCATCAAGCTGTACATAGTTGATAGTTACGATATTATCATTCTGAACGGTATCGGAATCGCTGCAATCGATGACAAGTGCATTGCGTTCCTGTATCAGCTTCAATTCTTTTTCGATATCGGCATCAGTAACGGTCACTTTGGGAACGGATACCGTAAAGCCTTCCGTCTTTGTTATTTCTACTTTGGGAAGCACATCATACAGAACGGTAAATACCAAGTCGGAGTCGAGTTTGAAATCGGGTGTACCGTCAAGTTCAGGCTGCGAATAGGGCAACGGCCGTGAATATTTATCCGCAGCATCAAACACTTCTTCCAATACATTCTGAATTACTTCGTCATACGTTTCGGCACGCAGCGTTTCGCCGAATTTTTGTTCAAGGATTTTTACCGGTACTTTGCCTTTACGAAAGCCCGGTATTTGGAGCTGTTTCGCATATTTTTTCGTTAAAAGTGCATATCGGTTTTGCACCTCATCCTGTTTAACGGTGATCGAAAGTTTCATCCGAGACTTTTCGATAGGGGTAAATTCTTTCGTAAAATTCATTGGCATATCCTTATGATCCTAAAAAGGTTTCTCTCAAGAGAACTTTATTCTTTACCGGAAACGTCCGGTTAAAAAAAAAGCGATTCGGATGTACCGAATCGCTTCTGTAAGAGCGGGAAACGGGGATTGAACCCGCGACATCCACCTTGGCAAGGTGGCGCTCTACCACTGAGCTATTCCCGCAAAATATATCGCTCGGTATGGACTGTGTGGAATCCTGCGAGAGGAGGGACTTGAACCCTCACGCCGAGGCACCAGATCCTAAGTCTGGCGTGTCTGCCAATTCCACCACTCTCGCTCACAAAGTGAGTCGAAACAATATACCGATGATTTCTAGGAAAGTCAAGTCCTAACCTTTAGGCTACTTAAACCCTATTCATCTGAGCCATGCAGGCTTCGAACCTGCGACCCACAGATTAAGAGTCTGTTGCTCTACCAGCTGAGCTAATGGCCCATTGCTTAAATGTCTTAGCAAGACTGAACGAGTATTCCATAATTTCAAAAGAAAGTCAAGCCCCGTGCAAACGCATCATGGCTATTTCTTAGCATCCCCGCAGAATAATTGAGGCCGTTCAACCAGAACTGCCACGGATGGCGGTGGTTTTATGCAGCAGCGATGTTTTGTGCACGCACAAAACTCGCCTTCAACTGTTGTACACGGATGTACAACAGTTGAAGATGGTTCAAATGGTCTCACGGCCTCAATTATTCTGCGCTTTTATCTACTCTGCCTGGTGAGTTTGCTCTCCTGCCAAATCAACATACCGCAGTACCGCCATGGATGGCGGTAGTTTTATGCAGAAGCGATGTTTCGCGGTGACGCGAAACTCGTAGCCAAAACTATACACGGATGTATAGTTTTGGCGCAGATGCGTCGTATATTTTCAAAAGGACTCGCTGATGGCGCCAAGAGCATCAATAGCTGCCTCTATCTCTTCCGGCGTATTAAACGTAGAAAAGCTGAAGCGGACAATCCCTTGCGCTTCCGTTTTATAGCTCCGGTGTACAAGCGGAGCGCAGTGGGCACCCGGACGGGTTGCAATGCCGTACCGTTCATCAAGGAGGCGGCTCACTTCAGAAGACGGCACGGTTCCAATGTTCAGCCCGATAACGGGACCGGCATTCTGCACTTTCGGTGCATAGAGCGTGATAAACGGAAGGTCTGCGGCGAGTTTGAAAAAGTATGCGCGCAGCTTTGCTAAATACGCAGCGGCATTCTCTTGTCCGAGATTTTCGATGTATGCACATCCTGCAGTCAGTCCGGCAAAGGAAGGCACATTCATGGTGCCGGCTTCAAACACATCAGGCATTGTTGCAGGGTGTGTTTTGTCAAAAGAATGAATGCCGCTGCCGCCGGAAAACACCGGCTTAAAAGCAAAGTCGCCGTTCACGACGATGCCGCCGGTACCCTGTGGACCATACAACCCTTTATGCCCGGTAAAGCAGACAATAGTTTGTTCATATTGCGAAATATCCATCGGCATGGTACCGGCGCTTTGGGATGCATCGATAATCAGCGTCAACCCATTCTTTCTGCATAAGCCGTAAATTCTCTGCATATCGGGAACGGCGCCGATAACATTGGAGCAGGCGGTAACAATAATCGCCTTGGTATTGCTCCGTATCTGCGTTTCCATTGCCGTATAGTCAAGCGCGCCTGTTTCAAGATCAAAGCCGATAATCGAAAGCTCCGCCCCCTGACTTTCCAGCTGATAGAGCGGACGCAAGACCGAGTTATGCTCAAGCGCAGTGGTAATGAGGTGATCGCCTGCTCCGAACAAACTTTTGAGCACAAGGTTCAAGGCTGCCGTTGCATTTTGGCACAGGGCAACTTGCAGCGGGTCTGTTATATGGAAGATACGGGCAACGGCAACACGGGTTTTATACAAAGAGGCGAGTGCCGCATGGGCGGTTTTATGCGCGGCACGCCCCGGATTTGCAAACTGCTGCGAGACTATCGCGTCATACACTGCATCTGCAACACTGTCCGGCTTATGGAGTGTCGTCGCACTGTTATCAAAATAAATCATACTACTTACCCTTCCGACTATTTCCCAGACATCTTTACAGCAGTTCTGTCTGCACCGTGGACGGTGAGGGTATATACATCCTGATACGCAGCTCCGCTTGTTTTTAATAAGTCAACCGCTTTTTCCGCATCTTCACGGTTGACCCGCAGCGCCATTCCGCAACCTTCCGAGATTTCCGGAGGGAGCGGGATCAGGCGGGCGCCGGAGAGACCGGTCACTGCCATTTCCGCTGCGATTGCCTGATGAGCACTATCAAATGAAATAACGCAAAATACTTCGTTCTGCATGGTTTAGGGCTTTACGACCTTATTGGTACGCATAATTTCCGTAATACGGTACATATTCGTAGCCGAACCGACTTGCAGTTTCTCTTTTAAGCCATAGAAATCCAAACACAGCCCGCATGCAAGCACTTCCGTTCCCTTGTCCTGTAAGGTTTTTAAATCCTTGACGGTCTTTTCGTTCTCGGTTGCAAGGCGGATACCGGAGTTATACATCACTACCATTTTAGGGATTCGATCCTGTTCAGTCAGTGCATACACAAAGTTCTCCAACAGCTTTGTGCCAAAGCCTTCATCACCGGTGCCCATCTTATCGGAATTGATCACCACAACATATTCGTCAACGCCTTGTTCCAGCACGCTTGTGTCGTTCAAAATAGTACAAGCCTCGCAGCCTTGAAAGTCGTAGAGTACGGTGTATTCCGCATCATTCAGCTTGGTAACGCTCGCCTTGATATTCAGCTGCCCAGCCATCTTGGTCAGGTTCTGGGTCGCAATTTCGTTATCCACCCGTATCAGGATGTTTTCGCCTGCGGTGTTTTCGCTCAATACTTTTTTCGTCATAATGACGGGAATGGGACACACTTTGCCCATCGCATTTACTTCAATCATCATTTCTCTCCATATATTATCTCACCACAATCGGATAATCCGCACGAGGTTTTATACATCACATTCTTCAGGTTTGCTGTTAGGAGCTTTTTGTAAAACAGCTAAAAACTTTTCTCGCGATCCGTTTTTTGCCCGTTGCTCAATATACTGTTCCGTTTGTAGTGCCGATAATTTTTCTCCTATTGCAGCGGCAATAAATTGATTTATTGAGATGTTATCAATTTTAGCAACTTCTTTTATCATTGTATGATATGAATCCGGGATTCTAATACTCAATGTGCTCATTTTTGACCTCCATTTAATGTATCTATAAACTCCCGCGGCGTTAGTGCAACGATTCCTAACTGTTCCGCTTCTTTAAAGTTATCTCACCACAATCGGATAATCTGCACGCGGTTCGATGGCGCCGATTTGGAATAGACTGATTCCTGCCTCGGCAAAGGCCGGTCTGATTTTTTCCGCTTCGGCGGGGCTGACGGCAAAGAGTAAACCGCCTGAGGTTTGCGGGTCAAAGATGATTTCTTCGAGTGCAAAATCTTTTATGCCGAATTGAATTTTTCCTTGGGCAAAGTTCCGGTTCCGCTGTCCGCCGGCGGTAAGCAAAAATTCACCGGCTGCCTGATACGCTGCCTCGATATAGGGAATACGGTTTGCGTCAAGGCGGGCGGTAAAATCCGTGCCGGTCATTTCCGAAAGGTGTCCGCTCAAGCCGAAACCGGTTACGTCCGTGCAAGCATGAACGGTGAAGTTCCGAAGAATTTCGGCTGCGTATTTATTGAGGTAGGTCATCGAGGCAGCTGCTTCGTCAAAGGCGGAGCGGGGAACTTCTCCTGCGCTGTACGCGGTGGTGATAATCCCGATTCCTAGTTTTTTGGTTAAAAATAACACATCTCCCGCCTGCGGGGTGTTGTTCCGCCAAATGCGCTTAGGGTGTATCGTTCCCATCACGGAAAGTCCGTATTTTATTTTGGGGTCATGGATGGAGTGCCCGCCCACCAGCGCAGCGCCTGCTTCTTTCACCTTTTCCGCGCCGCCGGTTAGAATGCTTTGCAGCGCCGCGTATGCATTATCGCGGGTCGCTTCCTCAGGATAGCAGACAATGTTCATTGCACATACCGGCTCACCGCCCATCGCAT
The DNA here is from genome assembly GCF_050937395.1 of Treponema sp. OMZ 805. Classification (NCBI taxonomy): domain Bacteria; kingdom Pseudomonadati; phylum Spirochaetota; class Spirochaetia; order Treponematales; family Treponemataceae; genus Treponema; species Treponema sp. OMZ 805. Next base: position 33,114 of record NZ_JACCLP010000002.1, on the reverse strand, counting down.
ATATATCGCTTAAAGCATTTGCTGCTGCAATCTGCCCGAAAAGGGTAGGATCGGTTACCATCGGCGGGAAAAAATCAAGGGTCTGAATGACTGCTATATCGGGTGTCAGCTGAATAACGGCCGCATCATCGGAGCTGTCGAAGCCGACCAATAAGCCTTCATGTGAAGTTTTAGGAAGTGTTTTCAGTAAGGCGCTCAAAACCCCTGCGCCGATTTTTGCATTGCATCCGCCGCAGACAAAAAGTTCATCGCCCTGTCCGCTTGCGGATTTATTATAATTTTCCATTGATTTATTATAATATATGGAGATGCTTTTTACAAGCAAATGTGAGTTGTGATAAAATACGTTTGCAAAACGACACTATCTACACAGACTGATATGCTGAGGTCGCGGTCGTTTCTTTTGTTTCATGCAATACCCCTACTAACCAGATATTTAGGTTTTAAAAAGATTTTCTTACCCTTGTTGATTAAGCTGTAAATATATTTGATCGGCAAGGCCGAGTCCCGCATTTTTAGTCATTGTGCGGGAAAGCTCTTCGTACATCATATCGTCGTACATTTTACCGGCAAAGCTGTCTTTTCCGGTCAGGCTGTTTTTGCCGAGTGTACTCCGCATGGAATCGAGCATGATTTTGACAAAGTAGGATTCAAGCTCAAGAGCTTGCTGATACAGTTCGGAGGTTTTATCGATAGTGGCTTTTGTACCGGAGTGTTGTGCCGCAGAAACGGCGCCCATACCCTTAGGTTGAGCCGCACGATCTGCATCGGTAGGATTGACGATTTCAAATGAGCTTAGATACTCACCCGGAAGCCGTGTCGAGAGGTTTGAATGAGCGGATTCCTTCGCCGTAGAAAAACGGGCGGATTCGGTCTTTAAGGAATCGAGCAACTGAGAAAAGCTTTGCGTGTTTTTTGCAGCATGTTTGTTCGCCGGACGAGATCCTTTTGTATGAGAAGTATCCCGCACTACCGACTGCTGCTGCACTGTATAGGTATTCTGCTTTACCGCTTCAATCATCAAATCCGCTCCTTCAATCAATTACCGCTTTAAGCCGACTGCGGTACCGAGCATATTGTCGCTGGTTTGGATGGCTTTTGAGTTAAATTCATAGGCACGCTGTGCGACAATCATGTTGACCATTTCGCTGACGGTAGAGACGTTCGACATTTCCAAAAATTTATGCTCGGTTTTGCCGAAGCCGTTAAAGCCGGGGCGCCCTGCGATGGCCTGACCAGATGCCGGAGTTTGCCGGAACAAATTGCTTCCTTGAGCGGAAAGCCCGACCGGATTCTGGAAGCGGTACAGCTCAATCTGACCTACTTCTACCGGATCATCCTGCTCCCCTACCCGCACCGACACCCTGCCGTCTTGACTGATTGCGATTGTGTGCGGAAGATAGTTTTCCGGGAAAATAATTTCCGGCAAACAGCGGAGTCCGTTTGAGGTTACCAACTGCCGGTCGGCATCGATTTTAAAGGAACCGTCCCGTGTGTACGCATAGGTGCCGTCATATTGCAGCACACGGAAAAAACCCTCTCCTGCAATAGCCACATCGGTAGAAACACCTGTGTTCTGCAACGAACCTTGTTCAAAATTCCGCTGCGTTGCGGCGAGCTTTGCACCGTGCCCCATCTCCACGCCGACGGGTGTAATCGTATCTTCGGTTGCAGGTGTTCCCGCCGCCCGAATGGTCTGATACAGCAGGTCTTCAAACTCCGCCCGCTGTTTTTTAAAACCGCTGGTATTCACGTTTGCAAGGTTGTTTGCAACGGTATCAATATTTGCTTGCTGGCTGTTCATGCCGGTTGCGGCTGTCCATAAACTTCTTACCATCTTATTCTCCTACTTCTCCTACGCTATTTTACTTTCGCAACCTCGTTCCAAAGTTTACTCATCATTGTATCTTCGGATTGAATTGTCTTTTGATTTGCTTCATACGCACGGTTAACCTCGATCATGCGTACCATCTCATTGACTACCTTAATATTTGAAGCTTCGACAAAGCCCTGCATTACAACAGGACGGTCGCCGCCCTCCGCAGCGATAGCAGGTCCCGACACGGGTGTATCAAGATAAAAACTGGAACCGTGCTTTTTCAGATACCGGTCATTTTCAAACGTAACGATTTTAAGCCGATCGGTAAGCGTTGCATCCGAATCGGGTTCGGTCATCGGCCGTGCATAGATCTCGCCGTTTTGTTTTACCTGATATTCCTTGTCCTGCAAAAAAATGCGACCATTTTCTCCAAGGACGGGATAGCCTTCTTTGGTCATCAAATAGCCTTCAACACCGACGGTAAAGTTCCCGTTGCGGGTATACCGTTCACCGTACGGGGTTTCCACGCAGAAAAAGCCCTTGCCTTCAAGCGCGAGATCGGAGGCCGCATTGGTCTGCTTTAAGGAACCTTGCTCAAACTCGGTAAAGATTTCATTCAGCTCCACCCCAAGACCGAGTTTTCCGATAATGGGCGCAATGTCTGACGAACCGAAAGGATTTTTAACAACGCCGTCATCATTTAAGCGCCGTATCAGTAATTCGGGGAAATTTTTATGGGTCGCAACGTCCCGTTTATAGCTTGTCGTATCGGCATTTGCTAAATTCTGAGCGATAACGTCCAGCTGTTTTTGCTGAGCGTTCATGCCGCTTGCTGCAGTGTACCAACCTCTAATCATAAGAACCTCTCTAAAGAATATCGGCACAAGGGGAAAAATATGAAGAGGTTTTTATTGAAGCAATTATAATTGGAAGTTTAGTGATTCCATTGCACTATCGTATGCATGTATCTGTGAAGAAATCCGCATCGGTGATGAGCGAGTAGGCATAGCCCTGTTCCGCAAGGAATTTTTGACGGTGATCGGCGCATTCTTCTTCGACGGAATGGCGGGTTACCAGCGTGTAAAAAAACGAATCCCGCTCTTTAGGCCGAAGAATACGCCCGAGCCGCTGGGCTTCCTCCTGCCGGCTGCCGAAAGTTCCGGAAATTTGGATTGCCACGGAAGCATCCGGTAAATCGATTGCGAAATTCGCTACCTTGGAAACCACCAGTACGGAAATATCGCCCGCTCTGAATGAGTCGTACAACACTTCCCTCTCGGCATTCGGCGTTTTTCCGGTGATGAGCGGCGCATGTACCTCTTCGGCTATTTTTTTCAGCTGCGTAATGTATTGCCCGATAATCAAAATTTGGTCGTCGGTATGCCGTGCAAGCAGCTGCCGGACAATTTCGTTTTTTGCTTCGTTCTCACTCGCAATCCGGTGTTTTTCGCGCAAGGGGGCGGCGGCATACTCAATCTCTTTAGAGACCGGCAAGGGGATGCGTATTTCCGTACAATAGGCGTGAGCAATCCAGCCCTTTTCTTCCAGCTCCTTCCACGGCACGTCATAGCGTTTAGGGCCGACGAGACTGAATACATCACCTTCGCAGCCGTCCTCCCTGATCAGCGTTGCCGTTAAGCCGAGCCGCCTGATCACTTGCAGCTCCGCGGTAATGCGAAACACCGGAGCGGGAAGTAGATGTACTTCGTCATAGATAATCAAGCCCCAGTTCCGTTCGCGAAACAGCTTAAAATGAGGGAACTCCGATTCGGTGTCCGGTCGCCATGTTAAAATTTGATAGGTTGCTACGGTAACCGGCTTAATCTCTTTGGTATCGCTTGAATAAATACCGATGGTATCGGGTTCCAATTCGGTTTTATCGATTAACTCGCGCTTCCACTGATGCACCGCGGCGGTGTTGGTGGTTAGAATCAATGTATCAGTGTTCAGCATCGACATAACCAGCATACCGACAATCGTTTTACCGGCGCCGCACGGCAGCACAATCGTACCGAAACCCGTTCCCGGTCCCTTATCTCCGGTGAATGCTTCCGCCGCTTCCCGCTGATAGTCGCGGATGATAAAATCTTTTTCTTTTTTTGTCTGCGTACGTAAATCAACCGCAAGCGGCGCTCCGTCTTTCAACGGTACCTCATCGCGCACCGGCCAACCCATTTTCAGCAGCGCCTGTTTTACCGTACCGCGGTTCAAAAGCGCAATTAAAAACGAACGCGGTTTTTCCGCCGCGACCAGATATTTTGCAAGCTTAGGCGAAGCTTTTAATTCTTGATATATTCGGTCGTTTTCCGCCGTTAAATACAAAAACGAATCATCTTCACACTGAGTCAGTTTGATCTTGCCGTATCTACTGAACGTTTCTTCCACCCAACCGAGTACGGCAGGGGGAATATCAAATCGGGAAAACCGCTTGAGCGTTTCCGTAATTTTTTCGGCAGTAAAGCCTGCGCTTGCGGCGTTCCATAATGACAAGCCGGTTAAGCGGTAGGTATGCAAGTGTTCGGGAGATTTTTCAAGTTCTGCAAAGGGGATAAGTGCAAAACGCGCATCCGTTGCTTCCGGCGCATGAACGTCGAGCAATATGGAGCGGTCGCCTTGAATGATAAGCGGTTTTAATGAAGCGGACATAGCGGATGATTTTACGCTATCCTTCACGTTTAGTCAAATCGGTCTTTTGAAAATATACGGCGCATCTACTTCGTCGCATTGGCAAAAGCGTACATCCTTGTACGCTTTTGCCAGCGAGTTTCGGCGCCGCCGAAACTCGCTACTGTTTAATACGAGCGGCATCCGTGCCGCTGTTGAAAATCCTCAACGTATCAGAACGGACACGGATGTCCGTGAAATTAAGCAGCAGCGAGTTTGCCCCGCAAACTCGACGTTGAACAGTGTACACGGAAGGACACTGTTCAACAGCGCCATGGATGGCGGGGGTTCTCGTCAGTAGCGTGTTTGCCTTGCAAACACGCAGTTCAAAAATGGACAAGGATGTTCATTTTTGGGCGAGGATGGCGGAGGTATTAAGCAGCAGCGAGATTTGTGGTATACACAAATCTCGTCGTTGACCAGGGTACAGGGACGTACACTGGTCAACAGTGCATCTACTGCGTCGCTCGTTCAGCGAAGTACGTCCGTGTACTTCGCTGAATACAAGTTTGACCGGTGTCAAATGGATTATCTTCGCTGTGCTGCTTGTTTTTCCGCTGCCATTGCATTGCGTAAAATGGTATTTATTCGGCTCTGATACCCCTTACCGTATGATTTAAGCCATACAATAATGTCCGAATCAAGACGGATTGAAAGAGGTTTTTTTATTGGACGATACATTTTAAAAAACTCTTCTTGTGTTAGCTCCGGAATATCAGATGTATCAATCGGTTGTTCAGCAAGTGTTTTTAACTGTTCTATCCGCTGTTGTGTAAGCATACTTTTAGCTTCCGAAAGTGTCATTGACTGCATCATAATATAACCCCTTTTCATTATCCCATTCAAACAACCCATCATCCATACTTAACGGTATATACATTTTAGTCATTTGTCAAGCGTATGTTTTTTAGAGTTTTTCCTTAGATTTAATTTGCGATGTAAAAAATTTTAAATAGACAGCAGGCTGTAAGTCTGATAAAATGTGTTCTAAAAAAGTTACGGTTATCATGTATCTCTCAAAACTCCGTTCTTTTTTCATCACTATTTATCAGAAGGAGATGATATGAACTATTTTGTTCTCATCGGCATTGCGATTATCATTGTCGGTTTTATTTTGAAACTTGACGTTGTCGCAGTCGTATTGATTTCCGGTCTCGTTACCGGATTAATTGCAAAAATGGGACTGGTTGAAGTGCTCAATGCAATTGGAACGGGATTTGTCAATAACCGTTATATGAGCTTATTTTTTATTTCGTTCCCTGTTATCGCTATTATGGAACGCTACGGTTTAAAACTACGCGCTGCGGAATGTATCAAAAAGATTAAGGGCGCAAGCGCCGGTATGGTTATTTGGCTCTACATTGTAATCAGAACGATTGCTTCCGCTTTTTCAATTCGGTTGGGCGGGCATGTTCAGTTTATCCGTCCGCTCATTTTACCGATGGCTGAGGGAGCCGCACGGAAGAATATCAAACTGACTGACGAAGATATTGAAAAAATCAAAGGGCTTGCCGGCGCTTCCGAAAACTACGGAAACTTCTTCGGGCAAAATATATTTCCCGTTGCATCCGGCGTTTTGTTAATTACCGGCACCTTGAAGGAACAGGGGTTTGATATCAGCAATATCGATGTCGCAAAGTATTCCATTTTAGCGGGCGTTGCGATGGTGCTCATTGCGCTTGTCCAGTGCTGGCTGTTCGAAAAACACTTAAGGAAAGGGGAGAAAAGCGATGTTTAGTTTTATCCATTCGCACAGTATGATTATCGACGAAATTATCTACGGCCTCTGCGGTCTTGTTTCCATTATCACCGCATTCATCTCCTTAAAAGGGAAAAAGCATTTGAGCGGGACGTTTTTGTTTTGGGGTATCTTGGGCTTGTTGTTTATGTTCGGCAAAGTGATCGTATTGAACGTTCCGAACGGCGGAGCTATTATCGGCGGATTATTGATTTTGTTGGGTATCCTCACACTGACAAAACAAGTAAAGGTTGCAGACCTCCCGACTGCCGAAAAAGAAGAAGTAGAAAAAAATTCGCAAAAGGTCGGCAATAAGATTTTTATTCCGGCGGTTTTAATCGGCGTTGTAGCAATGCTATTGGCGCAGGTCAAAAGCTTTAATATTTCGCTTGGAACCAATGCTGCCGGTAAGGCAATCATCTTCGGTTTTTCGACCGCTCAGGTTGTCGGCGCAGCCTCCATTATTGCATTGATTTTTGCGGTGTTATTGGCAAAACCGACATTGAAAAATACCGTCAACGATACTTCAAAGATGCTGATGCAAGTCGGCTCCTCAAGCTTACTTCCGCAATTACTCGGCGTTTTAGGAGCGATATTTGCAACTGCCGGTATCGGTAAAATCATCGGCCAGTTTGCAAGCGGTATTGTACCGCAAGGGGTACCCATTCTCGGTGTTATCGCATACTGCCTCGGCATGGTAATCTTTACGATGATTATGGGTAACGCATTTGCCGCCTTTACCGTCATTACCATCGGCGTCGGCGTTCCCTTTGTTATTATGCAAGGCGGAAATTCGGCAGTTGTCGGTGCACTCGGTATGACCTGCGGATACTGCGGCACACTTTTAACGCCGATGGCGGCGAACTTCAACATCGTTCCCGCAGCAATTTTGGAAACCGAAAATAAATACACGCTTATTAAAACGCAAGCCTTTATGTCGGTTGCCTTGATCATCGTGCACATCATCTTGATGTCAATCTTCGCCTTTTAGGAGTAATGATGAAAATTTTAGTTACCGGATTTGATCCCTTCGGCGGAGAAAAAATCAACCCCGCACTGGAAACAATTAAGCGATTGCCTGATACCATTTTAGGCGCGCAGATTATCAAACTTGAAATTCCGACTGTTGTAGGAAAATCTTTAGCAAAGATAAAAGAAGCGGTCGAGAAAGAAAATCCCGATGCGGTGTTAAGCATCGGGCAGGCAGGCGGCAGATCTGAAATTACCGTAGAAAGAGTCGGTATCAACATCGACGATTGCCGCATCCCCGATAACGAAGGGAATCAACCGATCGATGAACCGGTGGTAAAAGGCGGCCCCGCTGCATATTTCGTTACCGTTCCGATAAAAGCTATCGTTGAAAACATAAAAGCGCATAAAATTCCCGCTTCAATTTCCAATACGGCGGGTACTTTTATTTGCAACCATGTTTGTTACGGTGTCGCGCACCTTGCGGCAGCCAGAACGGCGGCGGGAAAACCGATGAAAAGCGGCTTTATCCATATTCCGTTCCTGCCCGAACAGGTAATCGGGAAACCGGCGCTTACCCCCTCGATGAGCTTGGAAACAATTGTCAGCGGCATTACCCACGCACTTGAAGCCATCGTCGAACACGGTTCCGACATAAAAGTTTCGGGCGGAAAGATATGCTAGCGGTTCGTACAGCATGAGTATTATCGGGCTACTGATAACGGCATTTTTACCGGCATCGGCAGCGGTCTGTATTGCAATAAAAAAACACATTCCCGTTTATACGCTTGCCGCCGTATTCTTTGCAGCGGCAGCGTCACTGCTTCCGGTGCTTGCGCTCCAGCATAGTGTTCATACTTTTTTAGATGCCGGTATTGCAAAACAATCGGAAGCGGTGAGGCTCCTGTTTAACAGCTTTATTACGACAGCCTGGATAGAAGAAGGTGTAAAAGCAGCGGTATTCGGTTTAACGGCAGCTATAGTTTTAAAAAAAAGATTCGGCATTACACAAAGTATGCTGCTTGGCGTATTCTTCGGCTTTGTCTTTAGCGGTTTTGAAAATATCTCGTATAGTTTGCGGTATTCCAACGTGCAGTCTCTCCGGCTTGTTACCGCCGCCGTATTACACGGGACGCTCGGCTGTTTTTATGCATCAATGGCATACACAAAAACAAAGCGGAAAGCTGCGTTCGTCTTTCTCGCAGCGGTTGTTCTCCACGGGCTTTATAACTTTTTTATTTCGCTGGGCGGCGGCTTCATACTTCCCGCAGCGGCAGTACTCGGCATTGCCTGCTTATATGCAGTACGGCTTGTTACGCCTTCCCGTCCTTAATTCTAAATATCAACTCCACTTCAAGGTCGGAAGCCTTATAATGCCAAAAGATGATATCCGAAGTTTGCTCCACCGATACGGGGCTGAGTTGATAGAGTTTATACAGAAAAGAATTTGCATTCAGCGGTTCTTGGCGTAAATCCATCGTAATCTCGTACTGCTGAGCTTCCGTCTTTCGGCATAGAAAATAAGCGGTCTCATTCAGCTCGGCGCCGTTAGCCGTAAAGCGGCGGTCTGCACCGTACAAAAACGAACCGTTTGCGGCGGGAGCGGAACAAAATGTATACACCAAATCGTCTTTAATTTCCTTACCGTTTATCCGCAACCGGATGAGTTCCGCCGCAGCCCCTTGTGCAAGCGCAGCGTGAGCCTCTGCCGCATTGCCCGCGCCGGTATTTCCGGCAGCATTGACGGTATCGGTACTTGTACCGCCGCTTGTGCCGGCAGCATTGTTTCCATTGGTTCCCGCACCGGTATTTCCGGCAGTACTTGCAGCATTGACGGTATCGGTACTCGTACCGCCGCTTGTGCCGGCAGCTTGAGCGGTTTGCGCTTGCAGTTTTTCCAGTTCGGTTAAAATCTTTGTTAAAACGGCGCCGCCCGTATCGGTTTGCAAACCGGTTACATTGCCCAAGCCTGCATTGCCGCCTAATCCCGCATCAGTGCCGAGCAAATTATTGAGCAGCGTTAGGTTGCCGCTGTTCTGGCTTAATGCCGCCAGCGTTTTAGCGTTGAGCCCGTTCAGCGCCGTTGATTTTTTTACATCGCTTTTACCGGAATTACCGGAAGCGGCCGTGGCGTTTCCCGTCTGTTTCCCCTTCGCCCCTGCTGCGGACGATGGAGTACGTTTTTGTTGCACAAACGTCGGAGGCTGAATAACGGGAGGCGCAGGCGGCCGAGTAATACCTCCGCCGATAGTAACTTCAGGAATGTCCGGTATCGCAGGTATTTGCATTTGCCCGACTCCGGTATTATCCGCAGTGAGGGGAGAAAGCAGCCGCAGCAAAAAGAAAAAACAAAAGATAAACGGCGTTACGGGCATCTTTGCAAGCGTGTCTTCCAACTCGCTGAGCCGCGCTTGCAGGCTGACAATCGTGCGCTCAATTCGGCGCTTTTCATTTTCCAACTTACGCCGCGGGTCTTCATCCTGCGGTTTATTTTTTACACTGTCGCGCACAAACGCAGGGCTGTGCTTTTGTAAAAAAAGATCCTCTGCTGCGGCGCGTTTATCGGGATTTGCGATATTCGCAACCACCTTCATCGCTTCATAGCCGAGTTCCGGCTTTACATCGAACGCATGTATTTTCTCAATCGTCGCAGCGGAAGCGCGCGGCAGGCACAGCACACGGTCGATATAATCTTCGTAGCGGACACCGGCTTGCTTACAGAGCACCCGCGCCTTGCTCAAAAGCCTGCCGAGTTCCTTCATCAGCTTGCCGTCCTCCGTCATGATGGTCGTCCTGATTGTATCCGTCAGTTCGAGCAGTTCAGGCGATTCTTCCATAGCGATTTTATACAGCCCCTTCTCCTCCGCCTTTTGCAGCAGCCGGTGAAAATAGCTCCAAAACCGCTGCGTATGCACACGGCCGGAACGGGTGCCGTCCAGCTCGCAGAGCCGATGATGCGTATATTCGTGAATAGCGGTGTACAGCAGTTCGTTATCGACGGAAAAGTTTTTATTGTGCAGCAAAATCTCATGCGTATCGCTTTTATAAAGCCCGTTGACTTTCTTGCTCGCCTTGCCGGTAAACGTTACCGAAAATTCAAGTTCCGACTCTTCAATCTGCAATAATATCTCTTTTACCTGATCCTGATTCATTGCACTCCTCTCATATCCCATGCGCCGGATAATGCAAGACACACTGCAACAGCGGAAGTAACGGCGGTTTCCGTACGCAAAATTCTCCGTCCCATAGTATAGGCAGTGAATTGCTTTTTTGCAAACAACAGCCGTTCATTCAGACTCCAGCCCCGCTCATTCCCGACGGCAAGCCACAGCGTTTGTTTTCCGTCCCACTGCAGCTGAGGCAGCGGATACATCACAGGAATGCAGAGTGTGTCGCCTTGTTCACTATGCGCTTGTTCAATACGGTCTTGCCCAATACGGCCTTGTTTCATGCGATTTTGTTCAATAGAACCTTGAGAACCTTGCTCAATTTGAAAAGGAACATCGAGCACCGCCCGCAGATGATCCGGACGGATATCATCCTCATACCGGTCGAAAAAATGCCGTACACTATAGGCTCGATACACGTTCGGGATATGAGTATCCCCTGCCTGACTGCATCCGTCAATCAGCAGCCGCTCTATCTCCGTTTCCGCAGCGATATCGGCCTGTAGATAGGATTTTTCCCCCAGCTCGGTACCGGTCAGATACAGTGCCTCAATTCCAAGCCCTGCGACATCACGCAAAATACGGCGCAGCTGAATGGGACGCGGAAACCCGAGTATCAGTCTGATGGGCGGCAACGCTAGATCCGGAAAGGCTCCATCAACCCCATCAGGAGCTTGCTTATCCGCTACGGTAAACCGTGCAGTCAACAGCTCATCGGAAAGGGAAGTGATCTCCGCCGTTCCTTTTTCCCCGTCAATGATACCCGCCTTGAATACTGAACCCACACCGAGCTTCAGCACTTTTTTGATATGTAAAAAGCGTTCATCAGTTTTGGCAAAAGAAAAATTCCCGTCTGAAAGTTCTTCCTCTCGTAATAAAATGATATTCATGGCAGCCTTGCCGCCCTTAACCTGTGATATGTCTTAATGTAAAATTGAGAACAATGTATGCGGCATAAAAGATAAAAAGAACCGCGCCTTGCAGCCGTGTTATGACGCTGCGCTGACGTGTTGAACAAAAACGGAAGATGCCGAGCACCAGCAGCATGGTCGGGAATTGCAGATAATAAAAATCTACCGGCACACGGATACCGGCGGGAGTCACCGCAGCCGCTACACCCAATACAAAGAGGACGTTCAAGATATCCGCTCCGATGATGTTGCCCGCCGCGAGTTCTCCGTGTCCTTTCCGAACGGCAGTAATTGCAGTTACCAATTCGGGCACGCTCGTACCGAATGCAACCAACGTCGCCGCGATAATACTCTGCGGAATACCGATCTTTATAGCGGAAACTTCTACCGTAGGAATCAGTATTTTAGATGACAGCACAACCGTTGCAATTCCGACAGCCAGCCACACAAGCAGCAGCCACAACGGCTTTTGATTTTCTTCTGCCGTATCCTGTTCGCTCTCTTCCATAGATTCTTTCGCCCAACGGAACGATATATACATATAACACGCGAGCAGCACGACAAAAATCCAGCCCATCCACTGATAGATTTTTCCTTCCCTGCCCGGGGAAAAGAACGGGAGCGAAACAAGCGTCAACAGCAGCGCTGCCGAAAACTGCACGGTACCCTGCCGATGGATGAGCCGTTTATCGACCGGCACCGTACCGAGCATCGCGACAAGCCCGATAATGAGAGCCGTATCCGCAATAATCGAGCCGATAGCATTCCCAAGCGCAAGCTCCGCATTTCCTTTAATTGCCGCTAATGTAGACACCGACGCTTCGGGCAGGGTCGTGCCGAGACTGACAATCGTCGCACCGATCACCATCTTGGGCATTCCCCATTTAAGCGAAAGGGCAACCGCGCTGTCTACCAGCCAATCCGCACCCTTACTCAGCGTAAACAAGCTTGCAACAAGCACAATCAACGATATTACAACCGATGAATTCATTAAAAAATCATGTAAGAGTGCATCCATATAAACCTCGTAAAATATCAGCAACCGGAATATCTGGAAATATACCGGTTTAGGCAAAATCACGCAAGACAGCTTGCGGGGCACAGCCGGATACACCGTCCGGTATGCACCTACATAAACTTTTTAACGAGGTTGAAATTTTTCTCGCTATAAGGATGATAGCGCATCGGTAAGTCTACCAGCAGGGATTTTTTCATTACGCTCTTTTCGTGGCTGAAAGTGTAAAAGCTTTGTTTTCCGTGGTAATTCCCCATGCCGCTTGTCCCGACGCCGCCGAAGGGCATGTACGGTGTCGCAAGATGCACGATTGTGTCGTTGATGCACCCGCCGCCGAACGATACTTCCGACAGGATCTTCCGCTCTACGGCGGCATCCTTGGTAAAGAGATAGAGGGCAAGCGGCTTCGGGCGGGCACGGATTTGGTCGACAGCCCACTGCACATCGCTAAATGAGATGAGCGGTAAGATAGGGCCGAAAATTTCTTCCTGCATAACCGGCGATTCAAAGCTGATATTGTCCAGTATCGTCAGCGGTATAAAACGCCCGTGCGCATCCTTTTCCCCGCCGATAACAGCCGCTTCTCCTTCCATTAAATGTGAGAGCCGTTCAAAATGTTTGTCGTTGACAATCCGCGTCATATTGCATGAGACATACGCGTCCGTCGGAAAAAATTCACGGAGAACTGCCTTACACTGTTCGATAAACGCTTCTTTTACCGCAGTGTGAATTAACACATAGTCGGGAGCGACGCAGGTTTGTCCGCCGTTCAGTATCTTACCGAAAAGGATACGTCGCGCCGCCGCTTTCATATCGGCGGTTTTATCGACGATACAGGGGGACTTGCCGCCGAGTTCGAGCGTTACCGGCGTCAGGTTCCGCGCAGCTGCTTCCATAACAAGCTTACCGACTACCGTACCGCCGGTAAAGAAGATGTAATCGAACTTTTGCTCCAAAAGCCCGGCATTCTCTTCTCGTCCGCCGGTTACAACCGTAACAAAGCTCGGATCAAAGGTTTCCGCAATCAAATCGGCGATTACTTTTGAGGTTTCGGGAGTATAATTCGACGGCTTTATCACCGCGCAGTTTCCTGCAGCAATCGCACCGGCAAGCGGTGTCAGCGTTAAATTGACGGGATAGTTCCACGGCGACATAATCAGCACGGTGCCGTACGGTTCGTAATAAATCGTACTCGACGCTAAAAAATGACTGAGCGGCGTGCGTACCCGTTTCGGCTTCATCAATTTTTTCAAGTGTTTCGATAAGAAGCGGACTTCTTCCTGCACCATACCGATTTCCGTAAGATAGGTTTCCATCGGCGCCTTGTGTAAATCCTTATAGAGCGCATCACTTATTCGCTGCTGATATGCGTGAACGGCGGCTCCCAGCTTACGAAGCTGTTCCGCTCGAAACTCGTATGATTTCGTTACATTCGACGCAAAAAAGGCCGAAGTATCCCGCACCAGCGCGGCTATGGCTATTCTTGTCATATAATCATTCTCCCCCGACGCAAAGGCTCAAGAGAAAAAAAGTATGATAAATCAGATTCTTCCTCTATCCATTTCGGCGGTTTGCTGATATAATCTATCTATAAAAATACTACTATTACTTGCTTGCAGCTAAAAATGTACGCCGCTATTATACTATGAAAAAGCCTCTATATAAAGTAGAGATTTTTAATAAAATTCAATAAGCGAAGGAGATTCAACATGGATTTTACGTTGAGCAGAGAACAGCTCATGGCGCAGCAGCTGTTTCGCGATTTTGCGCAAAACGAAGTAAAACCGCTCGCTGCCGAAGTCGACGAAGAGGAAAAATTTCCTGAAGAGAATGTCAAAAAGATGGCAAAGCTGGGATTCTTCGGTATTCCCGTTCCGAAACAGTACGGCGGACAAGGAGCTGACGTTTTAACCTATGCTATGTGCGTAGAAGAAATGAGCAAGGTATGCGGAACGACCGGTGTTATCATTTCCGCCCATACGTCACTTTGTATCGATCCGATTATGCACTTCGGAACGGAAGCGCAGAAGATGAAGTATGTACCCGATTTAGCTTCCGGTAAGAAAATCGGTGCATTCGGATTAACCGAACCGGGCGCCGGTACCGATGCTCAAGGACAGCAGACCACTGCAGTACTCGACGGCGATCACTGGGTATTAAACGGCAGCAAGATCTTTATCACCAATGCGGGCTATGCCGACGTCTTTATCGTTATTGCAGTAACCGGCACGGTAAAGGATAAAAAAGGCCGCTCTATGAAAGAGATCAGCGCGTTTATCGTAGAACGCGGCTTCCCCGGTTTCTCCGTCGGTAAGCATGAAAAGAAGATGGGTATCCGCGGTTCTTCAACCTGCGAATTGGTCTTTGAAGACTGCATTGTACCGAAAGAAAATCTCCTCGGCGTACAGGGACGCGGCTTTATTATCGCTATGGCAACCCTTGACGGCGGACGTATCGGTATTGCAGCACAGGCGCTCGGTATTGCGGAAGGCGCTATTGAAGAAACCATCAAATACACAAAAGAACGTGTCCAGTTCGGAAAGCGCATCAGCCAGCAGCAGAACACTCAGTTCCAGCTCGCAGATATGGCAGCCCGAACACAAGGCGCTCAGTATCTTGTCTATGCGGCAGCATGCAAGAAACAGGCAGCCAACGAAAATCCCAATATCCGGTATTCTGCGGAAGCGGCAATGGCGAAGCTCGTTGCAGCTGAGGTCGCAAGCGATGTAACCCGCCGCTGTTTACAGCTCTTCGGCGGATACGGCTATACCCGCGACTACCCGATTGAGCGGATGATGCGCGACGCAAAGATTACGGAAATTTACGAAGGCACGAGCGAAGTACAGCGCATGGTTATTGCCGCAAACCTCGGCGTCAATTAAGGAGGACAAGAACAGATGAAAGCTATTGTTTGTGTAAAACAAGTTCCCGATACATCCGGAAAAGTTGCCGTCAAAGAAAACGGGCAGCTTGACCGCGCTTCGATGATGACCATCACCAACCCCGATGACTTAAACGCGATTGAAGCGGCGCTGCAGCTAAAAGATCAAACCGGCTGTGAAGTTGTCGCTATTTCGATGGGGCCGCCCCCTGCAGAAAGCATGCTCCGTGAGCTGTTGGCGCGCGGCGTTGACAAGGCGGTACTGGTTTCCAGCCGTGAGTTCGGCGGAAGTGACACGTATGCTACCAGCCAGATTTTGGCAGCAGCTGTACGCCGCGTCGGTGTCGGGCCGGAAGATGTTGTATTCTGCGGCCGTCAGGCAATCGACGGAGACACCGCACAGGTAGGTCCGCAGATCGCTGAAAAACTGAATCTCCCGCAGATCACCTACGCAGCTGATATTAAAAAAGAAGGCAACACACTGACGGTAAAGCGTATGCTCGAAGACGGCTACATGATGCTCAAGGTAAAGACGCCCTGTCTTATCACCTGTATTAAAGAGCTGAACGAACCGCGCTATATGAGCGTCAGCGGTATTATGGAATGCTACTCAAAGCCGTATGAGGTATACAATTACGAAACCTTGAAGGACGACCCGCTCATCGATAAAGACACGATCGGTTTGGAAGGTTCTCCGACAAACGTATACAAGTCCTTTACCCCGCCGCAGAAAGGCGCCGGTACGATGATGGAAGGCGCCGACAAAGCCGCTTGTGAAAAGCTCGTCGGTATGCTGGCAGAAAAACATATCATTTAATGAAGGAGGAGAATGTACAAATGGCTTACGATAGCAAAGACACTGAAGCCTTCAAAGGCGTGTGGGTATTTTGTGAACAGCGCAACGGAGAAATCCTCAACACCTCGTTTGAATTATTGAGCGAAGGCCGGAAGCTCGCCGATGAATTAAAGGGCGAACTCTGCGGCGTTGTACTTGGAAAAGGTATTAAAGAAGATGCATTAAAGAATCTCGGCGGCTACGGCGCCGATAAGGTGTACTACTGCGAACACGATCTTCTTGCCGATTATACAACCGATGCGTATACAAAAGTGATTACCGCATTGGTACAGGACAAAAAACCGGAAGTTTTCTTAATCGGTGCAACAACCATCGGACGCGACTTAGGTCCCCGCTGTGCCGCACGGCTCCATACCGGATTGACCGCCGACACCACGCACCTCGACGTCGATACGGAAAAATACAAGGAATTTCTCCGCACCAGCTCGACGATGGATGTCGAAAAGACACCCTTTAAGGTAAACACCAACTTAAAGATGACCCGTCCGGCGTTCGGCGGTCACTTGATGGCAACGATTGTGTGTCCCCGCTTCCGCCCGCAGATTGCAACCGTGCGTCCCGGCGTTATGAAGAAGCAGGACTTTGATTCGGCAAAAGCGGCAAAGACCGTAATTGAAAAACCGGCAGTTGAGCTTTCCAAAGCCGATATCAGCGTTGATATCCTCGAAATCAAGAAAACCGCAAAGAATATCGTAGACTTGATCGGAGCAAATGTGGTTGTTTCCGTCGGCCGCGGTATCGGTAAAGACCCCAAAGCAGGTATCAAACTGGCTGAGGATTTGGCTCAGGCGCTCGGCGGCGTTGTCGGAGCTTCCCGTGCCGTTGTTGACTCCGGCTGGATGGATGCAAACCATCAGGTTGGACAGACCGGTAAAACCGTACATCCGCACATCTATGTGGCAGTCGGTATTTCCGGAGCAATTCAGCACCTTGCCGGTATGCAGGATTCCGAGTACATCATCGCGGTCAACAAGAACCCCGATGCGCCGATCTTCGGTGTAGCCGACTACGGTATTGCAGGAGACCTGTTCAAGGTACTTCCGATGCTGACCGAAGCGGTTAAAGCGGCAAAAGGCAGCCTGTAATTTTTTAAGGGGCGTGTTGAGCTTATGCTTAGCGCGCACCGAATTTTACATTGCTAGAAAACTGATTGTTTTTTAGAGAACCTTTGTGATGCACAAAGCCTGTTTTTCCTTTGCGGAAGAACAGGCTTTTTTAGTTAACCTACCCAAAGCTTTATGCTAAAAATTCATCCGGCGTATACACGGGTATTTTTGACCCAAAAAAATCTTTTTTATTGCGTGTAATAATGCAATCTACCGATTCTTCTAATGCACATTGATATTGCAAACCATCTTCAAAATCAGGAAATATTTTATTCTTTAAAGCATTTAAAATGCTCTCTTTATTTGCACTACCGATTCCAATGATTTCGAATAAATTGCAAAAAATTTCTCGTACATTCTCTGCCGGAATATACTTCTTTAAGATATAAAATAACGTTCCTTAAAATTCAGCAGCCGAACAAAATATCAATTTTGGAGGATGCTGAATTGGTACGCGATAGCGTACGTACAATCAGCGAGTTTGCAGCAAGCAAACTCGACGTGTTTTTCAGCCGCGCTATTTGAGCGGCTGAAAATAAACGTTGAAATAGTATGAACTGCTACAATTCCTGTTATTTCGTTATCTTTACATTTCTTAATGATAGTTTGTGCATTATTAAAAAAAACAGGACGCTTTGCCAGAAAATCAACCAAAATATTTGTATCAAGTAAGACTTTCATATTTCGTAACCGCAAATTCTATAGCTTCTTGTTTATAATCAATATCCGGCGGTAGGCAACCAGCATACTGTATCAGGGCATCATAAGCTCTATTTTTTTCTTGCTGGGGTATTGTTACAATATGTTGTCTATTCGTTTTTTTCATTTTTACAAATAAATATTCAATATAATGCTGCACTTCCTGCTGCAGCTCCTTTGAAAGCATATTGTATTGCCGCATCATTATATCGTTCATAGAACGCTCCTTATCTATCCATCCCATAGCAGTATAGCACACTTTACCGTTTCATTAAACTCTGCGAGCTTGGTGGCGTTTGCAGCTACTGTGATGACAAGCGGCGTTTATCATTTATCGAAAATGCAGCATCACCATTTCCCCCTGCTGCAAGACGAACTGTTTACCGGTACATATAAACCTTAGTTCATGACTCCCCTTATTTTCAACAACGACCTCAGGCTACATCCCTTGCTTTACTTGGCAACGGCAAGGCTCACGGTTAGTTGGGTGCAGGGCATTTCCTAAAAGAGAAGATGCCCTGCAAAGCCGGTAGGGAATGGATTAAAACATCTTGCTTCGGTTCTATCGGTTTTATAACCATATTCGGCGGGCAGCATTTTTGAACGGCTTTATTGGAGCCGCTCAAAATAAGCATAGCACATTTACCGGCAATTAAAAACATGTCATCTCTTAGCATCTGCAGAACGGACAGGGATGTACGCTGTTCAACAGACCTGCGGTACTTTTTTGCCTAACTCCTTGCATCTGCTCCGCCTATTTGCAAAAAGTTGATTTTTATAGAGCCTTTATTTCTTCAACGGAAAGGCCTGTTCCTTCAGCTATTTTATCAATATCAAAACCAAACTGCTTAAAAGCCTTAGCCGTTTCAAGTTTGGTTTGATAGGCTCCCTGAGATATACCTTGTTCAATGCCTGTGGCAAAGGCTATTTCCCGTTCTTCTGCTCGTTGTACGGCTATATCGGTTTCATAATCATATTCGGCTAGTAACAAGTTTATAATTTTTCTATTTCCGCTTGAGTAAGCCCTGTACCCTCAGCAATTTTTGCTATCGGTATACCCATTTTCTTAAAAGCTAAAGCTGTTTTTATTACTCCATCGGAAAAGCCTCGCTTAATACCCTGTTCAATACCCTGTTGTATTCCTTGTTGTATTCCAATTCTTAGACTTTCTTCTCTCTGTACTGCGATGTCTGTATCGTAATCATATTCGGCTACTAACATATTTATTACCTCCCGTGATTTTCTCTGTAAGTATTCTTTTAAGATTCCTTTTTCTATACATATCTTTACCGCATTGGTAAAGCCATTTTCAGGATCAAGTTGCGTTTGTTTTCTTACCTCTTCAACAAAGAGACTGTATTCTTCAAGCGGTTTACAGCGGCTCAATACTTCTGCTCCTTTGTCCTTATTTATGTTATATACCTTTACCTCAAGCTCCAGCGGCACTTTTTCTGGTTTTGTTATAAACGCATCAGATAACTTTAGAACTGTAGTTTCAGGGTAATCTTCCTTGCCGTTATAGAAAACGTAGAATTCCGGCGTAGGTATTTTAGACAGCTTTCTTAAATATCTATCGGTCGGAGCTTGAAGTTTTTCATAGAGCCTTGCTATGTATTCTAAAAAACGCAAAGGCATGTTTTCGTTTATGGTGGATTGATGTTCTGCAAGAACGATAATCTTATTGTCGACAAGGCAGGAAACATCGTTGATTATGTTCATATACATAACATTATCGAGCCTTATGTTTTCTACAGGACAAGACATTTGCAGATTTGTTCCGTGCAAAGCGTTATATAGCGATAAAAAGTTTTCTTTAGCCTTTTCGTCTTCTGCAAAAAGATCGACAAAAACCGAATCTTTATATTTTCTGTTTGCCGTAGTCATAGCTGTTTCCTCTCTTGTTGTATTATAGCATAGATGGGCAGGTTTTAAAGAGGGGGTACCCTCAGCGATTTTTGCTATCAGTATACCCATTTTCTAAGCTAAAGCTGATTTTAGAGAGACCTTTAGCTGTAATCAACAAAGGTCGATTATTCGTGCCTTGTTCCTTATGGTTTATCCAAAAACAGCTTTCCGTAAGATAGCATTTATGCGTGGTTGGTACTCTTGAGTTTCAATCTGTAACGCTTCTATTATGTCACTATCAATACTAACCTGTACAGTGTGGTTTTTACGTTTTTGTAATGTTGTATGAAGCTCATAATAAGGACGAAATTGTTTAAGCTCCTCTTTTGTCTGCTTTGGGCAGTCCGAAAAATCAGTATTTTGAAAATTTTTGATTTCGTTTAGCCGTTCTTCCGTAAGCGGCGGAAGATTTTTAACTTCATCGAGCGTCATAGTTTTCATAATATTCTGCATCCTCATCAACTTCGGCTTTTCGTGCAGAGATAAGCCGTATTGCTGATGTTTGCAGCTACTGTGATGGCAAGCGGCGTTTATCGTTTACCGAAAATGCAGCATCACCATTTCACCCTGCTGCAAGACGAACTGTTTACCGGTACACATAAACCTTAGTTCATTGCTATCCTTATTTTCAACAACGACCGTTACTTTCTTCTGCACCGGTATCGGCATCGTAAATGACTCGCCTTTTTGCAATCTAATCGAAGAAACAGGCTCCATATCATTTTTTTGCTGATTCACCGTTTGCGCACTATTCTTCCGCGGTTGTAACTGAATGTTTGAAAGATGATCGTATTCAGACGGAGATTCTCTTTGAATATACGGCTCTGTTTCATCAAGATTTAGATCCCGATTCAGTATTCTTGCATTTCTTGCAAAGGCTTCGGTTTTATCATGAGTATCCGTTTGAGTATCTCCTGCCGTTGAAACCGTTAAATCGGCAACACCGGCTAATACGGTGATAGGAAAGTAAAGCGCTCCGGTAGTCGGGGTACTTGTGCATGACATCACACTGATGCACAATATGCAAAAATATACATAACATCGTAAGTATTTCATATCTCAAACCTCCGTTTCTCGATAG
Source organism: Treponema sp. OMZ 805 (assembly GCF_050937395.1). Taxonomy (NCBI): domain Bacteria; kingdom Pseudomonadati; phylum Spirochaetota; class Spirochaetia; order Treponematales; family Treponemataceae; genus Treponema; species Treponema sp. OMZ 805. The sequence continues at coordinate 12,303 of NZ_JACCLP010000002.1, read as the reverse complement.
TATCGGCAGCTTTCCAATGCGTAATGAGGTATCAATGCGTAATGTACCGCCCGGAACGACTATGTAACCTTTCAAAATCCTCATATCCATGCTACAATAGTCCCCGAGGAGAAACAGCCATGAGTACGGCGAACAGAAAGTACAAAGATTCACTGTCCAATACGGTACGTCCATATACCGTATTGGACGATGAGTTTTTCAGATGAAAAACTCACTTCTGCATGGAATCACCGCCATCCGTGGCGGTTCTGCATAGCCACCGCTTTTGGAAATAGACGATGCAGATACAAGGAATTAGGCAAAAAAGTACCGCAGGCACGGTCAAAAATGTACATCCATGTACATTTTCGACCTACGTGTTTGCAATGCAAACACGTTACTGATTGGAACCAGCGGCATCCGTGCCGCTTCTGAAACGTTGAGGACATTTTTTTGCCGTATGACACCGTAGATGCGTCGTATATTTCCAAAAGAAAATCAAAGGAGGTATTGAACATGTTACTCGCCGAATATGATTATGAGACAGATATCGCAGTGCAACGAGCGGAAGAACATGAAATAGCCTTTGCTCAAGGTATTGAACAAAGTATTGAGCGCGGCTTTGCGGACGGCTCCCACCAAAAAGCGCTCGAAACAGCAAGACTGATGAAGAATGAAGCTTTTGACATGAGCATGATTGCAAAGCTGACGGGTCTTTCCAAGCTTGAAATCGAAAAGTTGTAATCCAATCGGGAATAGCATTCTGCTTTACATTAACGTTCCACATATTTAATTATATGACTTATAGCGCATATTTTTTCAATTGACAAAAAAAGCCGCTTATTCAACGCGGTGTTAAACACTAAACACTAAACACTAAACACTAAGCACACATAAAGAAAAGACAAAAAAAAGACCTTAGGAAGCAACTGCTTCCTAAGGTCTTGCAAGAGTTCTACAATCCGGGATGCGTTAAAACCGATGAAGGTTTATTCCGCAGCCGCCGGATTGAACGGAAACGCTTAGCGTACATGCCGTTTAAAGGCAGCATCCTTAACGGTGTACATTACATTATCGATATGGAAACCGTCTTGGTTTGACAGTACGGTAAAGCTGCGATAGCCGTTAAATTTAGGCATGGGAAGCGCATCTTTTACATCCGTTTCGGCGTTCACGGAACCGAAATCACCTCTAACTTTCGCCTTTGTAAAGCTAAATTTAGCTGCCCGATAATCCAACCACGCACTCTTCATAGTTGTGTTATAGACATAACCAGCTACAGTAGCGTACGGCTGACCGGTCAGTGAGCCAGCAGTTTTTACGTCCGTGTCAACAACAGGCGTACCCGAATAGGTAGCCTTATCGCCTGCAGTAGCGCGCAGTCTTATCGAAGCGGGCGTAATTGTCCAGTTACCAGCAACAGCACCAGATTGATTAGACTTTACAACCGTCGGCACAATTACGAGAGCAATTTCCGTACCTTCCGCCGTAACAGACATCAGTACCTTATCATTAACAGCCGCACCTAAGGGGTTATCATCTTTATCGACAAATTTCGTGGCCATACCACTGATAACAGTGTTAATATTGGCAGGCAGCTGCATATCGAAAACAAGTTCGCTCTCTGCATACGGCTTTCCTACCGTGGAACCAAGCGTTTTAGTGTCATCCAGCTGTAAGGCGGGGGCGCTGTTACCGTTTGTAATATCGAGCACACCGGTTGTTGAAAGGCTTGCAGGGTTGTCGGTGGGGAAGCCGGAAGCAGCAGTACCGGAAACCATAGTACCGTTTATTATTAACCCTGAGTCGAAAGTATACTTAACGCTCTTAAGACCGTCATCGGTAGTAAAGCTGACTACCGGCGACTCGTGCTTCTCGCGCACCTTGGAGTTGGCTTTCTTGGTGTCATAGGAATAGATAACCTTTGCATAGTACACCTTGCCAAACTGCAATCCCTTCAATTCCGCTTTATAATGCTCCGGAACAGGCGGAGCAGCGGACACGTGTTCTACTTTGTAAGTCAGTTCGTTTGCGTCCTCAAGATTCTCCTTCTCCGATACAAGTATGGCATAGTTTTCACGCTCAAGAACGGAGTTAGCCGTTTTATCCAGATACAACATGGCTGCGTCTTTCATCGGGTTCCACGTCAAAGTCGGATCTGCGGTGTTAATGGCAATTTTATCGCGTCCAGCTACCGAAGAAAGCGCATATTCCTTGCTAGATGCGCCTTTCAACACAAAGTTCCAGGCATCGACTGCATCTTTTGCATAGACAACGTCTTCACCCACAAAAGATGTTATTCCTTCATCGCCGCCGAATTCCACATCTTTATAGTGCGCTTTAACGTGATAAGGCTGGTCGACGACAATGTCTTTATCATCCACCTTGCAGAGGAAATAGGTAATCGAGTTACCGCCACTAGTAACAACATGACCGTTTATCGGCTTGTCGCCGTTAATTTTTTTCGCTTGCGCATCGGCGCCAAGATAGAAATCGGCTGTTGCCGTCGGATAGTTACCATTCAATTGCGCTTCCAAATACCAGCCTTTAAAACCGTACTTGAGCGCTACCTTATCGAGCGTTGTGGGGTTTCCTACTTTAACATGGTGAGCCATGCGGGCAAGTTCCACACCGTCTTGATTGCTGCAGCGGAAGCCGAGCCAGAATTGGTCGCCGACCTGAATATCTCTGCCGAACCACTGCTTTATTTTGCCGTAGTCAATTTTTACATCACCTAATGTGTCGGGCGTAAGTCCATTTTTAGTCGCATGACCTACAATCAACGTTTCGCTTAATGCTTCTTTTTCCGTTCTTCCAACGCTGAAATCCCAGTCGACATAGTTAGTCTTTGCTTCCTCAGTACCTTCGATAACCTTACCGCTCGCTGATGCATTCTGCTTTACCTTATACACGATCTTTTCACGAACCGAACGGGTCAAAAAGTCAGAAGCCTTGATAACGTTAATCGGGATGGTAACCGTATCCGGTGCAGCCATATCCTGCTTGGCTCCCCCGCCCGTATACTGTGCGGGATTAGCGTGTTTACACGCAAACGTTACAAACAACATCGCTGCGGTAAACAGTACAAAAAGTGTTTTTTTCATAGATTAAATCTCCTTCCAGTTGTGGAATATTTAATTTTTTAGTTGTATAAGATCGGCTGACAGCCAACTCCCTTATACACTGCTGTTTATATAGTAAGGGCAAAACACGAATATGTCAAGCCACCTTTATTGACAACATTATATTTCCTGCTGTAAATAATCAATATTTCATTGCAGCATTGTTTTTAGCGAAGTTTCCAATACTTGAGAAAAATTTATACCTTGCATTTCTGCTTTCCGTTTTAGCGTATACGGAATAGTACAATTTGTTTTAACGCGCCGGTTATCCATTTGATTTTTCACAAAATCAGGATAAATGGTAATGGCATACACTATATCACCGGCATTTGTTTGTATATCAGAAAAATTTTCAATAGGCAACGTATCACCGTCTTTTTCCATACCGTATATATGCAATTCGAGCGCTTCTTGCGCCATTGCTTGCGCCTCTTGAAAGTTTTTTCCGTAACTTACACAACCTAAAACATTCGGAAAATAGACGCTATAAGCGCCGTTTCCAGCCGGTTCAAAAACCGCTAAATAAGTCATTTTACGCATATATGGTCTCCTATTTTAATCCTGCTTGCTTTAAAATACTATTCAAAGTACATGGCTTTAAATCTCCGCTGTGCATAGGAATGGTTACTTTTCCTTGCCTTTCCGAATGTTTAAGCTGGAAATGAGACCCTTTTGTTTCGTAAACATACCAGCCGTTTTGATTTAAGAGCTTTAATACTTCTTTTGCAGTCATAACTATACAATACGTACTTTTAATGCGTATGTCAAGTGTTTCTCACGGAAATCAATTTTTACCTACAACCATTCCTGACGGGCATAATGAAGCATTTCCTTTGCACTGAGATTTCTATAGTCCTCTATATCACTCTTAAGTGTCGGTTGATTGTCCTTTTTTTTCAAAAATTGATTTCCGTGTTTTTGACACACTAGCGCAGGGAATGCAACAGTTTCTGCTTCATTGCAAAGAGCGTCTTTGTAAGCGACACCTTGTAGATGTGCGGGTTGAGCAGACGGCGGGAAGTCGGGTGTAAACATTCCAGTTGCCGACTTGCCCGCTGGTGCATCTCTTGCAGTGTTTCCTTTTTACCGGTGTATACGCCATCGGTAATTTTTAGGTGGAGCAATTCCTCTGCCTTTGCCGCCTTAAACGAGAAACTTTGGTAGTCATTCAACGGATGATAGTAGGTGTTCATTGCTTCGGCATCGAGCGTTTCATCATATAAACCGATAATATCAGCCTTAAAAAATCCGTCGTTGTCGTAGAGCCGCCACACTTGTTTAATGCCCGGATTGGTAATCTTTGCAGGATTATCCGAAAGCTTCATAACCGGCAGCCATGTTCCGTCGCCGGATTGACGCGCGGCAAGTTTGTAGACACCGGTAAACGAAGACTCTTGCCCGCCGGTTACCATGTGAGTGCCGACCCCCCAAGAGTCAATCGGCGCTTTGTTCAAAATGAGCGATTCGATAATTTCTTCGGTTAGTTCGTTGGAAATGGAGATTTTAGCTTCGGGTAATCCGGCGGCGTCGAGGCGTTTCCGTACTTCGGTACTTAAATACTGCATATCCCCCGAATCGAGTCTGACACCGAAGTTTTTCCCTTGTGCTTGCAGTTTTTTTCCTACTTTTATTGCCGCCTCGATACCGGAACCGAGCGTGTTGTACGTGTCGATAAGGAATACCGATTTATCGGGATAGATGGCGGCATATTGTTCAAATGCCTCTTCTTCGCTGGGGAAGGACATTACCCATGCGTGAGCCATGGTACCCATCACCGGCACACCGTAAAGCTTTCCGCCGAGTGTATTGCTGGTACCGGCAGCTCCGCCGATAATAGCCGCACGAGTCGCACTCATTGCACCGTCCGCCCCCTGTGCGCGCCGTAATCCGAATTCCATAATGGAAGATTTCCCCGACGCAAGCCAGATGCGGGCGGTCTTTGTTGCAATCAAACTTTGAAAGTTGATAGTATTAAGGATAAGCCCTTCAAGAAGCAAGGCTTCGATAATCGGCGCTTCAATGCGCAGTACCGGCTCGCTGGGAAATATAAGGCTCCCTTCATCCATTGCCCATACCGAACCTGAAAAGCGGAAATCCTTGAGATAGCTGAGAAAGTCATCGTCAAAAAGGTGCAAGGTCGCAAGGTAGGCTATATCGGATTCATCAAAGTGAAAGGCTTGAATCGCTTCGAGCAGCGGCTCAAGTCCTGCAAGAACCGCGTAGCCTCCTCTAAACGGATTGCGCCTAAAAAACATATCAAAGACACACGGCCGATTGTTTTGGCGTTTAAAATAACCTTGAGCCATTGTTAGCTCATAAAGATCCGAAAAAAGCGCATTGGTAATCATCATTACTCCTTTCTAACTGTTTTGCTCGCAAATAAGCTTAAGGAAAACCTCTAAAAAACTGAGGTTTTTAGAGGTTCTCAGATCAATTTCCATACCTCGCTACTCTCCGATGGAGAGAATAAGAGCAATTTCACCAAGAGGGAGATCGACTTTTTCGGCGATAAAGTCGATCGAGAATCCTTGCCGTGCCAGTTCGACAACTTGTTCCCGGGGATTCAAAAGAGGAGAGACTTTTGCCGCAGTTTCGGGGATGCCGATAGGTTTTTTATAGATCATCACGGTATTTTTTTTAGTATCGGCTGCCGGTTCACCATCTCCTTGCGGTGAAGTTCGATAGGCGCCAAGAAATTCTTTTTGCATTCGCCATTTTTCATGCTCCTGCTCAACAAGCGCAATATGTTTATCTGTATCAGCAAGCAGCTTTTCTATCTGTTGAATTTTATTTTCAAGTACCGTTACTGCATGATCCGATTCATGTTCAATGTCGATAATAAGCCGATTTACTTCTTCCCGAATACGGTCGCGGTATGCATTTTGCGAAAAGTTATGCGATGTCTTTCGATAAAAAACAATCATTAAAATAATATTAATACAGAGCAGTATGAGGGCAGCAATAAGCATAGGAATTATCCTGAAATATCGATTTTTTTTCCAAGCGATGGGTCTTGAATATAATATGATTTTTCGTCCGTAAGAGGCGAATCCTGTTTTTGCTTTTGAGGGGTATCGTTGAATGCTCCTCCGGAAGAACCGTTTGAACCGTCTTTATTTATCGCCGTTTTCTCGGCTCCTGTGGCTTCGGTCTTCTGTACCGTTTGCTGGCGGCGCGCAGCATCTTCCTTATTGGCTTGCTGACTGTTTTCGAATTCTGCAGCAAATGTCTGCCGCGCGTCTCCTTGAAGCTTTCCGACCTTATCAAGTTGAGTATAAAGTGTCTGCAGATCAATCGGTTGAATACCCACTGGGCGTCCTCTTTACGTCTTCATCATTGGTATAATCTTCATAAGGACCATACCGCACGAGACCGTTTTGCAAGAAGAATGTTGTTGCTTTGCAATCAACCCGAACATCTTCGATAATATCTTTAATAACGATTCGTACACCCGTATAAATATTTCCGGAAACAGATACCCGCCCTTCCGTTTTAAGCGCAGTAAGATAATCCCGTATCCGTTCTATCTCGTTCCGCAGTTCTTTAATCTCCGTCTCGTTAATATAGCGTAGCTCTTTTTTCTTTTTAAGCAACGCTTCTTTTTCTTCGGAAAGCTCTTTGAGAATCTTTTTTTGACCTTCAAGCGATTTTAAATCCAGCTTCAACGCAGTGAGCGCTTTTTCGGAGGCAAGCAACTTTTTCTCTAATATGATCAACTGCTCTTTACTGCGCGGATCAAACCCTACGCTGATAATTGTGTCGGAACCGCCTGCCGGACTACCGAGATTTCGGGCATAGACCCCTTCGCATGCAGTTACTTGGCTGCCGATAATATCCGCACGTTTTCCGCGGCAGATAACTTTATGGTTAGCAATAATCTTCGAATTTAAAATACCATCAGATACGACAACCATGTCGCCGGCTTCTACCAATTCAATATTTTGAATAAATTTTGACCATATTGACTTGCCTGCACGAATATGTCCGCCTTCTTTTCCGGCAATACCTTGACTGACGACGATGTCTCCTTCCGCATCCAATGATGCCTTCCCGACAGTGCCTTTTACTTCGATATTACCCGCAGCCTTAATAGAGAATCCGTCGTCAACATTCCCCTTAACGTATACGGTTCCGAGGAACATAATATTGCCGGTCTTAATCGACACATTGCCCTCAATCGTCATAATCGGTTCGACATTGATCTTGTTCTTTATCAGCAGAACTTGTCCCTTCGTTTCGGCAACAACCGTCAGATTATCCTCTGCCAATCGGGTGTTCTTTCCCAATGGGATGGGGATATCCTTACCGGCAGCAGCGGGCAGGTATTTACCGGTAACGGTTCTTCCGCTCTTTCCTTCCTCAGCGGGAACCTTTTGGGCGAGCGGCTGCCCTTCAATGACATTTTGAATAAGATTAAGCTCTTTAAAATCAATCTGCCCGCTCTTGTTTTCTTTGAGGCGCAGCTGTGAATTATCGGTTTCAAAGTTGAAGAGTATCTTAGCATCGGCGCCTTTTTGCGGCGGCGTTCCTTCCGCAATCAGATAATTTTCTCGATATACGGGGCTGTCTTGGAATTGCTTAACTCTTTTTTCGTTAACACCTGAAACAACACGATTATTTGATAAGAAGGTGATAATCATATCTGCCGACACATCGGCGCCGCCGGGCATCGGGGGTGACACGAAAAGGTATGCCCTCATCTCATCATCACTGATTTCAACAGACATCAGCGCATCATTGCCGGGCAAGTATTCATAATGTCCGATTCTGACATATTCATCCGCACATGCCTTGACAATCGGTTTTAAAATTTCATCCGGCGGAACCGCCACATTCCTGTCGCGTATTTTTTCAACGACATCGGCAAGCGCTACTTTTCTACCGTTACCGCTGGGCGGCGTAACTTTTAGGAATACGCCATCGGGAGCGCAGAACACATAAGCGGCTCCGTCTCTATTCATATTTTCTTCCGACACTTCTTCGGCGCCGAGTCCTGTTACGGTTTCTGTGTGAATAGTAGGTCTCTGTACTTTGTGCGCTTCATAAGCGCGGATTTTCCATTCTTTAGGGTTTAAGACAAAAAAACCCGATGCACCTTTTTGTAAAATTTCATAGTCGATAAGAGAGCGGCGTAAACCAAGCTCAACAGCAGCATTGTCAATCGCTTCTTCGAGGGTTTGCCCGGTAACTTCAACAAAAAAACGGGAGGAATCCTTTTCATATTGTTCCTTCATCTGCTCCCGAATTTGTTCAAAATGTATCATAGCAACGCTCCTACCGGATACCCTTACGAATATTGCTCAATTTTGCTTTAAGTTTTAGATTTGCACTGGTGTGAATCTGAGATACTCGCGATTCGGTTACCTCTAATACTTTTCCAATTTCCCGTAATGTCATATCCTCATAGTAATACATGATTAATACTTTTTTCTCTCTATCGGGAAGTTCATTAATTGCATCCACGATAATTCGCTTCATTTCTTCCCGCTCTACAATGACATCAGGATTAAGCGAAGTAGGCGCTTCGATACTGTCTACAACCGGCGTTTGCTCGGAATCATCCGATCCAAACCGTAAATCAGTAAGGGAAATAATACTGGTACCCGAAATCTTTAATAAAACCTGATGGAATTCTTCCACACTCATACTGAGCGCTTCGGCAATTTCCGAATCGGTTGCAGCATGCCCCAACCGAGCTTCCAAATCCGCTATCACTTCTTCGATTTCACGGGATTGCTGGCGTACCGAACGGGGTACCCAATCAATTGAGCGTAATTCATCGAAGATAGCGCCGCGGATGCGTGTTACTGCATAAGTATTGAATTTTACATTTTTTTCGGGATCATATTTATCGATAGCATCCAGAAGACCGAATACACCGTAGCCGACTAAATCATCAAACTCAACATTATTCGGCATACCGACGGCAACTTTACCGGCAACGTATTTTACAAGAGGTGCATATTTTATAATAAAAAACTCACGAAGATGCGGGTCTTGCGTATGTTTATATTCAAGCCAAAGCTCGTCTTCCGGTCTCGTATCTAAACTGACATTTCCCATACTCTATCAACACCCACCCTCTAATCCTCAGTTGCTAAAACGGTTCTAATTGCCTGAGCCATTACCTTACTATCGTTGCCGTCAGTTTGAATGCCGGTCATCGAAAAACCGCTGGTATCCATTTGCATACTGTCATCAATATTTTCAGTTTCAGCAAAACTATCATCATCCATAAATGAACCCGCATCGGGTAAATCCGATAAGTCGCTATCGTCTTGAGGACTGTCGTCAAAAGAAAAGGGAGAAGCATCCAAAGATTCGGTGTTTTTCCGAGCATCACCGCTATCGGAGATATCCGAAGTAGAGTCCGCAGGAACTGATTCCGTACTTTGCGGCTCTGTCTGCATTTCTGCAGCATTCGGCGGTACAGAAGTCTCCGCGTTATCGCCTGCCGTTACCGGCGCTGCGGCGCCTAACTCGTCATCAAGGGTAATATTAATATTTGCCCCGGAAGAACTATTCGCCGTTTCAGCGATATCCGATGACGCCGGCGAGGTAAAAAGATCGGGGATGAATCGCTCCAAGAGAATCCGTGCGCAAAACACAAAGCCTCCGGCTCCTACACCGGCAATAAGCCCCCTTCCTAAAATATGTAAGAACCGTACCCCACTTATCAGTCCGATAAGCATAGATAACACGCATGTTGCACCGGCAATGATTAAGGGAGCTTTTAGCTTCAACACGGACAAACCTCCACTTCAATAGCTTATGCGAATTTCTATCTCTCGTCAAGGTATTGCCTGAAAATTCTTCCGGGTAACCGCATCAGACACTTCCTTGAATATCCCCGCAGAAAAATGAGGCTGTTCACCCAGAACTGCTATGGACGTATAACAGTTGAAGATGGTGCCTGATGCGTTTGCCTATCTGTTAGAAAAAAATAAGGGGTCAAAGAATAATGACGACTTATTTTTCGCAATCTTGCAAAGAAACCGGTTAAACCTTAAATTTATTAACTTCGGATACTAAGCTTTCAATATTGTGTTTATTTTTTTGTGTAATTTCATTTACTTCCTGCACGGCATTATTGATTTGAACCGCTCCCGCTGCCATTTCATTCATACTGTCGGTAATGACACGGGTAAGATCGTTCAGCTTCTGCATCTCTTCCGCAACCCCTTCGCCACCTTTGAGCATTTCGGCAGAACCCTCGCTTACTTCAACCGTTACCATATTGATATTTTTAATTGCGGCAAGCACTTCTCTACTACCATTTTCTTGTTCACGCATTGCCTCAGTCAGACGGTCGCTCATTGACTTTACCTGTTCCGATAAGTTAAAGATAGTGCTGAATTTTTCTTCGGCTGTTCTGGAAGAATCCGAAAGTGTTTCGATTTCTCCGCTTAATATTTTCAGTGTTGCAGTTATTGCCTTGCCTTGCGTTGCGGAATCTTCCGCCAGCTTTCGGATTTCGTCGGCAACAACTGCAAACCCCTTACCGGCTTCCCCTGCGTGTGCGGCTTCTATTGCAGCGTTCATTGCAAGTAAGTTTGTCTGCGAAGCGATATGCTGAATAACGCTCGACGCTTCCAACAAGCCTCCCGATTCTTCTGCAATTTTCTGCGTTACGGTATTGGCGGTTACGACTGTTTCTTTGCCGTCTCCGGTTGCGGAAGCCAACTTTTTAATAACGCCGTCGGTACTTTCAAGCGTCTTGGTAATTGAAGCGATATTTGCAACCATCTGTTCTATAGAAGAAGATGATTGTGCAACACTTTCCGCCTGCATTTCGATACTGCCATTAAGCTGCTTAATCGTTCGAACGATCTCTTCGATAGTAGCTGCCGTTTCGGTTACGCTTGCAGCCTGTGTCATTGCCTGTTGTTTTACACCTTCGATATTGGCGCTTATTTCGTTGATGGCGCTCGCGGTTTCGACCATGTTGGAAGCGAGTTCATTTCCAATTTCTTCCATTGATCCGCTATTTGCACCGACAGCACGTACCGACAGGGCAAGTTTTTCTATTGTTTCGTTGAAATATGCGGACAAATTCGTTATTTCATCATTTCCAATAACCGGCAGGCGAACCGTTAAATCTCCTCCACCGTGAGCAATATCCCGCAATGCAGCGACAACAGCCTGAACAGGCTGCATCATTTTATAGGCGATAATATACACAATGACAAGCGATAATACTAAAATAATAATACCGGTAAGCATAATGCCTCTGCGAAGCGCATTTACGGTTCTCATAAATTCATCCACCGGAGCTTTTATAATAACAGTCCAACCGGTCGACGGTATGGTTGCATAAGAGGCTATATTAGTGACGCCGTTATACTCATAATAGCCCACTTCGCTTTTTTGGGTGTCAAGTGCATGCCGGGTAAAAGTTGCTAACGAAGTAAGCGATGAGTCTGTTCTTGCCATTTCTATCGCATTTTGTTTGCCGGTTACTCGCTCATAATTCTTATTCGCTATGGTAGTACCGGTTAATCCGAGTATGTAACACTCGCCTGTTTTTCCAACGATAATATCCTCTATTTCTTGGGAAAGCAATTTTGCCGGCGCCGCCGCACTCAGAACACCGATGATGGTATCCATGTCGTCATAGACCGGAACAGCAAAGAGTATTTGCATATTATTCGTTATTTGCGAAAGGAATGGTTCCGTAATATAGTTTTTCCCCTTAGCAGCGGCCCGAAACCATTCTCTGTCACTTACAAACGTGAGGGCTCTATGCGCGTCATACCGATTACCTTCGAGATCGCACACGCCGAAGTAATCTATTTTTGTATTCCGTTCCGCTTCTATTGTTATCATTCGCGCCTTTTCCTGCAATGAAAGACTGTTATCACGTAAAAACGGCATACGGGCAAGTCCCTCTACAAATTGTACAAAGGAAGAGGCTCTTCCGTCGACAATCTCTGCAACGTCTGTCGCCTTGTCGGTAAGATGGACTTCAATTTTTTCTATAACGGCTTTACGTGCTGTCCTTATTGCCAAAGTTCCCAGCGTAACGCCCGCCGCTAAAATCAATAACCCAAAAAATAAAACAAGCTTATATCTAAGCGGGAAGATTCGTTTTCCGGTATTCATAAGATACCTCCCGTCTTGCAATGATGATTTCCGTACGTACGTATCGGGGGGGGGGGGGGGGGGGGGTTTTTTTTTTTTTTTTTTTTTTTTTTTAGATTTC